>CAYRXS010000258.1:0-9255 GCA_964428225.1 uncultured Planctomycetaceae bacterium
CAGCATCCGCTGATTCGCGCAGATAGGGCCTTGGATCTATGCAACTACGGGGTATCTTGAGCTCCTCCACAGTGAGCGTGCGGGGCTTGCGCTTCGCCTCGAGCCTGGGCAGCGCCAGGTCCCTGAACGGATTTTCCCGCAGCCTCCCATCGCTCATGCACCATCGGGCGAACGACGTGGCCGCGATCGCGTATGCCCTCACCCGCGACGCTGCCATTCCCTGCGCGACGCGATCATTGAGCCATCGTTGGAGCGCAGAGCGGTCGAGGTCGCGAAGTGTGTTCCAGCGGAGATCTTGCCCGAGTCTCTTGAGCATCCCGCGGACGTTCGCGATTCGCCGTGCTGAGCGAGTAGCGCCCTTCCGGCCGGGGAGGTCGGCGGCGAGGTAGTCGACGAGGTGGCCGGTCTCGCGCTTCTTCCCGTGTGCATCGATCTCCTGTTCGTAGACGCGCTCCAGCTCGCGCTCGCCCACGTCGACCTCGATCCGATTCGCGCGACCACATCGGATCCGGTCCTCGTCCAGTTCCCACGAACGCAGCACATCCAGGGCGGCTTCCTTCGAGGAGCAGTTCGTCGAGCGCCTCATGATGCGACCATCCGCGCGTGTGTATTCGGCCTGGTAGATGCGGTTCGCGACCCGCACGAGGAGCGTGCCCTCCTTCTCGACCACAGGCGCCTGTCGCGTACGACCACGTCCGTCAATCCACCGCGCGGTTCGCTGGCCCCCACGGGTCGAGACCTTCGCCCCTTTGGGCAGGGGCTTGAGCCGAGTCGGTCGATAGACGCTACCCATCGCGGTGCACCTTTCGCAGCACCGGCCGTCCGACGCGTCCTACGAGCCGGAGGTCGAGCGCTTGGGCGACGCGCTGGAAGGCGTCGAACCGAAGACCCTGCTGCCCGTGCACGAACCGGCTCAGGCATGAGCGGTCGACGTCCGCGGCGCGGGCGATCGAGGCCAGAGTCCGGCCGCTGTCGATGATGCGCTGACGCAACTGCTCCTCGAGCGGAGGGAGTGCAGGGCGGCGTTCACTTCTGGTCATGGTCATGGACGACTCCAGGGGTGGATCAAGTGATCTTCGTGGGCTGTGTAGGGCATCGGCGGGGGACAAGCCGCAGGTCGAGCGCGTCGCAGAGCCGGTCGAAGGTCGCGCTGTTGATCGTTGCGCCAGCGCGGAATCGTGAGAGCGTAGATTGCTCTACATCGGCCGCCTTGCCGATGGCATAGCAGGACCGCGGGTCGCGCTCGATGGCTTGGCGCAGGACCTCGGTGGGTGTGCGGGGTCGGGGAGGCATGGCCCCACGATACTTGCAGTGGGACAAGCATGGGCAGGCTTCGCTCTAGGATTCGTCCGAGAGGGTCCCGGGGTCATTCGCAGAGGGACCACAGGGGTGAGCTGTGTCGCGAGCGCTGCTCCCTCGTACCGCGTTTCTGCTTCCGGAATCCCCCCCGGTGGGACCGCCGGGGCCGAATTCGGTTGCGGGGGGCGCGGAACGGAGTCCCTGGGGGCTCCGACGAGAACAAGCGGTCGCCCCCAGGATGCGCACAACAGTAGCCCGAGGCCAGTCCCTCTCACTCACTGGGAAGTACAGCTCAGCCTGTCGGCCGGGGGCGCCCTCCTTCCGCCACCATCGCCGCTCCGCCATGCCCAAGCGAGCGAGTTCTTCGAGTTGCTCACGAGCCTGGTCAGAAGTCAAGCCGCGCCTTGTCCCGCGCCACTGTCTGGGGGTCGCCGAGCCCCGCGCCTGGAGCTTCTTCCACCACGTGAGTGCCGGGTGCTCCGCCTTCGCCGACGGCTCTTCCTTTCTGTCCCACAACGCATAGACGCGCTCGGCCTCCGCGAAGTACCACCAGGCCAGTGTGATCCCTGCCTCAAGGTGCCGATCCTCGACTGGATGGTCCACTCCGCAACGCTCGGCGTGCTCGTCGACGAGTCGCAGAACGAGCGCGAATCGGAGTGCGCCGCCCTCCAATTTCCGGCCGGCTGCACGCAGCCCGGAAGCCTGCCTTGTGCAGCGGTCCCACTCGGGGACGAACTGCCCGAAACGCCTCTGCGCCTCATCTGACAGCGGAAGACTCTTCGGCGCTGGCAGCCCGTCTTCTCTGTGCTCCATCTCGACGTCGAGGAGCCATCGCACGAGCCGATCGTACTGCTTGTGAACATCCTCGGGAACACCGGGCATAAGCTCTCGGTCACACTCGGACGGGAGGGCCAGAAGGAAACGGGCAAGCAAGCCTGAATCCCGACAGCCGGCGTTGAACGAGGTCTTGAAGATCGCCGGTTGAATCCCGCCCGCAACACAACAGCCCGCGCGTGGGACCAGGGTGCTGCCGCGCCCCTTCCGATCCACCTTGTGTTGTAGCCCTCCGTGCGCTTCGAGCCAAAACGCTCTGTCCTTACTGCTGCGGCCGCGGTTGCGGGGCCGGTATGCGTCCATACCAGCTAGCCACCCAGAGAGCTCATCGACCATCACGAGGATCCCTCGCGGACTCGTCTTCAGCATGTCTTCGACACCTTCAGTGGTCGCGTCGCTAGTCAAGATGTGCTCGAGTCTTGGCTCCTGCGGCGGTTCCTGTCCCTTGCGTTTGTCCTCATTCAGCGACTTGTACCGCTGGACGTCATGTTCCCAGAGCCGACGCAACCGTTCATGTTCTGCGAACAGCAGCCGTTGCCGCTCTTGGTGCGGCTTGAAGACGGCATCGAAGACTGGCGATTTCCCCATCCCACTCTCGGCCACAACCGCGGAATAGAACAAGGGAGGCTCCTGCCAGCGCTCGTTGATCGGCGGGTAGACAGTGCGAGTCAACCCAATCGCTGAGCCGAGAGCTGGCCACAAGTAGGTTGCGGCCATCGAGAGATCGGTTGAGGTGGAACGAGCAACGTACTGAATGAAACTCGCGAGTTGTTCTGGGAGGACGTGGACCGGGAAGAGATGGTCTTGCTCGACGTCGGCTGCACCCGACGACATCTCTCCGCTCTTCTCCGCTTCGCACATCGCGTTGGCGATGTCGAAGTCGGCGTTGTCGCTGATGTCAGTCATCCCGCGCCTTTCGCGACTCGCCGCTGGGGTGGACGCGGAAGATGGCGCAGCGATCACTGAGTGTCGCTGCCACTTTCCTGGCGTATTCTTCGCCCGCAGGGTCGTCGTGCGTCGCCGCAAAGATGCGCGCTCCGTTTGGGATTCGGGCTGCGATCTCGGGGCACCACGAGCCGCCGAGCACTCCAAATACTGCGGGACCGGCCTCGTGCTCTTCCGACACCGACGTCGCAGCCTTGAGGAAGTCGGGCACCCCTTCGGTGATGAAGATCCGCAGAGCCGCGTCTGATCTCCACCAATCAGGCAGCTCACCGAGCTTGAGGAGCTGGCGGGCGAAACCGTCGGCCAGCACGAGACCACGAATCTCGAAGCCGGCCGGAGAGACTCCCTTCGGCGCGGCGCCGTGAGCAGCGCGCGCGTGCACGGACGCCATCACCCCCCTTGCATCGAACAGTGGGACGACGAGCTGCCATCCCTTCGCCCAGCTGGTCCGGCGACATTGCGCCCAAGGAGCAAGCGGTGCGTCCCTGGGCACAGCGCGTGCGAGGTCGAGCCACTCGATCGCAGCCGCATCGAGACTACGGCTGACGACATAGTCCCGGACCTCGGGAACTCCGGAGAGCGGCTGGGTGGCCTGCCACACGGCGTCCACCTCGGCGCGCGGAGGGCGCCTCGGGGGCGCGTCCATCGGGACGTTCGGCAGCGGGCGGAGCTTGGGTGCGGTGGGTCCGCGTGCTCGATCCTCATGGCCCTCGCACAAGCCTCGGGATGCAGCCCAGCGGAAGAACCCGCCCCAGCGACGGTCGCCACGCCGGAGCCGTTCTCCGAAGAGCGCGTAGCAGATCAGCTCGACCGTCCCGCCTTTGACCTTGCAGCGGTGACAACACCATGCGCGACCGTTGCGCCTGAAACCGACGGGTCCGCGCGGGTCTGGCGTGGAGCGGCCGCGGACCTCGTCCCCGCACACGGGGCAAGGCGCGAGCGAACTGCCGCGGACGATCTTCAGACCGAGTTCCGGCGCAAGGTCCTGCACCCGGAACGCGGCGATGCGGTGGATGGCGTCAGACTCGGTCATCTGGCATCCTCCTGCGACCCATCCGCGAGCATCAGGTCGACGAGGAGTGAGCCGTGGTGCAGGTCGGCGTCGAGCGACCTTCCCTGCTTCTCCCCGAGGCAGATCATGGGCACCCCCGCCACTGGGTGCCCTCTTTCTTGGGGAGGCAGGCGCCTACGCACGTCGTGTCAGCCGACGCGTACGAGGAAGGGGAGCGCCATCCTCCAACCACGCCTCGAGCTTCTTCCGAGAGAAGCGATACCTGCCGCCGATCTTGACGGCGCCGGGAATCCGCCCCGCTCTGGCGAGGCGGTAGACACGGCCCACGGAGAACCGGATTTGTTCACTCACTTCAGCGGCCGTGAGCCACTCAGGCTTCGTTCTATCAGTCATCGGAGAGGAGATCGCCCTCTGCTGGTCAGCAGCGACCATTCGCTACCGCACGGGTACGTCCTCTCCTATGCTCGCCGTGAGCCCCAATCCAGCGCCCCAGGTGGACACCCATGGCCCGAATGCGCCACGAAGCAGGTGTCCACCTGCGAGGCGATCGGCAACGATGAATGACATCCATTCGCTGAATAGCTGCCGAGAATGGGCTCCTAGCAGGTGTACACCCGCCTGGCACTAACCATCGCAGTCGACGTCCACCCTTTCTCCGGCAATCATCGACTGGAAGGACTGCAACCGACCATGGACTTGGAGCCCAAAGCTCGACATCCACCACCCGGCCTGTCCGCCCTCGACCAACCCCGCCACCCGCTCGCGCCTCAGCCGCTTCTGCGTCGCGGCGGTCGACGAACCCACCGTCGCGGCCAGCTTTGCAGCCTTGACACGCGTGCCCCGATTGACCGCCCCGAGCCCCGACAGGGAGGAGAGATCCCTCCGCCACTTGGTACGCTTGAGGACCTTGTGCACTGTGGCCTTGAGTTGATCCTCGGCCGACGCGCTCTTCTCCTCGTGACTTTGCGCGCACGGACCATCGTTCTCGTTGGCACTATCGTCGACCTCGGGATCGCCGCGCGGCGACATCACGGAGTCGCGCGCTTGCGCTTCGGTGGGCACCGTCCCGCCAGCGTGTCCTTGCACAGACACGCACGCCCGGACTCGAATGGCATCGACATCTTGCGTGGCGGAACCTCTCGCGGCTTCTAGACCATTTATCCTAGCTCTTCCCCTCAGCTGGACCCATCGATCCAAGAGCCCCCGGAAGGCGATGAGGCCCTCGACACCCAAACCGAGCCGTCGCCCGTAGAAGGTGAGCTGTTCGCATAGGGCGGCCAGTTGTCCCGCGGCCACGTGCAGATGTTCGCTGCCGGGATCCTGGTAGTATGCGGCCGAACAGAACTCGCAGGAGCTCTGAATGAACTCCCTCGCAAGGTTGGGCATCTCCTCGGAGTCGAGGTCGCCGAGTTCGTCTTCGTCCCACCCATACTTGGTGACCGTGTAGCCCAAGGACTTTCCGACTGGGTCGCCAGCGCGAAACGGGGCGATCGTTTCGACGACCCGCCGCTTCCCCCACTCGGGCCCCCTCACAAGCTGCGCTGGCTTCGGGCTGGAGGGACTGCTAGGCTTGGGCGGCTGGGCGTGCGTCATGTCTTCGGTTCCTGCGCCCAGCCCCGAGGAGTCGCCCGGCTTCCATCCCCGGGGCGGCTTCTCTGGTATCCGGGCTCCTGCACGGTAGCCCTTCCAGGTGCCGGTTCCCACGGCCGGGCGCGGCTCCGGCCCAGACGAGCGCCACGCGGGGCCCAAGATCCGTCCGCTACTCGTCCACGCGACGCTTTGAACAGTGGATGTTGCGGACGAAGGCTCCCCGAGTGCTGCGCCCCGGCCATGTGGGAACCGAAGTGGGATCCTGATTCACTCGGGGTTCCAAAAAAACGGCTCAGGCCCCCTAAGGCGGGCTTTCTCGGCGATCGGTTGCAGGTGGAAACCCAAGAACCGACCCACAAGCTAGGGATACGACGCGCTTAGCGTCACCCGCAGAGAGCCCCCCCCAGGAAGGACCCGTGGGGGGCCCGAGCGTCGAGGCATGGTGCACGCCGGGCAATCTCAGCCTCTCTGGGACAAGTCGGCCAAGGGGACCGGTTCCCCATGTGCCCAAGGGTCCCCCAAGTGCCGGCCCTGAACCACCCCGGGTGCCCTGGGGCGATTCAAGCTGGGCATCGCATGCCCTCTGAGGATCCAACTGGAGAGGCGCTGTCGTTGACCTGGGCTGGGGCCGGCGTATCGTGCGGGCGCGAACAATGGCCCCCACCATGAACGAGCGCACACGCCCAGCCCCTGGTGGCGCCGCGACGATCAACGGGATCATCTACCAACTCCTATGGAGCCTGCTCGAGTGTCAACGGCTACGTTTCGCCGAGTTCAGGTCGATTAGAGGGGAACCGAAGTCCGCCACGGTCGTCTTGGAGCCCGCGGACGGTGGGGACCTCCAACTCGAAGTCGAAGAGGGGCGCATCGTCGACCAAGTCAAGTCATGCCCACCAGGGCAATCTTGGTCCCTCCGCAGACTCATTGACGAGGTGCTTCCAGATCTGTACCGCGCGGTGCAAGTGGACCGCACGTCGAAATATCGGTTCGTCACTGAGGGGCGGATGGGCAAGTGGCAGGGGTTCCCCGCCCTTATGGCGAAGATCATCGGCCAGGGCGACACCGCCCCACCTCTGCTGGATAGGCTCGACAGTGACAATGTCACATTCAAATCGAAACCGGGAGCCTTCTGGGAGTCCGAATCCTACACGGAGCGCTCGCTGTTTGAGCTCATCGCGCAGAAGGTCCGCGCGCGCTCGGGGATGGAGGGAGCAGAGACCCTCGAAGAGTCACACCGAAAGCTCTGGGTGCTCCTCTCCGGCTTCAAGTTCGTGTCGATGCCCGGCATCGATCAGCTCAAGAGACGCATCGATCGCCGCTTGGCGGGCTCTGTGGAGACCGAAAACGTCCGTAGCAAGCGACTCGAGCTTCTCGGGTCCATGGCAGAACTCGCAAGCGCGGGAACGGAACTGACTCCGCGCGATCTGTTCGATGAAGCTCGCCTCTCGTCCATTCCCCTGAGCGAGCGGGATGCGCTACTCGCGAATGCCAGGCGCTACCTTGAGCGTCAACTCGGGCGCTGGTGCTACGACCCTGACCTCGATGTCCGAAGCGGTCAGGGAGCAGAAGCCGCGCGTGTGAGCGAGAATGTGCCCATCTTTGGCATCTGCGGCGAGTCGGGCAGCGGGAAGTCGTGGCTAGGCTACGCGGTTGCCCGGGCCCTGATGGAGTCGGGCAGTTACGTCATTCATCTGGATTCTCGCAGGGATCTCGACGTGGACCTGGGACGGGCGGCGAGGGTCTTCTGGGAGGAGATTGCGGAGCGAGAACCCGCCGACTCGCTGCCGCGCCTGGTTTACCACCTGGCGAGGGCGGAGCCAACGCGCAAGCGCCTCCTCACGATCATCCTTGACGGAGTCCAATCTCCGGAAGAGGCGCGAGCGCTCGTCCGTCAGACCTGGGAAGAATGGCGAGTTAGACTCGTTGCCGTCCTGAGCCCGGACGCCGGCGAGGCCATGCGCCGCGATGCCGGTGACCGGTGCAGAATATGGGAGCAATCGGGATTCACCACGGAGGAACGCACCGACTACCTGTCCAGACGGCTGGGTGATGGCTGGCATGGGATTCCTGACGACGTGCTGGGCCACTTGAAGACGCCCCTGCTCGCCTATCTCTACTGTGAGCTCGCCGGCGGAGAATCGTGGATGCCGGAGAACGAGTACGAGCTGTTCCAGCGGTTCTGGGTGGAGAGGCTCGAAGCCGGGACGCGAGGCGAAGGCGTGCGCGCCAAGGTCGGCCTCGCCCGCCTAGCGGCCACGGTCCTGGACGTTGGTGAGCGTGAAGCCCGTCGGGATGCGAGCTGGAGTGACGTTGAGTGCCTCGAGGGGTTTGGTGGCGGGGAACCGTTCGACGCTGCGCTGAGGTCTGGGTGGCTGCTGCACGTCGGAGCTGACCGCTACGAGTTCGCACACGATCGGTTGTTGAACTGGTGTGTGGCCAAGGAGCTCGCGGAATCAAGAGGCCCAAACTGGGTCAGTGAACTCTGCGATCACCTCCAAGAGATCGAGCGGCCCGGCAGGCGGTTCGGCGGGAGACGTCTCGGCTACGTTGCGATGGACGTCTTGTGGATGATCACCCGTGGCTCGCACGCCTCTGCGGAAGATGCAGCTGCCATTCTCCAAGCCCTCGAGAACACCTCTGGGGCAACCGGAGCCCTGTACGAAGGCGGAGTGCGCACGATTGGTGGACAGGTGGCGCCCGCCTTGCTCGTTCGCTTGGGGCAGGAGGCAGAGAGAGACTACCTGCCCCTCGTCAACTCGATCGTCAGAGCGCTCGCCAAGGTGCGTGGTTCCGGCGTTCGGGAGACGGCTCTGGAGTGGTTAGGCGCAGAGCCAATCGGGCTTCGTGCGGCGGGGGTGAGGCTCCTCGAGGAATTCCCGGCGCCGTCGGCCGCCGAGCCGCTCTGGCAGCATCTTTGTGACCTTCATCGGAGCGAGGAGCGTGCGCGCGCTGCTCTAGAGACCGAACGCTGTCGGAAGGCGCTCGCCGCGAGCGTGGCCGAGACCCCCGACTGGATCCGGGACAAGCTCCATACCGCAAACCCGGATCGTGAGCCGGTGTATGCACTCGCGAGCATGCTCCTCGTGAGGCCGGACGGCGCGGTGCTCTGGGCGGAGATGAAATCGGCGCTGAAGGGCAGGATCCGCGGGCACCACGAGCACGTGCTCGCTCTCAACGCGCGGCATCATGGGGACCGCGAGGAGGTGGGCTGGCTGCGTGAGAAGATCCGGGAAGAGAGTGGACGGAAGGAGGGCAGCGTGGTTGGTGGGGTGGCGTTCGCTGCCCTAGTAGCCCTGGATACCGACGCCGCCCTGGAGGAGATCGGACGACTCTCGGACTTCAGCCTCTACTTCTACAGAGCCCACGGCTTCCAACGCCTCCTCGAGCTGCGACCGACCGAGGCTCTCGCGGCGCTCAGAGCGAGGATGGAGGGATCGCCTGACGCCCTCTTCCTCCTCCGAGTCTTCCAGGGACGGGAGAACATGATGGACGAGGAGATCGTGCAGAGGGCACTGGACCTGCTAGCCCGGCCTATTCATGAGGTTCGAGCCTCGGACCCCAAGAGCGAGCGAAGG
>CAYRXS010000259.1:0-9227 GCA_964428225.1 uncultured Planctomycetaceae bacterium
GGTGCGCAACCGAGCCTCCCTGCGACCGGTCTTCGGGGCGTGTCCCCAGATGGGGCGGGCGGGGGATTGGGACGGTCAAGAAGACTGAACAGAGCACCGACGGCCGACCAAAGACCCCGCCCGCCGTCCCCTCCCGCGCGGGGAAATCCGGGGAGCCCGGGATGCCTCCGCGCCTAGGCGGAGGCCTCGGACTTCAGGACCTGACGATCGGACTTCTCGCCCGTGGACGAGCGCTTCTTGCTGAAGTGGTGCTCGAGCCAGAGGAGGGTCGGGTTGGCGATGAAGATCGTCGAGTAGGTGCCGGTGATGATGCCCACCATCATCGCGAAGGAGAAGCTCTCCAGAACGTTGCCCGTGCCGAAGTTGAAGGCGTACAGGGTCCCGACGGCCACGAACGTGGTGATCGAGGTCAGGATCGTACGGGACAGGGTCTGGTTGATCGACTCGTTCAGGACATCGCGCAACGGCACCTTCATCCGCGGCAGGTTCTCTCGAACCCGGTCGAAGATGACGATCGTGTCGTTCAGCGAGTAGCCGATGATCGTCAGGAACGCCGCGATCATCGGGAGGCTGATCTCGCCGTTGAGCACGTCCATGTAGTTCAGGAGCGTGAGGACGCCGAGCGTGATCAAGACGTCGTGCAACAGGGCAGCCACCGCCGCGAAGCCGTAGCTGTACTCCGCGAAACGAACGCGGATGTAGAGCACGACCACGAACAGACTGAACGCGAGCGCGAGCAACGCCTTGTCACGGAGCTCGCCCACCACCTGCGGGCCGACACTGGACGACGAGGGGATCGGGGTGGCGAGCCGATACGTGTCGCCCGCGGAATCCTGACCGCCCCGGAAGGCACGGCGGATCGCGGTGATCAGCTCGGTCGCGTCGCGGCCCGGCGACGTGTCCGCGGAGACGCTGTAGCTGCCCGGCGATTCGGGGACCGGGGTGATCCGCACGCTCTGCAGGGCCGCCTCCTGCTCCAGCTTCGCCCGGATGTCGTCGACCGGGTGCTCCTCGGAGAAGACGACGGACAGGTGCACGGCCCCACTGTGCCCGTCGAGCGACAATGTCACCCCATCAGGCACGAGGATGTCGGAGAGGGCGTCGGTGACGTAACCCTCGAACGTGCTCTCCCGGGAGGCCGCCGTTCCGACCCCTTCGCCCTCCGCGGAGTCCACGATCTTGAACGTCACCCGGAAGTCGGTGTACTTGCCGTCGCCGACCTCCGATTCCATCACGGCCTTGACCGAGGCCTCGCGGACGAAGGTCTCGCTCTGGCCGAGCCGCGTACGCACGTCGTCCGCCGACAGGGCTTCGGCGCAACGGATCTGCACCTCGGCGCCCCCGGTGAACTCGATGCCGAGCTTGTCGCCGCGGGGCAGCGACGCGAAGAGCACGAGGCCGGCGACGATGACCACGAGCGAGACGGGGATCAACATCCTCGCCTTGCCGAGGAAGTCGTAGTTCGCGTTGACCATCCACCGGCCCATGCGGTACCCCTTCCAGCCGCGGACGAGGCTGAAGTGCACCAGCACCCGCGTGATCACGAGGGCCGCGAACACGGCCGTGATGATGCCGATCATCAGGGTGACCGCGAAGCCCCGCACCGGACCGGTCCCCACCTTGAACAGGATGATCGCGGTGAGCAACGTCGTGATGTTCGCGTCGAGGATCGCGGACAGCGCCTTCTCGAACCCGGTCTTGGCGGCCTGCCGCGCGTTTCGACCCTTGTCGCCCTCCTCTCGGATCCGGTCGAAGATCAGGATGTTGGCGTCCACCGCCATCCCGATCGTCAGGATGATCCCCGCGACCCCTGGCAAGGTCAGCGTCGCGTTCATGAGGACGAGACCGCCCATCAGCATCAGGAAGCTGGCGGTCATGGAGATGGCCGCGAACAGTCCCAGACCCCGGTAGTAGACGATCATGAAGCCCAGCACGAGGGCGATCGCCAGGATGCCGGACAGGAGGCCGCGGTGGACGTAGTCCGCGCCCAGGGTCGGGCCGATCTGCTCGCGGTGCTCGAGCTGGGGCTTGATTCGCAGCGAGCCTGAACGGAGCACCCGGATCAGGGCGGTCATGTCCTCGTTCGAGAACTGCCCGCGGATGATCCCGCCGCCGGGGAGCGGCTCGTCGATGCTCGGGTCCGAGTGGATCTGGCCATTCAGGATGATGGCCATGTTCCGCTGGTGGTTGTCCTCGGTGAACCCGAGGAAGTCGTTCTTGCGCGTGTTGTTGAACTCGAACCCCACCGCGGGGAAGCTCTGGTTGTCCGTGGTCGGATAGACGCGCAGGAGGTCGCTGCCTCGGAACGAGTTCTCGCCTTCCCCCCTCCAGACCGCTTTGGCGCGCGCGGCCTCCGAGAGCTGCTCCTCCGTCTCGCCCCGCGGCTCCCGGGGGAACCACTCGATGCCCGGGTGCGGACCGCCCTCGTCTCGGGGCACGAAGTTGAAGTTCGTGAGCGGAACCCCGGGGTTGGCCTCCACCCACTCCCGCATGCGAGTGTTCTCCTCGCTGAGGGTGGACTCCGGGTCGAACGCGTCGAGCTCCTGCACGACGATCTGAAACGAGAGGTCTCCCAGGCTCTCGATCGCCTCGAGGATCGCGTCGCGAGACTCGAGCTCGACGGTCGTGCCGTAGGGGTGAGGCTTGGAGACGGCCTCCTCGTCCTGGCCCCGCGCGAGGTTCTGCAGGGTCGTCCCCATGCGGCGGTCGTAGCGGATCAGCTCGTCGCCGACGCGGACGCGACCTCCGTCGAGCGGGAAGTCCTCGGCGGCCGCGAGGTTCTCGGGATCGAGCTCGATGAGGTGAAGCTCCGCCGCGGTCATGTCCGCGCCCAGGTTGGAGGCGGCTTCCTGGATGCCCACGTCGAAGGTGCCGGGCAGCTCGACCACCATGCGGTCCGTGCCGTCCTGGCGGATCCCGGCCTCGAGCACGCCGCGCGGGTCCACGCGCTCGCGGATGATCATGATCGTCTCGGAGATGAGACGAGCGGGATCCTGGCGGTCCTGGGCGGTGATGAAGCCCTTCGCCTCGGCATCGTCGAAGTCGAAGCTGTAGACGAGCCGGCGGCCCCCGCGGATGTCCAGGCCCAGGTTGAAGGGCTTGTCAGGCAGGATCAGCAGGGTGAGCGACGTGAGGACCAGGATCAGGATCAGCGTGATCTTGCGGCCGACGTTCTCGAGCATGGCGGGTGGCCTCGGTCAGGGGCGGCGGAAGAGAGGAAGATCAGGCTTCGACGGCCTTGGGGGCCGCGTCCGGCTCGTTGCTCGGCTCGTCCTCGGGGACCTCGGCGCTCTTGGCGGCCTCCGCGGCCCGGGCGGCCACTTCGGCCTCGGCGGCGGCCTCCGCGGCGGCGGCGCGCGCGGCCTTCTCCTGCAGGCGCTCGCGGCGGACCTTCTCGCCCACCAGCTCCTCGACGCGCGTCTGCTTGCCGACGCGGTCGCGCAGGTAGAACAGGCGCGACTGGCGCACCTTGCCCCGGCGCGTGATGGCCACGTCCTTCACCCGCGGGCTGTGCAGGGGGAAGATCCGCTCGACGCCCTCGCCCTGGACGATGCGCCGCACGGTGATGCTCTTCGCGATCCCCCGGCCGGTGAGGGCGAGGACGGTCCCGGTGAAGAGCTGGATCCGCTCCTTCTCGCCTTCCTTGATCAGGTAGTGGACCTGGACCGTGTCGCCCACGTGGACCGTGGGGAGCACTTGCTTGCCCCTCTCTGTTCCGATGTCGTCGATCAGGCTCATCGCTCTTCTCGCTCTCGGGGCGCCCCCGCTTCCGTGGAGGCGTCCTCAATGTCCGTTTTGGTCGTCCGGTCCGCGTTTTCGATCAGGTCGGGCCGTCGCTCCCGCGTTCGCTCGAGCGCCCGCCGTCCCCGCCACCGGGCGATCTCTGCGTGATCGCCGCCGAGCAGGACGTCGGGCACCGCGCGACCGCGGTAGACCCGTGGTCTCGTGAACTGGGGGTGGTCGAGGCCGCCACCCGGCTGGAACGACTCCTCCACGGCCGAGAGCTCGTCCCCCAGCACTCCCGGAACGAGGCGGACGACCGCCTCCGTCACGGAAAGCGCGGGGATTTCACCACCGGCCAGGACGAAGTCCCCCAACGATATCTCTTCCCACTCCATCTCGAGGACGATCCGCTCGTCGAAACCCTCGTACCGGCCACAGAGGAGCAGGACCCGCTCCTCCTCCACCAGCGTCTGGGCCCTCTCCTGGTGGAAGGGCGTTCCCGCGGGCGTGAAGAGGATCTTGTGGAAGGGCCCGTGGCGCCGCTCCAACCACTCGACACAGTCGATGATCGGTTCGGGCCTCAGGACCATCCCGGGTCCGCCTCCGTACGGACGATCGTCGACGGAGCGATGTCGATCCCGAGCGAAGTCCCGGAAGTCCACCGTCCGGATCTCCACCAGTCCTTTCTCCTGTCCGATCCCGAGGATCGAGGAGCGCAGATAGGCCTCCACGGCGTCGGGGAACAGGGTGAGGATGACGAAGAGCACGGCCGGGTCGTCCCGGAAAAGGGCGGGGCAGCCTAGGTGCATTTCCCTTCAGGGTCAAGACTTGCGGCGACTTCCGAGGGGCGGTCGGGCGACTCCGAGAACCCCCCGTGGACCGCCCCGGTCGGCGCCCGCTCCTCCTCGCCCGGAGCGCGGGGGCGCACCCCCGAGCCCCGCCGGGACGCGAAACCCCCTAACTCCTTGCCCGGCCGGACCTTGTGTGGGATGGTCTCGCGCCATGTTTACCGGATTGATCGAAGCCTGCGTGCCCGTCCGCTCCTGGGAGATCCGGGGATCGGGCGGCGTCCTGACCATCCCCAACCCCGAGATCCCGGTCGGCGAGGCCGAGCCGTGGGTCGTCGCCCCCAAGGAGAGCGTGGCCGTCAGCGGCTGCTGTCTGACCGTGGCCGAGCTCGCCTCCGACGGGGCCATGGTCTTCGAGCTCTCCTCGGAGACGATCGAGTGCACGTGGTTCGGGGACCTCGCGCCCGGCCGCGTCGTGAACCTCGAGCGGGCGGTGCGGCTCGTCGACCGGCTCGGAGGCCACATGGTGAGCGGCCACGTGGACGGGGCGGCGACGATCACCGGCCTGGAGGACACGGGCGACGGCGGGAAGCTCTTCACGTTCACCGCCGACCCGGGCTTCGACCGCTACCTGGTGGAGAAGGGGAGCCTCTGCGTCGACGGCATCAGCCTGACGATCGTCGAGCCGCGCGATCACACCTTCGACGTGGCGATCATTCCCGAGACGATCAAGCGCACGAACCTCGGCTCGGCCGTCGTGGGGCAGCGCGTCCACCTCGAGGCGGACATGATCGGCAAGTGGGTCGAGCAGCTCCTGAACACGGGGGCGATCAGAATCCCGCGAACAGCACGCTCGTGAAGGCGGTGATCGGGGCCGCCTCGCGGTAGTCCTCGAGGCTGCGGGTCATGAGCTTCACCGTGCCCAGCGCCTCGTCGTAGAGCTCGTCGGACACCAGGAGCTTGCCAAGGGAGCCCTCGCCCGCCCGGATCACGGCCGCGACCTCGCGGATGTCCGCGCTCGTCGCCCGAAAGTCCTCGACGATGGCGACGATGTCCGCGGCGAGCTTCTCGTTCGACAGCAGCATGCCGAGGATGCCGTCGCCCGCCTCCAGGCCCGCGACGACGCTCGACAGGCCGCGAATCGCCTTGTCCGCCTCTTCGGCGAGGGCGTCGTCGTAGATCAGGCGCCCGATGGTCCCGCGTCCTCCCTTCACGTCGTCGGCGATGGTCTGCAGGTCGGTGATCGTGGCCTTGACGCTCGCCACGAGCTCCTCGTCGTGCAGGAAGGCCCCGATCAGCCCCTTGCCGGCCCGGACGTCCGCGGAGACCGCCTTCGCGTCCTCCGAGAACTGGCGGATGTTCTCCACCGATTCGGCCACGTCGCTGGCGAGCTTCTCGTCGGTGAGCAGGCGCCCGATCATCCCTGTGCCGGCCTTCGCCTCCGCCACCATCTCCTTCGCGTCCGCCACCATGAGGTCGAAGTTATCCAGGGCGCTCTTGAAGGTCTCGCTGTTCTCGGTCACCAGGTCTCCGACCGAGCGGAGAGCCTCGATCGGGTTCTGCTGGACGGAGCCCAGCAGCCCATCGTCCTCGAGGCGCTTGGCGGGAGCGCCCCCGAACGGGCCGGGCTCGATCTCCACGTGACGGCCGCCGAGCATGGTCGACTCCTGGATCTCGATCGAGTAGTCCTCGAGGATCTCGATCTGCTCGTCCAGGTTCAGGACGGCCTTGATGCGCTTCTCCATGTTGCGGTGGGTGTCCATCTCGAGCTCGCCGACGCGGCCGATGCGCATGCCCGCGACGAGGACGGGGTCGCCCTCGCGCAAGTAGTTCGCGCGCGGGAAGTAGACGGTCATCTGGATCGGCTTGCTGAACAGCGTGAATTCGGTGAGGAACAGCGTGTAGAACGCGAGCACCGACAGCGCGGTCAGGAAGAAGATGCCGAGCAGGAACTGGCGTTTCGTGTTCATCGTTTCAGTCGTAGGGCTTGGCGAGGAAGCGCTGCAGTCGTTCGTTCGGATTCCGGATGAAGTCCTCGGGGGCGCCTTCGGCGAAGACCCGTCCCTGGTCGATCAGCACGACGCGGTCGGCGACCACCAGAATGCAGCTGACGAGGTGCGTGACCACGACAGCGGTGATGTTCAGCCGCTCCTTCAGGTCGCGGATCAGGTGGTTGACCGCCATCGAGATCTCGGGATCGAGCCCGGTGTTCGGCTCGTCGAAGAACACGATCTCGGGCTCGGTCACGAGCGTGCGCGCGAGACCGACCCGCTTGCGCATGCCGCCGGAGAGCTCGGGGGGCATGAGGTCGTAGGTGCCCTGGAGCTGGACCAGGCCCAGCTTGTGCTCGACCCGCTCGCGGATCTCCGCCTCCTTGAGCTTCGTGTTCTCGCGCAGGGGCAGGGCCACGTTCTCCCCGACGGAGAGCCAGTTGATGAGGGCGCCCTCCTGGAAGAGGTACCCGATACGCCGGCGCAGCTCGACGAGGTCCTTGCGGTCGATCGTGGACATGTCGTGCCCCTCCACCATCACCCGTCCGCTGTCCGCCTGCATCAGCCCGACCGCGTGGCGTAGCGTCACGGACTTGCCGATCCCCGACGGGCCCATGATGGCGAGCGTCTCCCCGCGACGTACGACGAGGTCGAGGTCGTTCAGCACGACCTTGTTCCCGAAGGCCTTGCAGACCTTCTCGTACTCGATGACTACGTCGTTGCCGTCGGTCACGGGGGTCAGTTCCGATAGAAGAACCAGGTCATGAAGTAGTTGAGGACGATCACGAGGATGATCGAGTCGCGCACCGCGGAGCGCGTCGAGTTGCCGACTCCGAGCGCCCCGCCCACGGTGCGGATGCCCGAGGCACAGGAGATCACGGCGATCACGATGCCGAACACGAAGGACTTGAAGAGCCCGCAGTACACGTCCTTCGGAAGCGCGATCAGCTCCGCCGGCGTCTGCAGGGCGACTTTCACCGTGTCGTAGTAGAGAGCGGCTCCGACTCCGAGTTGGGAGTGTGCCACGACCCCCCCCCCGACAATGCCGATCGTGTTGCAGATGATGGTCAGTGTGGGGCACAGAATGGCCAGGGCCACCACCCGCGGCAGGACGAGGTAGCTGATTCGATCGATCGAGAGCACCTCGAGGGCCGCCAGCTCCTCGCTGACCGACATCGTGCCGAGCTCGGCCGCGATGCCGCTCCCGACGGCGGCGGCCAGGATGGTGGCGGTGATGAACGGTCCCATCTCACGCACCATCGAGAGGGCGACGAGCGTGCCGATCTGATCCTGCTGTCCGATGCGGGCGAGCTCCAATCCGGTCTGAAAGGACACGATCATCCCGACCGCGAATCCGACGAGCAGGACGACGTGCAGGACCTTGATTCCCCCGACGTAGAACTGGTCGGCGATCGGCCGGCGACGCTTGGCGATGTGGTGGAGACGGAGGACGGCGGCGAAGAAGAGCTCGACGCGGTACCCCGCGGCGAGGAAGGAGTTGGCGATGGAGGCGCCGATGGACCTGATCATCTCGAGCCCTGATCCTCGTCGTGCGTCATCGATCCCCGTTCGTTCGTCTCGGCCCTGCGTCGGGTCGCCGGCCATCCCGGGCCGGGGAACGCCGGGGCCAGCATGTCGAATCCGTCACCCTCGGTCACGCGCCAACGCAGGAGTCCGAACAGCAGCGAAGTCTCCTTCACGGGTCTTCCGCCGTCGGTGTACTTCCTGCGGGACCAGATTCCGCTCAGGGAGGCGCGGTCCTCGCCGGCGTCGCGCTCCCGCATCCAGAGCCCCAGGAGCGAGCGCTCGCGCCGCATCTCTCCCTGCTCCTCCCATTCGTAGAGCTTCCACATCCAGGAGAAGTGGCGGTCGTAGAGCTCGTTCTTCCAGAACGGATCGAGGGTGGGGAAGGAGCCGCGCTCCCACTCCCCGCGCCGCTCGTGCTGGAAGAGGGGGAACAGCTTGACCCAGGAGCTGCGCTCGCCCGTCTCCAGGTCCTTCCGCCTCCACGACTGCCACAGCGGCACGACGAACACGCTGTCGCGCTCGGCGAAGGTCGTCCGCTCGCGGCGGACCCGGATGATCGGCCAGAGGTAGCTCCAGCTCTCGAGCCCGTCTCCCCGGGTGAAGGAGTAGAGGGGCCAGAGGCGCGTGTGCCGCGATTCGCCGGGACCGCGCTGGAACCGGACGAGGGGCCACGGGCCGTCCCATGCCCAGAAGTCGCTACGCGGGTCGTGGGAGTAGCCGAAGAACGGCCAGAGCACGCTGGTCGCCCGGAAGGTGCCCCGCTCCTTGCGACCCACGAGCGGGAAGGCCCACCAGACCCGCTCCGGCTCCTCGCCCCCTCCGCCCAGGTAGTTGCGCTGCCAGTGGAAGATCGGCCAGAGGACGAAGTGGCGGTCGAACCGCCCGTCGATGGCGTAGTGGCCGTACAGGGGGAAGAAGCGGATCCCGTGGGCGCCCCCTCCCGAGGTCCACCAGAAGATCGGCCAGACGATGCCGTTGGCCACCTTCTCGCCCCGCTCCGAGCGGACGTAGAGGGGCCAGAGGACGAACCAGAGGTCGTCGAAGGTCATGAAGCTCTCGAACCGACCGAAGAGCGGGAACCAGCCGACCTCGGTGCCCGTCTCGGACCTCGATCGCACGAGGAGCCCGGGCAGCGCGATGAGCCCCCACTCCGTGTTGCCGTCCTCCTTGAAGTTCTTCCGCCTGTAGTAGACGGGGA
>CAYRXS010000260.1:0-9219 GCA_964428225.1 uncultured Planctomycetaceae bacterium
TAAGACGAGATAGCGCGGAATTATGTGCCCTGTAATTTCTGTTACAGGACACTAGTAGCCGACGACCAGGTCGTACGCGTTGTGCAGGGTCACCCCTCCGCCGAAACCGAGCCCCTGCGTCGCGAGCGAGAAGCCGACGAGTCCGAGGTCGCCCGGCACCGCGGTGCTGAAGGACACCAGACCGCTTCCGAGCTTCGCGGAGAGCTGGAGGAGCTCGCCGTTCGGATCGGTGATGTCCACGAGCAGGACTCCGCAGCAGGGAAGCCCCACCTCCGCGGGCGCCGAGAAGCCGGCGATGCTCGCCCACGTGTTGCCCGTCCCGGTGTTGTCCAGCGAGGCGTTCCACGTCTGGCCGACCATCGGGAACCCGGCAAGATAGCCCGTGGGATTCGTGTTCCCGCTGTCGTTGCGGAAGGTCGCCGCGGGCACGTCGTAGCGCAGGAAGAGGAGGTTCCCGATGCTCGTATCCCAGTTCGTCAACCCCAGGTCGAGCGAGGTGGACCAGACGTAGTCCACGACCACTCCAACCGCGGGCGTCCGGTCCAGGGCGATCCAGCCGTCCTCGAGATCCGCGGAGTACTCGGTCACGGTGAGCGTGACGCCGTCGACCACCACCTGCGACAGCGCGTGGACCGGCGCGTGATCCACGTAGTACGTGTTTCCCCCGTTGGGAGCGTGCGTCTCGCCCACCACCGTGTGGAGCCCCTCCCCGTCCACGTCCCCGAAGAAGACCGCCTCGGCCACGCTGTTCTTGGCGCTGTCCCAGTCCGCGCTCGACGGAAAGGAGCCCGCGGAGTTCAGGTAGACGCGGATACCGCCCCACCACTCTCCTCCCGCGAAGTCGGGGTATCCGTCGAGGGTCAGGTCGGCGAAGCCCACCGCCGAGACCATCCCTTCGTACTCCGTCCAGAACGGAGTCGTCTGCAGGGTTCCTCCGACGTTGTCGTAGATCTTGAAGTCTCCGGTTCCCCCGGCGAGCTGGTCGTTGTCGCTGATCGCGAGCTCCAGATACCCGTCACCGTCCACGTCGCCCCAGGCCGCGGAGTTGCCGCTCTGGTTGCCGTTGTCGGTGGCGGTCCAGCCGGGCGTCGTACCCATCCCCCCGGGTCCCTGGTAGAACACCTTCGTCTGCGCGCGAGCGGTGGCGAAGGCCATGTCCAGGTCGCCGTCCCGATCGACGTCGGCGAAGGCGACGTCGTAGGCGTAGCCCTTGACGTTCGACTGCCAGCCCGGCGTCGTCGCCAGAGTGCCCCCGGTGTTGTAGTAGATGCGGAAGTACTCGCTCGCCGAGGTGTAGCCCTCCCCCGTGGCCACCGCGAGGTCGAGGTCGCCGTCACCGTCGGCATCGCCGAGGTCGCACGAGAAGGTGTAGAACGAGTCGCTCGAAGTCCAGGAGGGCGTGCTCTCCAGGGTTCCGGAGAGGTTCCGGTAGAGCTTCACCTTTCCCTTGCTCCCGAATCCCCCCGCCCCGAGGTACACGGAGACGGCCACGTCCGGCCAGCCGTCCTGGTCGACGTCCCCCACCGCCAGGTGGCCGTGGTAGTCGACGTCCCCCGACTGCCACTGGGGACTCGTGGGGTAGTTGCCGTTCCCGTCGTTGTAGAAGACGTCGACCCGTTGCCGGTAGATGTCGTTGCCGTTGGCCACCACCATGTCGAGGTGCCCGTCCCGGTCGATGTCCGCGAAGGCGCCGCCGGTGGCGACCCCCGACGTGTACGACTCCCAGTCGGCGGCGCGATCGTAGGGAACGCCCCCCTGGGCGGACGCGGCGTGGGCGAGCAGGGGAATCAGGGGGAGACAGAGAATCATGCGGGGGAGGCGCGCGAGTTTCATGGTGGCTTTCCTTCGGTACGGGATCGGGCCCTCGGTGCGGAGATGCGAGCCAAACCCAGGATATCGCTCCACCGCCAGTCCGCTACGTGTCGATGGGCACTTCGGGGAACGGGGGGCCGGGACGGAACCGAGGCGGGGCTCGCCGGTTCTCATGACGTACTATTCGGCCACGCCGTTCCCACGACCTCGAGGATTCGAGCATTGAGAAGCAGCACACCTCTCCCTCGCTGGATCGCCCTGGCCGCGATCCTCGCATCGATCGCCGCCCCCCTCGCCGCCCAGCACGGCCCGCCGGACCTTCGCGGCGGGAAGACGGGCCTCATCAGCAACGAGGAGGGGGCTTACGCGGGCTACACCTTGTTCACCCCGCTGCAGTCCACCTCGACCTACCTGATCGACATGGAGGGAGAGGTCGTTCACGAGTGGAAGAGCGAGTACACCCCGGGCCACGCCGTCTACCTGCTTCCGACCGGCAACCTGCTGCGCGCGGGACGGGATCCCGAGAACCGGATCTTCCACGCCGGAGGTGAGGGCGGCCTGATTCAGGAGATCGCCTGGGACGGCGAGATCGTGTGGGAGTACGCCTACTCGAGCGACGAGCACCTGCAGCACCACGACCTCGAGCCCCTGCCGAACGGCAACGTCCTGCTCGTCGCCTGGGAGCGCAAGACCCCCGAGGAGGCCATCGCCGCTGGCCGTGATCCCGAGATGCTGGAGGCGGGCGAGATGTGGGTCGACCACATCGTCGAGATCCAGCCCGTCAGGCCCGACGGCGGGAAGATCGTGTGGGAGTGGCACGCGTGGGATCACCTGATCCAGGATCGGGATCGGGAGAAGGCGGGCTACGGAGTCGTGGCCGATCACCCCGAGCTCATCGACGTCAACGCGGATCGAAAGCGGCGTCGGCCTTCGGACGAGGAGCTCGACGACTTGCAAGAGCGCCTGCGCAAGCTCGGCTACGTCGGGAACGATCCGGAGGACGACGACCGGGGACCGGGGGGGCGGATGCGCGCGGACTGGACCCACGTCAACTCCGTCGACTACAACCCCGCGCTCGATCAGATCCTGCTCAGCGTCCACTCGTTCAGCGAGATCTGGGTGATCGATCACGGCACCACGACCGAGGAGGCGGCGGGGCACGAGGGCGGCCGCTGGGGCAAGGGCGGCGACCTCCTCTACCGCTGGGGCAACCCCCAGAGCTGGGGAGCGGGAACCCCGCTCGACCGCAGCCTGTACGCCCAGCACGACGCCCGCTGGATCCGGGGCGGCGACGGCTCGTGGAGCATCCTCGTCTTCAACAACGGGATGAACCGGCCCGACGGTAACTACTCCTCGGTCGATCAGCTGCGTCTCCCCTTCGACGAGGAGCTCGGCTACCGACGCGAGGAGGAGGGTGGCTTCGGTCCCGAGGGTTTCCTCTGGTCCTACACCGCGCCGCGCAAGGGGCTCTTCTACTCGAGCCACATCTCCGGGGCGCAGCGCCTGCCCAACGGGAACACGCTCGTCTGCTCCGGCGAGCAGGGACGCTTCTTCGAGGTCACGCCCGCGGGCGAGACCGTCTGGGAATACGTGAATCCGTTCCGCGCCGCGGGGCGCCGGGGTTCGGGCGATCGCGCCCGCCCGGAAGGCCCCGGCGGCCCTCCCGACCGGGGATCGAGGGGCGGGCGACGCGGCCCCCGAGGTCCGGGAGGCGGCCCCTCCGGGGGTGTGTTCCGCGCGACGCGGCTCTCCGGGAGCCACCCGGGGCTGGCAAAGCTCGTCGCCGCCACGAAGGACTCCTGACCGGGACGCCTCCTCCCGCGGTGCTGGTCGCGGTGTGCTTCGTTTCCTAGGCTGACGATGCGCGCTCGGCGCCGCGGCGTACGCGCCGGACGCCGCCTTCCACGCCTGGTAACCGGTGGCCGACCTACAGCTCACGATCGACGGGATCTCGTGCACCGTTCCCGAGGGGACGACGATCCTGGACGCCGCCGTCGCGGCCGGCATCTACGTCCCCACGCTCTGCTCGCACGCCAACCTCCCCGCCCTGGAGAACCTCCCCTCCGAACCGGTCGAGGTCCGCGTCGAGGGGAGCGGGCCCGGCGAGGGCTGCGGAGTCTGCGTGGTGGAGGCGGACGGGCGGATCGTTCGCTCGTGCGTGACGCCCGCGGCGGAGGGAATGATCGTCGTCACGGCCGCGAACCCCTTCCTCGCGTACATCCGGAGGAAGCTCGGCGAACCGCCGAGCGACGACGACGATTCGTCCTGATCGACCCGCGACGCCGATCGCTCGGTCCCGCGCGTCAGAAGCCCACCGAGGCCCCGACCGTGACCCAGAGGTTGTCCGAGTCGATGTGCATCAGGTCCAGGGCGTCCTCGTAGTCGTTGTCGACGATCGACGCCCCGTGTCCCTCGACGAACAGCGTGATGTGCTCATCATAGGCGTGCGAGAGGCGGACCACGGCCTCGATGTGGGAGAGGCCCGAGGAATGGTCACCCCAGTAGAACCGACCCTGGTCGGAATCCGCGAAGCCGACGGAGATTCCCGCATCCACGTCGAGGTCCTCGCCGACCAGCCACTCCTGCGACAGGCCCGCCTGCAGGTAGAGGCCGTTGACCGCGTCGAAGTCGTAGTTGGCGATGAACGTGGGGCTGAGCGGGCCGTCCAGGGTCGCGGAGGCGTAGAGCTCGTTCGTGCTGATCCCCACGCCGCGGGGGAACTGGTAGCTCGTCAGGCCGACCGCCCCCGTCCAGCCGACGAACTCGCGGGAGTACTCCGGGGCGAAGTCGATCTCGGTGATCTCGCCGCCGTTGTTGCGGGGGAACACCCCGTCGCCGGTGTTGTTGGAGCCGTCGACGTTGACCCACGTGTACACGCGGTAGGTGCCGCCGTCGATGTCGGAGACGGAGACGTCCAGGTCGCCCTGGATGACCGGCGCGTCGACCCGGGGCACGCCCCGGAACAGGTACGCGCTCGACGCGCTCGCGCTGGAGGAGACGGACGGAGGGCCCTGGAACACCACGCACCCCGAGGCCAGGCTGGCGGCGCAGAGCGAGAGGAGGAGACGAATGGTGAGCTGCATGCGATGGCTACCGGCTGGAGGAACGCGGAGGGACGGGGCCATCCCCTCCGGGGACGAATGGACTACCGCACCCGGAATGTCCGGACAAGGAGGATAAAGGGAAACCCGGTCAGTCGGGCAGCACGTCCGCCAGCTTGCGCTCGAGTCGCCGCAGCTTTCCCGCCCGGAGGACCAGGATGGACACCGTCGACTCGGGGGTCAGCGACTCGCGGACGTGAAGGAGGGCGCCCTGCATCTCCGGGTCGGTGGCGTCGATGCCCTGGACCTCGAGGATGACGTCGCCTCCCAGCAGCAGCGGCTCGCCTCCGATCGTGGCGGGGATCACCCCGCCCCGGATGCCGAGCCGGTGGCACACGGAGCCCGAGGCGACCCGCTGCACGAGCAGGCCGCTGCGGTCCTCCGGCAGGTTGAGCGCCTGGGCGTAGGGGCCTTCGAGATACACGTACTCGATCCCCGACCAGAAGATGTCGCGGTCGAGCAGGAGCTCGCGGGCCGCGTTGGAGGTCACGGCGAAGCCCAACCCCTCGCTCCCGCCGGACAGCGACACGATGTAGCTCACGACCCCCACGACGCGCCCTTGCATGTCGAACATGGGTCCCCCGGAGTTGCCCATGTTGATGGCCGCGTCCGTCTGGAGGAGCTCGACGTCGAAGAGGCCCCCGAGGGCGGTCTCGACCCGGCGGCGCGCGCTGACGTGCCCCACGGTGAGCGTGTGGCTGATGCCGAGGGGAGCGCCCACGACGAACACCTCGCTGCCGACCCGCACCTGGTCCGCGTCTCCGAGCTCCGCGACGACGGCGTCGGCGGGCGCGGGCTGGTCGAGCTGGATCAGCGCCACGTCCGCCGCGGGAACGGATCCCATGACGCGGGCTCGGTGCGCCGTGCCGTCGGCGAACTCGACGGTGACGAAGTCCGCGGTCTGGACGACGTGGGCGGCGGTCAGGATCTTTCCGTCCCGCGAGACGAGCACTCCCGATCCCACGCTGGTCTCGCCGAGGATGCCGCTGCCTTCCGGAGACGGGCCCAGGGACACGCTTCGCACCGTGGCCACGGACTGCTGCACGCGCTCGAAGACGTCGGCGAGGCTCTCGTCCGGGGCGAGCTCCGCTCCGACCGGTTCGTCGGGTCGGGGAGCCGTGGAGAGACAGGCGGGCAATGCGAGGACAAGGAACAACATCGCGAGGATTGCCGGCTTCATGACGGATACGGTAGCAGGTTGGGCCGTACGCCGACCAACGCCCTCGCTTTCGGACCCCCGACCGCGATGCTACGCTGGCGAATCCGACCCGGAATTCGCCCATGCCCTCCTCCGAGACCGACCGCCGCGCGTTCCTGGAGCGCCTCTGGCGCCTGGAGAACGAGGAACGGCCGGGGTTCGTCATCGGGGACATGGGGCCGGGCGGCGAGGGCATGGCCTCCGCGCTCTTCTCGGCGGGCGAGGACGGCGAGAGCCTGCGCGAGCGATTGCTCGATCCCGATCGCTACCTCCGGGCGCAGATGGAGGAGATCGAGCGACAGGCCGCGGTGAAGGGGGACTACGTGCCGACGCTCTGTCCGTCGCTCGGCGTGGTGGCCATTCCCTCGGCCTTCGGATGCCCCGTGGTGTGGTCGGACGACACGTTCCCCGCGGTGAAGCCGGTCGTGGGTGAGGATCCGGAGCGGGTGTTCGACCTGCCGCGGCCCGCGGTGACCGACGGTCTGCTCGGCCGGATCCTGGACTACACCGCGTTCTTCCGGGAGAAGACCGGGCTCCCGATCCGGGTGACCGACGTCCAGGGTCCGCTGGACAGCGCCGCGCTCGTCTTCGGGCACGCGGAGTTCCTCCTGGCCATGCGCACCGCGCCCCGCGCCGTCGAGCACCTGCTCGACCTCGTCACCGACCTGACGATCGACTTCGTGCGGGCCCAGCGGGAAGCCGCCGGCGATTTCGTTCCCTCGCTCTTCCAGCCGTGGATGCCCGACGGCCACGGCGTCAGCCTGAGCAACGACGACGGAGTCATGATCTCCGCCGACTTTCACGACCGCTTCTGCGTTCCCCGGCTGAATCGAATCTCGCGGGCGTTCGGAGGCGTCTACCTCCACTCCTGCGGCGACTGGGAACACCTACTGCCGAGCCTGGAGAACGTGGAAGGGCTGCGGGGCCTCGAGTTCGGCGCGGGCGAGACCTTGTTCGGCGCCGTCGCGGACCGGTTCGGGGGACGAGTCGTGCTGTCGACGCGGGTCGGACTCAATCGCGACATCCACTTCCGCAGCATCGCGGAGTACGTGCGGACGATCCTCGAGCGGAAGAGCACGAACCGGGGCCTGTTCGTCCAGGTGGACGTCACGAACGGGATCCCCGGCGACGACTGGGTGGGGACGACGCTCGACGAGGTGTACGAGCTCCTGGGAGTCTGAGCCATGACCGCCTCCGATGACCTCCGAACCGTGAGCGAGCTCGACTCCTGGACGCGGGAGAGCCGGGATCTGGTGCTTCGCGCACGGCTCTCCGACGGGGAGCCGATCGAGGTGCGGGCGACGCCGTGGTCCGCGCACGTGTGGCGGCTCCGCCTCGGCCCCGCGCCCTCGACTCGCTCGCCCCTCCTCGTCGACGAGAGCGGCCCCGGGGCGGACTGGACCGTGGAGGAGGACGACGCGCGCCTGGTCGTTCGCACCGAAGGCCTCGGCCTCGAGGTGCGCAAGCGGCCCTGGCGGCTCTCGTTCGCAGATGCGGAGGGAAGGCTCGTCTGCCGCGGAAACGCCGACGACGTGGACGTGCTCGGAAAGCCCTGCGCGCCCTCGCTCGGAATCGGAGAGGGTCCCCGCGCGTGCGAGGGGCTGCTCCTCGATCGGGACGAGCACCTCTTCGGGCTCGGCGAGAAGTTCACCGCCCTCGACAAGCGCGGGCAGCGCGTCACCTCGTGGACCCAGGACGCGCTCTGCACCACGACGGAGCGGTCGTACAAGAACGTCCCGTTCCTCATGAGCACCGCGGGCTACGGCGTCTTCGTGAACACGACGCGGCGGGTCGACTTCTCGCTCGGGGCGGACTCCATGCGCGCGTGGTCCTTCGAGGTCGCGGGGGATTCGCTCGACTGGTTCGTGATCCTGGGCCCCGATCCGCCCGCGATCCTCGACCGCTACACGCGACTCACGGGGCGGCCGGGGCTCCCGCCGAGATGGTCCTTCGGGCTCTGGATGTCCGGCACCGGCGTCTACCGGACCCAGGCCGAAATCGAGGCGATGGCCCGGGGCCTGCGCGAGCGGGACATCCCGTGCAGCGTGATCCACGTCGAGCCGTGGTGGATGCGCCCGCGACGGTACGCGGACTTCGTCTGGAACGACGAGGCCTTCCCCGATCCCGAGGGGCTCGTGCGGCGCCTGGCCGAGATGGGCTACCGGTTGAGCCTCTACGAGCACCCCTACGTCTCCGTGGAGAGCGAGCTGTTCCTCGAGGGAAGCGAGCACGGCTTCTTCGCGCGCCGCGCGAGCGGTGAGGTGTACGTGATCGAGTACGGGCTCTCGAGATCCCCGCGACCGGGCGAGGAGGCCGACGGGCCCGCGGACACCTGGAACGCTCCGGTGGCCATCGTCGACTTCACGAACCCGGAGGCGACGCGCTGGTGGAAGGAGCTGCACCGTCCCCTGCTCGAGCTCGGCGTCGCCGCGTTCAAGACCGACTTCGGCGAGGACGTTCCGCTCGACGCGTGCTTCGCGGACGGGAGCACCGGCGCGGAGATGCACAACCTCTACCCCCTCCTCTACAACCGCGCGGTCTTCGAGATCACCGAGGAGGTCACGGGCGAGGGCATCGTCTGGAGCCGCTCCGGCTGGGCAGGGAGCCAGCGCTACCCGACGTGCTGGGGAGGCGATCCCGCGTGCGACTTCGACAGCCTCGCCGCAACGTTGCGGGGCGGCCTGAGCCTGGGCCTCTCCGGCGTGCCCTTCTGGAGCCACGACATCGGCGGCTACCACGGAACGCCCGATGAGCGGCTCTACGTCCGCTGGGCCCAGCTCGGCCTCCTCGCCCCGCACGCCCGCGGCCACGGCGAGAGCCCGCGCGAGCCCTGGCGCTTCGGCCCGCGCGCGGAGGAGATCTTCCGCAGGTACGCCAAGCTGCGGGAGCGGCTCCTCCCCTACCTGTGGACCCAGGCACGAGAGTCCTGCCGGACGGGGATGCCCCTCATGCGCGCGCTCGTCCTGGAGTGGCCGCACGATCCGGTGGCGTGGTCGATCGAGGACGAGCTCCTCCTCGGCGACGCCCTGCTCGTCGCGCCCGTGCTGGACGCCTCCGACCGGCGCCGCGTCTGGTTCCCCCCCGGTCGCTGGACCGACTACTGGAACG
>CAYRXS010000261.1:0-9215 GCA_964428225.1 uncultured Planctomycetaceae bacterium
GCTGCTGGGGCGGTGCGTTGAGCCGCCGGGCCGGCTCAACGCCTCTTGTAGTCCGGGCACTCCATCACGTTCGGCCGCTCCGGGATCTTGCACGCGGACTCGTAGTCGTAGCGGCACGAATCGCACAGCGGCTGCGTGCGCGGCACGAGGCCCCGCAGGAAGGACTTCAGCCAGCGCAGGAACGCCATGGCCCGAGGGCGCGCGACCTCAGCGGCGCGCGATGATCTCGAGGCGGCGAACCTGGATGATCCCCGGCTCGTTGGCGAGGAGATCCTCGGTGCCCGGCAGGAGCTCGCCCTGCACGCCGATCTCGTAGCCGGTGAACGCGTCGAGGTCGTAGCGACCGCTCGAGCACACGAGCTCGGCCACGCGCTCCCTCCCGAAGCGCAGGTAGAAGCGGGGAGTGCCGTTCGCCTCGATCTCGTGGTACAGGACGCCGCGCGAGAGGAACACGTGCCCGAGGGGATCCTTGGCCACGCTCGCCTCCCAGGCTTCGCGCTGGCGCAGCCGCGCCTCCTCCGCGCGACGCGCGCGCTCGCGCTCGAGGTCGGCCCGCACGCGCGCGACCTCCTCGAAGAGCGCCAGCCGATCGAGCTCGGCCCGCACCTCGGCGACGATCGCTCCTGAGGGCGCGCTCTCCAGCAACGCCTCGAGCTTCGCCCGCACGCTCGCGAGATCCGGCGTCTCCTTCTCGATCTCCACCTCGAGCATCCCGCGCGCGTCCTTGATGGCGTCGCGAGCTTCCTTCTCGGCCTCGCTCTCGGCCGGCTTCTCGGCGACCGTCTCGGTCGGCTGCGTCTCCGGCTCGACGCCGGACTTCTCGTAGGGAGGCACGACGCGCTCGGAGAGAGCGTCCATCGCCTGGGCCCACAGGACCTGGCCGTCCTCGCCGGAGGCCAGGGGCGCCGTGTCCGACGCGCGCACCCAGGCCCGCACGCCCGGCGGCGACCAGATGCGAACCCAGGTGGACGCCAGGTCCGCCTCGGGCTCGAGGATCTCGATCATGCGGGCGCGGTCGCCGGCGTGCAGGCACTGGGGCAGCGGGAAGCTGAGAATGTCGCTGCTCGGGTTCGGGCGGATGTTCACCCCGTTGCGGGTGACCTCGTACACATCGCTCTCGTCGAATGGGCGCACGTAGCGACCGTAGACCCACACGGCGTAGCCCCCGGGAATCTCCACCGCGTACCATCCCGCCGACTCGCCGTGGATGGTGACGAGACTGTCCTTCTCGGGAGCCGCGATCGAGACCCCGTTCGGGTCCGCGAGGTTGCGAATCTGGACTCCGTCCCGGGCGATCCGCGCGAAGCGCGTGGCTCCCTGCTCCTGGGGCTGGGCCTGGAGGCCTGCGGTCCCGGCGAGCAGGACGGCGAGGACGGCGGCGATCCGATGCAGCGTGTTGCCGAATTTCATCTCGGTGAGCCTTCGAGGGTGGGACTTACGGCGAGGGTGAGAGCAAGGCGGGAGAAGCGGGTCGGAATCTCGATCCCGCATCGACGCCTCTCCACCGCCAGGAGAGCATCGTAGCCACCGACCGCCCCCGCTTCCAAGGGTGCCTCTCCCCGAAGCGGTCCCGAAGTCCCGGCTACTCGTCGAGCATCCGGCGCGCCGTCTCGATCGCCCGCTCCTCGAGCTCCCGCAGCGATCGTCCCGTCTCCCGGGCGAGGCGGGCCAGGTCGTCGTGCTCGGGGGACAGGTCGAGGGAGGACGTCGCGGGAGCGCCGTCGGGGCGGTGGCGCCGCTTCACGCGGACGGTCCGGCCCGCGAGATCGCCGCCGAGGTCGACGTCGAGGATGTCCCGCTCGCACTCGGCCCGCTCGCAGGTGCTCCACCGCAGGCCGAGGGTGGGGCTGTGGGTGAAGGCCGCGCTCTCCAGGGCGCCGCGGCGCTCGTCGCGGGCGAGGGCGCTGATCACCACCCCGGGACGGTCCTTCTTCATCTGCACGGGGACGCTCCAGGCCTCGAGGGCTCCCGCGCGCCGCAGCTCGCCGAGCAGGAAGCCCACCTCCTCGCCGGTGGCGTCGTCGAGGTTGAACTCCAGGAGCGAGACGCGGCGACGCGACGCCCCCGGGCTCCTCCCCGCCCCGAGCTGCACCCGCAGCAGGTTCGGGGGCCCCGTCTCGTCCTCGCGTCGCCCCGCGCCGTAGCCGATGGCGTCGGGGACGATCTCGAAGGGGGCCCCGATCTCGCGCGCGAGCTCCACGAGCAGGGCCGCCCCGGTGGGCGTCATCCGCTCTCCCCCCTCCCCGTGCCGCTGGGGCACCCCCCGCAGGATCTCCGCGGTGCCCGGGGCGGGCACGGGCATCACGCCGTGGCTCCCGCGGATCGTGCCCCCGCCGACGAAGGGAACCGCCGCGCGCACCTCCTCCACCCCGAGCCGCTCGAGGGCGAGGACGGCCCCGCACACGTCGATCAGGGTGTCCACCGCCCCCACCTCGTGGAAGTGGATGCCCTCCACGCCCACCCCGTGCACGCGGGCCTCGGCCTCCGCCAGGCGCCGCAGGACGGCGGCCGCGCGCTCGCGGCCCGCCTCCCCGAGGGGGCTGTCGGCGAGCAGGGCGAGGAGGTCGGCGAGGTGGCGAGACGGTGGATGGGCGCTCTCCACGGTCTCCACGCGCAGGAGCGTGGCGCGGAAGGCCCCCCGGCGCACCTCCTCGCGCTCGAGGGTGCACTCGCCGGGAACGAGCGCGGCGGCGAGGTCGCGCAGCTCGGCGAGGCCGAAGGCGTCGTGGTCGAGGTCGAGCAGGGCGGCGAGCAGCATGTCGCCCGCCATCCCCCCGAAGGGCTCCAGGTAGAGGACGGTCATAGCCCGCAGAGGGTACGACGCGGGGGTGGGCTTCGTCACGGACGGGCCAGGCAGAGCACGCTGACGTCCCGCGCCCCCGCCCGGCGGAGCTCTCGCGCGCTCTCCCCCGCGGTGGCTCCGGAGCTCAGGACGTCATCCACGAGCCAGACCTCCGCCCTGTCGAGCTCCTCCGCGGCCCGCGCCCTCGTCGCGAACGCGTCCCGGACGTTCGCGGCCCGGGACCTCGCGCCCGGAGCACCCTGGGGCGGGCTCCAGCGACGCCGGCGGAGGAGCCGTCGGGCGGGGAGCCCGCTGTGGATCCCGACCTCGCGGGCGAGCAGCCAGGCCTGGTCGTAGCCCCGCTCGAGCCGCCGCAGTGGATGCAGGGGCACGGACACGAGGAGCCGGCGGGCCCGGGTCGCCTCCACCTCCTCCGCGAGGCGCCGGGCGAGGGCCCAGCCGAGGGCGGCCGCGAGCTCGCGCCGCCCGCCGTGCTTGAAGGCCAGGATCCACTCGCGCGCGACGGGCTGGCGCCGGTAGTCCGCGAGGGCGACGACGCGCCGGAATCCGGGGGAGCTCCGCCGGCAGGCCGCGCATTTCGTTCCGTGGGGAAGGGCCTCGGGCAGGAGCGACGCGCACCGGCCGCACCGCGGGCCCTCGGGACGCGGGGGCAGCCGGTGGGAAGCACAGGCGATGCCGTCGACCGCGGGCGCGCCGCAGAGGGCGCACAGGGGCGGGTAGATCGCATCGAGCAGCTCGTCGAGCAGGACACCCACGCCCTCCGGACCGCGTGGAGCCCGGATCGGTTGCGCCCGATCGAGCCGGGAATCAGACCAGCTCCTCCGCCTCCTCCGCGGAGATCGGGATGTCGGGGGTGGTCCGCGGGGCTCCGGTGCGCTCGACGAGGGGTAGGCCGAGCTCCGTGCGGATCCGCGCGAGGTAGGACTGCACCGAGTCGTCACCCGCGGACTGGATGCCGAAGAGCTCCCCCAGCTCGCGGGCGAGCCGCATGTTCACCTCGAGCTCCGGCGGGTGGGCCAGGAAGTACTCGCGCACGTAGCGGCGGAACTGCCAGTGCGAGAACCACCAGCCGACGATCTCCAACAGGATCACCGCGAGGACCACCGCCCCCACCCACAGGGTCGGGAAGCCCTGCTCGGAGGGCGGAACCTCCGGAGGCCGGTAGTGGCCGTAGAGCTGGAGCCCGAAGCCCGCGAGCAGGAAGAGGAAGCCGAGGTGCACCTGCAGGCGGTGGAAGATGTAGGCGCGGATCGAGCTCAGGCGCGAGGAGCCGCGCCCGAAGTGCTCCTGCACGAGGTCGCGGGGGTGGCGGAAGAGGATCGCGTTCGCGAGCAGGAAGCCGCCGACGATCGACAGCACGAGCCCCACCCCGAACCAGTCGGGAGGGCTCGTCACGAGCAGGAGCGGCGGCGTGGAAACCATCCTGAGTACGTCCTGACCCCAACCTAGGCGTCACCCCGCGTCGAAGCAAGGGCAGCGGCGATCTGGTGTACCGGAGCCCCAAGCCACGAGCTCCCTCCCGCGGGGCTCCCGGTGGGGGCCTCCGGGGGAGGGAGCTCGCCGATCGAGGCGACGGGGGTCGTCTCGGACCTGTGGGGGCTCGCGCTCAGTCCGTCGAGGCGGCGAAGGACTGGCTCAGCTCGAGCGAGAACGCCGCGGACATCTCCATCTCCATGTCGAAGTCGGGCATGCTCATCACGTAGTCCACGCCGCCGCTACCTTCCGCGGTGGTCTCGAAGGACTCGAACCGGCCCTCCTCGAGGTTCCAGGTGCACTCGCCCGTCACCTTCAGCTCGAGGAAGATGTCGACCGAGCCATCCACCCCCATCTCGCCGGCTTCTTCGCCGGCCAGGGCGGAGGGACCGAGGTCCAGCGACTCGTCGATCTCGCACACGAACTCGATCACGCCGACGGTGACGCCGTCCTGATCGGCGGAGCCGGTGTAGGTGCAGGTGGCTTCCGTGTCGTTGAGGAACGACATCATCGCCTCCTTCACCTCGTCCGGCATTTCCGCGAACAGCTCGCCGGACTCGTCCTCGAGGATCTTCTCGATATCGGGCCCGGGAATGAGGATGCCGAAGACGGGGATGCCGGTGACCACCCACTCGTCGTCGGTGTCGACTTCTCCGTCGGGGAGGATCGCCTGGAGGTCGAGGTCCACGGCCATCATCTCCATGGCCTCCTCGTCCCCCTCCTCTTCGCCGACGAAGCTGCGAGAGTAGGCGCCGTCCTCGTCGTCCCAGAGGAAGTGGACCGTCTTGCCGACGAGATCTTCGGCCACGGTCTCGTCGGCGTCTCCCGTGGTGCTCTCGTACCAGGCGGTGAGTTCGTCGTAGGTACGGTGGAAGCTGACGGGCTTGTCGTCGACCACCTCCACGACCTTGTCGGTCACGCCCATCGTGTAGCCGAAGGTGACGGCGAGGTCGTCCGGCAGTCCCATCATGGACGGGTCGGTCTCCTCGCCGTTCATGGCCATCGAGAGGTCGTCCAGGGTGAGCTCGCCCTTCACCTCGAAGGTCTTGGCGCTGCTGGTGTCCGTCTTCGGGCGGTAGCCGACCTCGTCGCCGGGCAGGGTCGCGGACAGGAGCAGGATGGCGGGGAATGCGATGCAGGCGAGGAATCGGGTGCGAATCATGGTCGTGGGTTGGGGTTCGGGACCGAGGGGAAGGAGGGAGGACCCTCCGGGCGGGGCGGGGAATGCCGGGTCAAAAACGGGGTCTGGAGGGGAGCATTTTCGGATCGTATCGCCGATGCAATGAGGACTTACTCCCATTCAATGGTCGAGGGGGGTTTCGAGCTCACGTCGAGCACCACCCGGTTGATGCCGCGTACCTCGTTGATGATCCGGTTGGAGATGCGGCCCAGGAGCGATCGAGGCAGCTGGACCCAGTCGGCGGTCATCGCGTCCTCGGACTCGACGACCCGCAGGACGCAGGTCTCCTCGTAGGTGCGCGCGTCTCCCATCACTCCCACGGAGCGAACGGGGAGCAGGACCGCGAAGTACTGCCAGAGCCCGCGGTGGGCGCCGGCGGCCTCGATCTCCGTGGTGACGATGTGATCCGCTTCGCGCAGGACGGCGAGGCGCTCCGCGGTGATCTCTCCCGGGCAGCGGACGGCGAGGCCGGGTCCGGGGAAGGGCTGGCGTTCGACGATCCGCTCGGCCAGGCCAAGGTGGCGGCCGATCGCCCGGACCTCGTCCTTGAAGAGCTCGCGCAGGGGCTCGACGAGGTCCAGATCGAGATCGTCGGGAAGCCCGCCGACGTTGTGGTGACTCTTGATCACCGCCGTGTTGCCGCCGTGCACGTTCACGGATTCGATCACGTCGGGGTACAGCGTGCCCTGGCCGAGGAAGCTGGCGCTGTCGAAGCGCTTCGCCTCGCGACGAAAGACCTCGATGAACTCGTTGCCGACGACCTTCCGCTTCTCCTCCGGTTCGGAGATCCCTTCGAGCTTTCCGAGGAACTGGTCCGTGGCGTCGACCACGGTGAGGTCCATGTGGAAGTGCTCGCCGAAGACGTGCCGGACGCTCTCGCGCTCGCCCTTTCGAAGGAGACCGTTGTCGACGAAGATGCAGTGGAGCCGATCACCGATCGCCCGGTGCATGATGACCGCGGCGACGGAGCTGTCCACGCCGCCGGAGAGGCCGAGGATGACCTCGCCGTGGTCGCCGACCTGCGCGCGGATCTTCTCTACCTCCCGGTCGACGATCGAGTCGGGGGTCCAGTCGCCGGGGAGACCGCAGATCTGCCAGAGGAAGTTCTCGATCAGATCGCGACCGCGCACCGTGTGCGTGACCTCCGGGTGGAACTGTACGCCGTAGCAGGCCCGCTCGACCGAGCCCACGGCGGCGTGCTCGCAGCTATCCGAGCTGGCGTAGACCTCGAAGCCATCGGGCAGGGTCGCGACCTTGTCGCCGTGGCTCATCCAGACCACGGTGTGGCCGTCCACGCCCTCGAAGAATCCCTCCGGTCGCAGGACCGCGATCGACGTGCGGCCGTACTCCCGCCCGGAAGCGGACTGGACGTCGCCGCCGAGGGCCTGGACCATCCAGTGCAGGCCGTAGCAGATCCCGAGGACGGGGACGCCGAGGTCCAGCAGCTCGCGGGGCACCTCGGGCGCGTCCGGCGCGTACACGGAGGCGGGCCCCCCGGACAGGATCACGCCGCCGAGGTCCATCTCCCGGGCGGCGTCGAGCGCGAGGCCGGGAGGGACGATGCGGCACCAGACGCTCGCCTCGCGAACGCGACGCGCGATGAGCTGGGCGTACTGCGCCCCGAGGTCGACGACGAGCACGCCACGGGGATCTGATTGGTGATTCTCGCTGCTCATTCCTGGAAGTAGTTGGGCGATTCCTTGGTGATCGTCACGTCGTGGGGGTGGCTCTCCTTCTGGCCCGCGGCGGACACGCGGACGAAGCGGGCCTTCTCCCACAGCTGGGGGATGTCTCGCGCCCCGCAGTACCCCATCCCCGCGCGCACGCCGCCGACGAGCTGGTAGACGAAGCTGGAGAGCCGTCCCTTGAACGGCACCATGCCCTCGATGCCCTCGGGCACGAGCTTGTCCCGCTCCGTGACGTCTCCCTGGCGGTAGCGCTCCTTGCCCCCCTCGACCATGGCTCCGATGGAGCCCATGCCCCGCACCGACTTGAAGGAGCGGCCCTTGTACAGGATCGTCTCGCCGGGGCTCTCCTCCACGCCCGCGAACAGGCTCCCGATCATCACGGAGGACGCGCCCGCGGCCAGGGCCTTGGCGACGTCGCCCGAGAACCGGATCCCCCCGTCGGCGATGACCGGAACATCGAGGCCGGTGAGGGCCGAGGCCACCTGCTTCACCGCGGTGAACTGGGGAACGCCCACGCCCGCGACGATGCGCGTCGTGCAGATCGAGCCGGGGCCGATGCCCACCTTGACTCCATCCACGCCGGCCTCCGCGAGCTCGAGGGCGGCCTCGCCGGTGGCGACGTTGCCCGCGACGACGTCCACGTCGAACCGACGCTTCAGCTCGCGGACCGTGTCGAGCACGTTCTGGCTATGCCCGTGGGCGGTGTCCACCACCAGGACGTCCACGTCCGCCCCGACGAGGCCCTCCGCGCGCTCGTAGTCGTGCACTCCCACCCCGGCCCCGACGCGCAGGCGGCCGCGCTCGTCGGTGGCGGAGCGGGGGAAGGCCTCGAGCATGTCGAGGTCCTTCATGGTGATCAGCCCCATGAGGTGGTTCGACTCGTCGGCGATGATCAGCTTCTCGATCTTGTGCCGGTAGAGCAGGTTGCGGGCGTCCTCGAGGGACGTCCCCGGAGGCGAGGTCACCAACCCCTCGCTCGTCATCACCTTCGAGACGGGCGTGTCGTCGCTCGTCTGGAACCGACAGTCGCGGCGGGTGAGGATCCCCACGACCCTCGGTCCCTCCAAGATGGGCAGGCCGGAGATGTTGTTGCTCCGCATGATCTCCCGCGCCTCGGCCATCGTGCCCTCCGGGGAGAGCGTCACCGGGTCCTGGATCACGCCGTTCGCGGAGCGCTTCACCTTGTCCACCTCGAGGACCTGCTCCTCCGCGGTGAGGTTGCGGTGGATGATGCCGATGCCCCCCTCGCGGGCGAGGGAGACGGCGAGCTTCCACTCGGTGACCGTGTCCATCGCCGCCGAGGACAGGGGGATGTGCAGGGGAACGCGGCGGGAGAAGCGCGTGTCGACGTCGACCTCCCGGGGCAGGAGGTCCGAGCGCAGGGGCACGAGCAGGACGTCGTCGAAGGCGAGACCCTCGATCATCTCGTCCGCCGGAGGGGGATTGGTACCAGTCATGGGGGTGGGGTCGCCGGGAGAGGCCCGGGCGGTTCGTTCCGAGGAATCCGGCCGGAGAACGCGGGATCCGGATCCCCTCGCGCCGGCTCCTCCGCGGGACCGTTCCGCCCCGTTCGACGTCCCGCGGGGGCGCGCGGAACCCGAAGCCGTTCCGGTCGACCGGAGCGCGAAACGGGGCGGCGAGGAACCGCCCGGCCGGATGGGAAACGGGAGAGTCTAGCGGGCCTGGAGACCCCCTCCAAGCGCGGCGGGATCGAAAGGAATGTGGAGCGTCGCCCCCCTCCCGACCGCCTCGAGGCCGCTCCTGCCCTCCTCGCCAAAGAAAGAGGGCCCGAAACCGGATCCGTGAGGAAGGGAATCGGGCCCAAGAAGGAGGAGATTGCAGCCCTTATCGTCCCGGGGTCCTCGGGATCCTGAGCCCTTTTCGCCATCCGTGAGGCGCGGGCGAGGATCCCGCCCCTCCCCCGGAGTATCCTGCGGGGGGAATCGGGCTTCAGCCCCGTCCGGGAGTGCGCCGAAGCAGGTCTGGGAACGCCTCCCGACGAGCCCCGGTGGGCCCATGCCCGCCCCCCTCCAGCCCCTCCCCAACCAAGAGCCCCAGAGTGCCGCCCCCC
>CAYRXS010000262.1:0-9199 GCA_964428225.1 uncultured Planctomycetaceae bacterium
GGAGTATCTCGCCACGGAGTGCGAGTACGACCGCCGGATCGTGCCCGACGAGGTTCCCGAGATCGTCTCCGCCATCCGCTCCTTCGCCGAGGAGGGTTGCGCCCTGATCTGCACCACCGGGGGGACCGGCCCCGCCCCGCGCGACGTCACGCCCGAGGCGATGGAGGAGATCTGCACGAAGATGCTCCCCGGTTTCGGCGAGCTCATGCGCACCGCCTCCCTCGCCGTGGGCGTCCCCACCGCCATCCTCTCGCGCCAGTCCGCGGGCATCGTGGGCCGCAGCCTCGTCGTGAACCTCCCCGGCAAGCCCGCCTCCGTCCGCACCTGCCTCGACGCGATCTTCCCCGCGGTCCCCTACTGCATCGACCTGATCGGCGGCCCCTACCTCGAGGGGAACGAGGACGTCGTGCAGGTGTTCCGGCCGAAGAAGCGGTAGGCCCTGCCTCGATCAGCGAGCCGGCGTCTCCTCGTCCCCCGGCTCCACGACCGCGATCACCGTGTCGCCCTCCTGCGCGCGTGGCTCGTCGAGGGCGGTGAAGACGCGGAGGCGGCCGTCCTCGGTCACCGTGAAGAGCGGGATCGCGGGAGCGTCCGGGTGGTAGTAGGTGGCGAGGAAGCGGTCGAGGCCGAAGTCCTCGCCGAGGCGCGTGCTCTTCACCACCGCGCCGTTGCGGAAGCGCCTCTGCAAGGCCCAGAAGTCCACGCCGCCCGCGAACAATACCTTGCCGCGAAGATGCAACGGGATCTCCCCGTTCTCCTCGCGGGCGGCGAGGGTCGCGGGGGCGAGCTGGAAGGTGGAGGAACGACCGAACAGCGGCGCGAGGTGCAGGCAGGCCAGGGAGTTGATCTCGTCGTTGCGCGTCAGGCACACGAGGTGCCCCAGCCCGTCGAGCGGTGCCTTCGCCTCGAAGTCCTCGGACAGGACGTTGCCGTAGTGGGCGTCGAGACCGGCGATCCGCGCCGCCTGCGCGTCATGGTGATTCGTGTCGACGAGCAGGACGTCGATCCCCTGCTCCTCGAGGGCGAGGGCGATCTCGCGAGCCCACGAGTGGGCGCCTAGGATCAAGACGCCCTGGGGAGAGCCCTTCGAGAGCCCGAGCGCCCGGGCCACGGGACCCGCCGTCAACCCGTAGACCGTCACCGTCACCACGATCACCGTGAACACGACCGAGGCGAGCCGATCCGCGCCCGGGACGCCGCTCTCGGCGAGCTCGAGCGCGAACACGGAGGCCATCGCCGCGGCCACGATGCCGCGCGGCGCCATCCACGCGACGAAGGTCCGCTCGCGCCAGGTCAGGGACGTCCCCGCGCTCGACAGGAACACGGCGACGGGCCGGACCACCAGGATCAGCAGCGCAACGAACACGAGGCTGCGCGGATCGAAATCCCGCAGCTCCGCCAAGGGGAGGCGGGCGGCGAGCAGGATGAACAGGCACGAGATCAGGAGCACCCGCAGGTTCTCCTTGAACTGGACGATGTGCTCGACGGAAACGGAGCGCTGGTTCGCGAGCCCGATCCCCATGAGGGTCACCGCGAGCAGCCCCGCCTCGTCCTGCACGAGCTCGGACAGGACGAACACGCCGATCCCCACGGCCAGGGTGACCACGCTGTGCAGGAAGTCGGGGATCAGATCGCGCCGCAGCAGCAGGACCAGGAGCGCGGCCCCCACCGCCCCGCTCGCTCCTCCCGCGACCACGGCCAGCCCGAGCTCGGCGAGGGGAAAGGACGTCGCGCCGTCGGGCGCGAGGGCGATGCCCTGGAAGACGAGCACGGCCAGGATCGCGCCGATCGGATCGCTCACGATTCCTTCCCACCGCACGACGGAGCCGACCGCGCCCGAGGGCCGCACGTGCCGGAGCAGGGGAATGATCACCGTGGGCCCGGTGACGACGAGGATCGCGCCGAGCAGCAGGGCCAGCCTCCAGTCGACGTTCAAGGCGAAGCGCGCAGCGACCGCTGCGAGCCCCCACGTCGCGGGCACGCCGATCAGGACCAGGTTGCGCACCATGCGGCCGCCTCCCCGCAGCTCGCGGAAGCGCAGGCTCATCCCCCCCTCGAGCAGGATCACCGCCACCGACAGCGAGACGAGGGGCAGGAGCGCGTTCCCGAGCAGCGCGTCGGGATCGACCAGGGCGTGATCGGTGAGCGGCCCGACGAGCAGGCCGAGGAGCAGGAGGAGCAGGATCGAGGGCAGCCGCAGCCGCCAGGCGAGCCACTGCGCTCCCACCCCGAGCAGCAGGATGATGGCGAGGCCGATCATGGGCAGGGCGCATGATCGCCCGGAGGGATCCCCGGGCGAAGCCCAAAGTCCGGGGTCAGGTCTCGGCGGTGGCGCGCAGGGCCGCGGTCGCTCCCTTCAGCTCGCGCAACGCGGTCATGAGCTCGCCGCTCGCCGCGAGGGCCCTCGGGGCGTCGTCGTCCCGGTCGTCGAGGTCGCCGAGCCCGGCGCTGCGGCCATGTATGCGCAGGTGCCCCAGGACCAGGTCCCGCACCTCGTGCGCGTTCTCGATGCCCGCCATCCGCACGCGGTGGAGGCCGCCTCCGCCCTCCTTCTGGCCCCCACCCCCGCCGGCGGTGTCCACGTTCAGGTGCCAGATCCCGAACGCGCGCAGCAGCGGGCCCTGCACCACGCGCATGTTCTGCACGTTCGCGTAGGTGATCGTCTTCTCCTTGACGATGAACGCGCCTTCGCGGACGCGCAGCGACCGATCGGTCACGATGTAGTAGCGCATGTCGTAGTCGATGCGCACCGCGAAGTAGATGCAGAACTGCACCACGAAGAGAATCGGGAACAACACCAGACCGATGACCACCGGCGGCCATTTCCCGTCCGCGAGCCCGGCGATGATCAGGATCAGGGGAAGCAGATAGCTGAGCGCCGAGAGCAGGAAGAACAGCAGCAGGGAGTACGTCAGGTAGTTGGGGTGCGCCCGGTAGACCTGCACGCTGCCGTGGCTTCCCGCGGGAGGATCGGGCGGCTCCGTCGGAGCCTTCATGATCCGGAGGGCCAGGTCCTTGAAGATCGTGTACATCCTCAGCCCTCCGTTCCCCGGACCTCGAGCGCGCGGCGCACGCCCTCGACGTCGTCCTTGATCGAGCGCAGGAGAGCGACCATCTCGGTCTCCCCGGCCCCGACGGCTTCGGGGGCGGCGGTGTCATCCGCGCCTTCGGCCTTGGCCACCGATCCGGTTCCGCGCATTCTCCCGTAGAGGTAGTCGCGCACGCCCTCGTAGTCCTCCATCCCCTCGAGCGAGAGCTCGGCGGAGGAGCTGCCCGACGCGGTCTGGATCTCGACCTTGCCGATCCCCAGCCACCGCTCGAACAGGTTGCGGCTGACGTGGATGTCCTGGATGCGCCGGTAGGTGAGGTAGATCTCGCGCTTGAAGAGGATCCCCCACGACGCGCTGATCCCCTCGTCGTCGAACTTGTACTTCAGGGTGTGGTACTTGAAGTACAGGGGCAGGATCACGAACGGGAAGGCGAACAGCGAGGCCACCGCCTGAAGGAAGTACATCTTCATCAGGTTGGGGTGGGGCCTCTCGATGGCTCGGATGGCGGCTTCGTCCATGGCGGCTCCTTCCGTGAGACGATTCCTGGCGAGAGGGGTGGTGGGGAGGCTCCCGGGCCTACGGGTGAAGCTCCCCGTCATTGCGAAGATCCCGGATGATCCGCGTCTGCCCGCAGGTGGCGAGCAGGAACATCATGGGCCGAAAGACCGGCCGAGGGAAGAAGGAGCGCGACGTCCGGGAGAAGCGGCTTTTGAGAGGTCGTACGCCCTCTACAGAGCGATCGTCGCCACCGCGATGCGGTGATCGCTGCCGGGGAGGTCGTCCACGTGGCGCTCGAGGACGACGAAGTCCTCCCCCACCAGGACGTGATCGATCGCGATGCCCAGGCCCGGGAGGAACCGATCCGTGTACCAGGACGCTTGCCGCCCGAATCCCCGGCGAGTGTCGCGCAGACCGGAGCGCTCGAGGATCTCCTCGAACACGGGAGAAGTCGACGTCACGTTGAAGTCGCCGAGCAGGATGCCCGCGCCGCCCCACTCCATCCCGGCAACCTGGTTCAGGACGAGGTTCCGCCCGCGATTGCGCCAGGGCTTGCCCGGGCGCGGAGGGTGGACGCCCCGGATCGTGACGCGACGTCCGTCGAGGAGCACCACGGCCTCCATGACGGGACGAAGCGCCGCTCCCTCGATCCGACGAAGGTCGGTCTCCACGAACGGCAGGCGGGAGAGGATGGCCGTTCCCCAGGTGTCGGCGTTCCAATCCTCGACCCTCGGCGCGTAGAGCACGTGCGGATAGCTCGCGCGGCTGCTCTCGACGACTTCCCGCCACTCCAGCGAGAGCTCGAGCGCCACGACGACGTCCGGCTGCACCCGGTCGAGCCACTCGACGAAACCCTGGTGGTCGACGTTGGACCGGAGGAGGTTGGCGGAAGCGATCGTCAGCTCGGTCCCGTGCTCGCGCGCCGCGTCTCGTCCGAAGTAGAGCGACAGCTCGGGCCAGACGTGCCAGATCGAGAGGACCGCCGCCGCCAGCGCGAGCCGCCGGTCACGCGTCAGGCAGAGCAGCAGGGTTCCGGCCAGCCCCGCCCACCCGAGGTACCAGCGAAAGCTCGCCGCGATCTCCCCGAGCCAGAACCAGCGCGCGGTCCCGGTGAGCGCCGTCGCCGTGAAGAGCCCCAGGAGCCCGAGCCACGCCCCGATCCGCGAGAGCCGACGCCACGCTTGACGCACGAATCCCGCGTCGGGCTTCGCCGGTTCGGAGGTTTCCATCCCCGGTATCAATACCCGATCACGAGATCCCAGGCATTGGCGAGCAGGATGGAGCCGCCGACGTTGTTGAACAAGGCCTGGGTGGAGGCCGGGATTCCGATGAGGATGGGGTCGGCGGGGATGAACACCGCGTGCTGGGAGACGCCCGTGCCACCGAGGCCCGCCCAGCTCGTGAACGACCACGAGGAGGCGATGTCGATCAGCAGCTCACCGAAGGGAGTCATCACGCCCGGGTGCATTCCCGCGTAGCCGACGACGAGCACCAGGCCGCTCGCCCCGACCGACGTTCCGTCCACCGTCGAGGTCCAGCTCGTGCCGAGGATCGGCAGGCTCGTGCTCACGAACACGTCGGGATTCACGCCGGATCCGTTGCGCCAGGTCGCCGACGCGTTCGTGGTGACGATCTCGTCACAGAAGAGCACCCATACCGCGCCGCTGTCCGATTCTCCGTCATCGTCCAGGCTGGCGCCCACCAGGAGATCGTCGTGGCCGTCGCCGTCGACGTCGCCGGGCATGGTGACGGCCCCCCCGAATCGATCGCCGTCGTCCAGCTCGCCCTCGAAGCCTCCCACCGTGTCGCTGACCTTCCCGTAGCCGTGAATCGTCGACGTGGGGTGGAGGAGCAGGATCCACAGCGCCCCGTGGTCCTCGCCTCCGTCGTCGTCCAGCGCCGTTCCCACCGCGAGATCGAGCACCCCGTCTCCGTCGAGATCGCTCCCCGAAGCGAGCGAGGTGCCGAAGCGATCTCCGGTGTCCAGGACCCCCATGCCGATGCCGGCGCCTTCCGCGACTCTCGTTTTCGTGCGTACGTCTCCCCCGGAGTCCAGGAGGAGGATCCAGAACGCGCCATGGTCGTCACCCGCGCCGTCGTCCCCCGGTGACCCCACGGCGAGATCCGCGATCCCGTCCCCGTCGAGATCTCCCACGGACGCCACCGCGGAGCCGAACAGGTCCTGGTCGGCGAGGCCGCCGCCGAAGCCACCCGCCGTATCGCTGATCTTCACCTCGTTGCGCACCGTTCCGTTCGTGTCGAGGAAGAGGATCCACACCGCTCCGCGATCCGACCCGCCGTCGTCGTCGCCGGGCGCACCCACCACGAGCTCGTCGAGACCGTCCCCGTCGAGGTCGCCGAGCGCGGTCGCCGCGAAGCCGAACAGATCGTCGTCGTCCAGGCTTCCGGCGAAGCCCCCCGTCGTGGCGCTGATCTTCTGCACGTCGCGCAGACCGAGTCCTGGTCGCAGGAAGAGAATCCAGACCGCTCCACGATTGCTGCCCGCGTCATCGTCCCCCGGTGCTCCGGCGACCAGCTCGGGCAGGCCGTCGGCATCCAGGTCGCCGGGGCTCGCCACCGAGGCTCCGAAGCCGTCCCCGTCGTCCAGCGGTCCCAGGATTCCCTCGGAGCCGTCTTCCAGGAACCGCAGGCCCCGGAGTGTCCCTTCGGCCTCGAGCGGGAGGATCGCGGCCGCGCCTCGGTTCGATCCGCCGGTGTCTCTTCCCGGAATGCCCACGAAGGCATCGGGCACGCCGTTCCCGTCGAGGTCACCCGGAGACACGATCGAGGCGCCGAAGGAGCTCCCATCTTCCAGCCAGTGGCTGAAGCCGCCGGCGGTCTCGCTGATCTTCTGCTCGGCCTCGACCCATCCGCTCGCGTTCGGGTACACGATCCACGCCGCGCCTCGGTCGTCGCCTCCGTCGTCATCGCCCCGCGCTCCCACGACCAGCTCCTCGAGTCCATCCGCGTCCAGGTCTCCCAGGGCGGTCAGCGAGCTACCGAACCTGTCGCCGTCATCCAGCCCTCCGCCGAAGCCACCGGCGACGTCGCTGATCTTCTGCACGTCCTTGACGGTGCCGTAGGTATTCAGGAACAGGATCCACACGGCACCTCGGCTGTATCCGAGGCCGTCGTGCCCGGAAGCTCCGACCGCCATGTCCTCGACACCGTCACCGTCCAGATCCGCCAACCCGGTCACCGAGTCGCCGAATCCGTCGTATTCGTGCAGTACTCCGAGGAATCCGCCGGCGGTGTCGCTGATCTTTCGCTCGGCCTTGACGGTGCCGTCCACGTGCAGGAACAGGATCCAGACGGCACCTCGGTTTTGTCCTCCGTCGTCGTCCCTAGGAGCCCCGACCGCCAGATCCTCGATACCATCATCATCCAGGTCTCCCAGGGCGGCAAGCGAACTGCCGAGACTATCGGAGTTGTCCAGTCCTCCACCGAAACCGCCGGCGGTATCGCTGATCTTCTGCTCGGCCTTGACGGTGCCGTCCACGTTCAAGAACAGGATCCATACCGCACCTCGAGCCGCGCCGCCGTCGTCATCGTAGCACGCACCGACGGCGAGATCCTCAGCGCCGTCCCCGTCCAGGTCTCCCGGCGCGGCGAGGGAGACGCCGAACCAGTCGCTGTCGTCCAGCGCTCCTCCGAATCCGCCGGCGGTATCGCTGATCTTCTGCTCGGACTTGACGGTGCCGTCCACGTTCAAGAACAGGATCCACACCGCACCTCGGTAGGATCCCCCGTCGCCGTCCGCATCCGCTCCGACCGCCAGATCCTCGACGCCGTCGCCGTCCAGATCGCCCAGCCCGGCCGCCGAGCTCCCGAAGAGGTCACCGTCGTGCAGATGCTCGCCGAACTCCTCCGTGAGGTTGGAGATCTTCTGGTGGTCGAGCACGTGATCGCCACTCTGCGCGACGACCGCGGAGCCGAGCCCTGCGGCAAGAGAGAGAACGAGGAGTGGGGACGAGCGAGAGGGCATGACGAGAACCTCGAGAGGGCAGGCGGGCGGCGACGATGGCCGGCCAGACGACGAACCGGCGGAATCGAGCCGCGACCGATCCAGCCTAGCACGTCGCCCGGCGAGCGGGACGAACGTGCGATCAATACCCGATCACGAGATCCCAGGCATTGGCGAGAACGGCGGAGCCGCCGACGTTGTTGAACATGGCCTGGGTGGAGGTCGGGGCTCCCGCGAGGATGAGCTCGTGGGGAATGAACACGGCGTGCTGGGACACGCCGGTGCCGCCTAGGCCGGCCCAGCTCGTGAACGACCACGAGGAGGTGGGGTCGAGCAGTAGCTCGCCCAAGGGCGTCGTCAGGCCCGGGTGCATGCCCGCGTAGCCGACGACGAGCACCAGGCCGCTCGCGCCGATGGGGTTCCCGTCCACCGTGGCCGTCCAGCTCGTGCCGAGGATCGGAAGGCTCGTGCTCACGAACACGTCGGGGTTCACGCCGGATCCGTTGCGCCAGGTCGCCGAGGCGTTCACGGCGACGATCTCGTCACAGAAGAGCACCCATGCCGCGCCGCAGTCCGGTCCTCCGTCGTCGTCGAGAGGAGCTCCCGCCAGGAGATCGCCGCGTCCGTCGCCGTCGACGTCGCCGGGCATGGTGAGCGCGCTTCCGAAGCGGTCTCCGTCGTCCAGCTCGCCCTCGAAACCTCCGGCCCCGTCGCCGATCACCGCGTAGCCGTGGATCGTCGACGTGGGATGCAGGAGGAGGATCCACAGGGCTCCCCGGTCCACGCCTCCGCCGTCGTACGAGGCCGTCCCCGCCGCCAGGTCGAAGACGCCGTCTCCGTCGAGATCGCTCCCCGAGGCGAGGGAGCCGCCGAAGCGATCGCCGTCGTCCAGCACGCCCGAGTTCATTCCGGCGCCCTCCGCGAATCTCGTCTTCGCGCGCACGGCGCCGCTGGAATCCAGGTAGAGGATCCAGACCGCGCCGCGGTCGGTGCCCACGCCGTCGTCCCCGGGAGCTCCCACGGCCAGATCCGAGATTCCGTCCCCGTCGAGATCCCCGACGTACGCCACCGCGGAGCCGAATCCGTCCTGGTCGGCGAGCCCGCCACCGAAGCCGCCCGCCGTGTCGCTGATCTTCACCTCGTCGCGCACCGTTCCGTTCGTATCGAGGAAGAGGATCCACGCCGCTCCCCGGTCCGATCCGCCAAGCCGCATGCACGGGGTGCATGCGGGCCATCGCCGATCCTTTCCCCGGGGACGATTATCTCGCAGCTGGACAAGGGCGCGCGAAGGGCGCTGCGTCGCCGTTCTACCGCGGCTGCAGATCGTCGGCCGGGCCGACCAGGCGGGTGTAGGTCTCCACGACCTCGGCGATGGGGCGCACGGCCAGGAAGGAGGCGCGGCGGTCGTCGTCGGAGATGCGGCGGGCCTTCTTGCGGATCTCCTCCACGGCGCGCTGCATGAAGGGCTTGGCCTCGGAGGTGCGGCCGAGCTCGTGCAGGAGCTTGGCGTGGACGTGGAGCGCCTCTTCGACGCCCACGATGGGCGTGCCGGTGGCGATGACGGTCATGGCCTCGGAGGAGCGCGCGAGGGCCTCCTCCTTCTTGCCGGTCTGGCCGAGGATGGTGGCGCCGACCATCAGGCCGAAGACCACGCCCTGGGGCATGTCGGAGCGGCGGGACAGGTCGG
>CAYRXS010000263.1:0-9170 GCA_964428225.1 uncultured Planctomycetaceae bacterium
CGCGAGAGTGTTCGAGGTCAGGGCGAAGAGCGCGAAGGCCGTGAGCATCGCGGCCACCCCCGCCGCCAGGTTGCGCTCCGCGGACGTGCGCGCCGCGCGGCACGCCGCAAGGACCTGGCTGACCGCGTAACCCCAGAGCCCGAGGAAGACCGCGAGCCCCACCAGCCCGTTCTCCGCGAGCACCTGGACGTAGCTGTTGTGCGGGTAGAACTCCTCGCGCGGGACGCTGTCCACGCGGTAGATCGGGTAGTAGCGCAGGAACTGCGAGGGCCCGACGCCGATGACCGGATGGTCCTTCCACATCTCCAGAGCCATCTCCGTCCAGCCGACGCGGTACCCCACGCTCTCCGTGCCGACCTCCCCGAGGAGCCGGGCGCTGGCGAGCTTCGACACGTTCGCCGTGAAGCCCACGAAAGCCCCCGCCGCGACCACCAGGCCGGCAGCCGCGATGACGAGACGCCCGCGCATCCGGGCCAGGGCCAGGAAGACCACCGCCCCGCCCGCCAGCGCCGCCATCCCCCCCCGGGAGGCGGTGCCGAGGATCACGAACACGATCGTCGCGAGGAGTGCGGCGGTGCCCACGCCCCGCACCCAGCCCGGCCGGCATGCCAGGAGCGTGATCGCGATCAGCCCCGCCCCCGCCAGGTTCACGGCGAACGTGTTCGGGTCGCCGGAGGGCCCGACGGGCCTGAAGCCCATGCCCGTCTCCAGGTACGGGGCGTCGCCGAGAGGGATGCCGAGCAGGTCCATCACCATCGTCTGCGTGAACACCTCGTAGATCCCGATCGCCGCGATGCACACGTAGGCCCCGATCATGACGTGGAAGACCTGCGCGACCTGGCGGGGAGTGCGGACCAGGTACAGGAGCAGGACGACCAGCAGCAGGGCGTTCAGCCGACGCGAGAACGAGATCGCGAAGAACCCCACGTCGCGTGCGTTCACCAGGGACAGAAAGGTCACGAAGACGAACGTGCCCGCGAGCAGGACCATCGGCTCGCGCAGGATGCGCACCGGCCCGTCCTGTCCGAGCAGCGTCGCGCGGAGGAAGAGGATCCCGATCAGGGCGAGCAGGACCATCTTCGTGGCCGTCAGCGTGCTGAGGAAGCCGACGTTTCCGAAGCCGGCGGCGCTGGGGGGGACGAGCACCGCCATCCGGTCGAAGGGAATCAGGAAGCACGCCGCGAGCAGGAGCCACATCGGGTTCCGCAGACCGAGGACCGCGATGCCGAGGCCCGCGGCGGCCACGACTCCCAGCGGGGGAATGACCGCGGACGCCAACGCCAGGACGACGACGAAGGCCCCCACGAGCATCGCCACCCCCAGCTTGCCGGCGTATTCCGCGATCACCATTCGCTCCCGTTCAGTCGGCGGCCCCTCCGGGCGGGGTCGCGCTGGTCGTCTCGAGTGACATGTCCATCCGAGTGCCGCGACTCAGAACGAGCCGCTCGTGTCCTTGCGGGTACGGAAGCGGATGTCGGAGAGGAACCTCCCCAGGCGCTTCCGGAGTCCTTCGCGGGCGGGCATCCGGGACCGGAGGGCCCGGTACTGCTCTCGGCTCAACGGGTGCCGTTCGCTTCGCAGAATCCGGGGGATTCGCACCAGGGCGCTCGAGAATCCCCGGAGGAATGCGAGCGGGTGTCCCACGGCCGCGCTGCCCACGAGCCCGGTGACCGCAGTCCTCGCGGTCTGCGCCAGGGCGCTCCCCAGCGGCAGGTTCCGCCAGAGCGTGAGGACCTTGTTCCGGTAGGTGGAGCGGAAGTGCCGCCGGTTGTGCGACCGGGTCACGATCTTCCGGTGGAGGAGCACGGCCTCGTTGAGGCGCACCACCCGGTAGCCGTGTCGATGTAGCCGATACGTGAGGTCCGGCTCTTCGTATCCGTAGAAGTAGTCGTCGGGGAACATCCCGACCTCCATGAACCGGTCGCGGCGCACGAAGCAGACCCCACCCTTGAAGGTCGGCACGTCCTCGAGCTCGGGCCGGTCGGGGAGGTAGTCCTCCACGTCCAGGGCGAAGATGTCCTCGGCCGAGAAGTGGTGCACGACGCCGGTGATCACCGCCACGTCCTCCTGCTCGCGGAAGATCTCCGCGACGCGCTCCAGGCACGCGAAGTTGAAGCGGCCGTCGTCGTCCAGGAAGAAGAGGATCTCCCCGGGGGCGTTGCTCGCGGCGATGTTGCGGGCCGCGGTGACGCCGTAGTTGTCGTGGAGCCGCACGAGGCGGATCTCCGGCAGCTCCTCGGCCACGCGGTCCGGCGTGCCGTCCCGCGAGCCGTTGTCGACGAGCACCCCCTCGGCAAGGAGGGGATGGCCCCAGGGAACCTCGTGCAGGCAGCGCAGGAGCATGTCCGCCTTGTCGCGGGTGATGAAGACGGGCGAGATGCGCACGGCTACCTCCCCCCTTTCCGGCCGCGGAGCCGGCGATAGAGCGTCCGGGCTCCGAACGCCAGGGAGCACGTCCGCGGCCCCCGCACGTAGAGCGGGAACATCCGCGGGTGATTCCGGAAGAACGCGCTCCCGATGCGGCGCAGGCGGTAGGGGTCCGAGCCGTCGTCGTTGAACCCGAACTCGGTGGTGACCGCGCCCCGGAAGCCGTGCTCCCGAACGACGTCCACCACGCGATCGTCCACCGCGCCGTGCGGGTAGCAGAAGGTCGTGCACGGCCGACCCAGCTCGCGCTCCACGGCCTCCTTGCTGCCCGCCACCTCCGTCTCGAGCTCCGCGCCCACCAGCTCGGACAGGCGCCCGTGGCGTCGCGTGTGGGGCTCGACCTCGCAACCCGCGTCGGCCATCTCGCGGAGCTGGTCCCACGTGAGCAGGGGCTGGTCGCCCAGGTCGAGGTTCGTGGCCCAGTCCGCCCGGCCGCCCACGTGGTCGGTGGCGACGAAGATCGTGGCCCGGAAGTCCATCTCTCGCAGGATGGGAAGTGCCACCTCGAGGTTGTTCGCGTAGCCGTCGTCGAAGGTGAGGACGAACGACCGCTCCCCGTCCCACGCGTGGCGCTCGAAACTCGTCAGCCAGTCCCCCATCGAGATCGCCCGGTACCCGCGATCCCGCAGAAACGCCATCTGCGCGCGGAACGCCCTCGGCGACACGGAGATGGGGCTCCCCGTGTCGTCGATGGAGTGGTAGGCGAGGATCGGAGCGTGCTTCACCCCCGTTGCTCCTCCATCGACTTGGCCGGAGACTCCAATCGCGGCGCCAGGTAGTGATCCGTGTCGCCGATCGTGAACGACCAGCTCTTCCGGTCGAGGAACAGCTCACGATCGAGGTCTTCGGACAGGAGCTCGATGCAGATGTACAGGTCGGTCTTCCGGGGCAGGAATCCCCTCGGAAGGAGCCGGGGCCACAGGGAGGGCACGGGATTCGTCCAGCAGGTGACGCTGCGCGCCCCGAGACGGGCGAAGTGCCTCACCGAGCCCCGCACGAGAGACCGCCGCAGGGCGGGGCGTTCCCGGTTCCAGGCCAGGTCGCTCAGGAGCCCGTAGCGCGTACCGTTCCTCCAGAAGTCCTGCAACACCACGTAGGCCTGCACGTCGTCTCCGTCGTAGGACGCGTACACCCGGTACTCGGCCGCCGGGCACCGGAAGAACCGCCAGTTCAGGTACTCGGTGTCCCTCGCCCGGCAGATCGGCACGGGGGCGGGTTGCGCGAGCAGCCGGTCGAAACGGGAATCGAACGACGTTACGGGCCGCAGACCCTCGCGCGCCAGAGGCGCTTCCGCCTCCCCGCTCGCGCGCTCCGCCAGGCGGCGCTCGAGGAATCGACCGATCGAGCCGCCCCGCAGGCCGGGGAGGTAGGAGACGGGATTGAGAACGCGCACGAGCTTCGTCATCGTCCCTGCCAGGTCGAAGCCGATGTGCAGGCCCAGGTCCACGACGCGCCAGTGCGTGATTCCGAACTGCACCGCGTAGCCGTTCTCGACCAGGAGCTTGCGACTCGCCCGGCGCAACTTGGGGAAGGCGCGAGTGCCCCGGTAGTCCGGGTGAACGTCCAGATCGACGATCATCGCGGCCTTCACCTTCTCCCCGCGCACTTCGAGGGGATACGGCATGAAGCACCAGCGCCCCACGATTCGTCCATTCTCCAGGACGAGCGTCGACGGGCAGTCCGCGTACTTCCACCGGTAGAACTCCGGAGAGGTAGGGCTGCCTCCATTCTCCAGATGGAAGGCGATCATCGCCTCCGCATCCGACGGTTCGAAGGGTCGGGCCTCGAACGCCATGTGGTCTTCCTGGTGGACTCCGGAAAGGGGCCTACATGTAGCCGAGCTCGCGCAGGCGCTGCTCGAGGTCGGCCTTCTCGGTTTCGTCGTACGTTCCTCCCGTCCCGTCCTCGCCCTCGCCAAGGGGGGGAAGGAAGCGGGCCGGTCGCTCGGCGAGCCACGCGGGATCGAAGCACTCGTCGAGCACGCGCCCGTCGAGGCCCTCGGGAATCGGAAGCCGGGCGGCGTGCAGAACCGTCGGCATCACGTCGACGATGCACGCCCCCTCGATGCTCTCGCCGGCGCGGATTCCGGGGCCGGAGGCCATGAAGATGCCCTCCATGCGGTGCGTTCCCGCAAAGCGTGTGGGCCGGAGCATCTCTCCGAAGAAGAGCTGGTCCGACTGGACGAACGCCATGTCCTTGACCATGAACAGGATGTCGGGAGCCTCTTTCGCGCAGGCCCCGTGGTGAACCTCCTCCCGGAGGCGGATGTCGGTGACCAGCGGTCCGGAGCCGGCCGGATCCTCCAGCGCGCGCAGATCGTCGATGATCCGCTGCCGTACCGCCTCGTACTCGTCGCCCGGTTGCACGATGCCGTGGGCCTCGCGCCCGGCGAGGTTGACGTAGATGCCGAAGTTCGCGCAGTACGCCTGGGTCCTCGACCAGTCGATGAGCTCCCACTCGCGCCACCGAGGAAGGGGCACCGGCAACCGGAGCGAGAGCAGGCCCAGGGGGAGCTTGTCCGCGAGCCGGGCCATGCGGAACCGCATCAGGATCCGCTCCACGTTCGGCCGGGCCAGACGGATCCGGTACGAGCGCAGGGGATTCGAGGTCCGCTGCACGAGGTACCCCTTCTCGTGCAGGAACGCGGAGGTCCGGAAGTCGCCCTCGTGCGCGCCGAATCCGTGATCCGACATCACGAAGATCGTTGTGTCCGGGGGGATCGCGTCCAGGAGGACACCGAGCAGGGTGTCGATCTCGCGATACAGCTTCTCCAGCAGCTCCTCGTCACCCCAGAAGAAGTGCTGCATGCGATCCGTGGCCGTGAAGCTGAACATCCCCACGTCCCACGGATGCCGCACCATCAACGCGATGGCCGCCCGCATCTTCGCCTCCTCCGAGCGCAGGTGCGTCGCCAGGCCGGTCGTGAGGAAGTCGTCTCTGGAGAAATCCCGGATCGGCGGCTCGTCCGCCCGGTACTTCTCCGCGTCCGGCATGGCCTCGGAGAGCGCGTCCGGCGGCCAGCAGATGTCCTTGGCGCGCGGAGGCGTGCCGAACCCGGACACCATCACGATCCCCTCGAGCTGCTGCGGCGGATAGGTGAGAGGCACGTTCGAGCACAGGCCCGACCGTCCCTGCGCCGAGAGCCAATCCCACATCGTGGGCACCCGGACGGACTTCATCGTCAGGAGCTCGACGTCCCGTCGCTCCGAGGGATCGGTGCGGTGCCGGTAGAAGTGGTAGACGCCGTGGCGCGCCGGATGGCACCCGGTGATCGAGGAGATCCAGGCGGGAGGGCTCAGGGGCGGGAACGTCGAGCGCAGATGGCCGTGGACGCCACCCTCGGCCAGCCGGCCGAAGTTGGGCAACGCGCCTCGCTCGAGGAGAGGCCTCATGACCTCGAGCGAGGCGCCGTCGACTCCGATGATGAAGGACCGGCCCGACTCCGGCATGCTACTGGACCTCGCCGAGGTGGAGCCATCGGCCCATGAACGGGGGGATGCGCGAGCGGTGGTTCGTGAGGATGGCTCCGATCGAGCGATCGCGACGGGGATCGAGCTTCTCCAGCGCGGCGAGCGCCCGCGGGCGGCGCGTCGAGTCGCTCTTGACGACCCAGACGATCCCGTCCGCCACCCGGGACGCCATCTGCCCGACCGGGTGGTCCGCCCCGATCGGCCCCAGTAGCACGAGCTGGAAGCGCCCCGCCAGGTCCGCCAGCACTCGCTCCAGGTTGTCGGGATCCGCCAGCGCGAGCTCCACGGCATCCGCCACGTGCACGACGTTCAGGCCACCCCGGCCCGGGACGGCGTCGCCCTCGAGCAGCGCCCCCAGGTCCCCGAGGTCACCGAACTCGCAGTTCGCGGCCTTCAGGACCTCGCGGTTCGTGAGCATGCACACTCGCCGCTCCGGGGCGAACGCGGCCAGGGCCGGCCCCACGACCGACGGGAGGAATCGCTCGTCGACGTCGGAGTCGGGATAGCACAGGAGCATCTTCCCCCGATCCGCGCGCCCGTGGGCGAGCAGGGCGGCGACCGTCCTGCGCACCGGCGTCCCCTTCCTGCGCTTGCCGAGGACCTTGACCCGGCGCTTGCTCGCCCACGCGCTCGACCCGAGCCGGGGAACGAAGCCGAGGACGGGAACGCGAAGCACCTGCTCCACCTCCCCCATCGTGACGAAGGCGTCGCGCCAGTACTCCGCCCACAGCGGCCAGCCGAGGGCGAGGACCAGCCCCAGGACCAGCGCCACGAAGACGTTCAGCTCCCACTTGGGCCAATCGGGCTTCGCGAGGTCGAACACCACGGCGGGCGTCGTTCGCAGGTTGACTCCGCCGGGCACCGAATCCAGCAGGCTGTCCATCTCCCGCTTCTTGCGCGAGAGCTCCGTGTCGATGCTCTCCAGGACGTGGATCCTCGACTGCAGGTTCACGAAGGACAGCTCGTCCGCGGCCATGCCCGTCAGCTCGGATTCGAGCTCGGCCACGATCTCCGCGAGGCCCGCGGCCCTCGCTCGGGCACCGACCACGTCCGCTTCCATCGCGGAGCGGCGCGTGACCAGCTCGAGATACGTCGGGTCGATCGAGTGGGTCTCGGACTTGAGGATGAGCGCGGTCTCCGCGGCGATGCGCTGCTTCGTCTCCTCGATCCTCGTGTCGAGGGCGCGGACCGACACGTCCTCCTCGGTTCGCCGCACCACGAGCCCCGCCCTCTCGATCTCGATGCTCTGTAGCTGCTCGATCAGGAACTGCAGAGTCGGGTTCGCCTCCTGCGTCGTGGCGGTGAGCTCCGTGCCGGGTCCCCCCTCCATCTGCTTCTCGACTACCTCGAGCCGCTTCTGGAGCACCTCGATCTCGGTCTGGGCGAGCGCATGGCTCAGCCGCGTCTCCTCGAGCTGCTGGACGCGCGTGGTCTGGACCTCGCTCAGGTCGAGGACCCCCTTCTCCGCCTTCAGCGCCTGCAGCTCGGTGCGCTTCTCGCCCAGCTCGGACTGGATCCTCGTGATCTGGTCGCTGACGATCGCGTGCTGCTCTTCGAGCTCGGACCGCCGGAACTCGTACAGGCGCTTCTCGAGCACCTCGACCAGCCGATTCGGGATCCGACGGGCGAGATCGATGCTCTCCGCGCTGATCCCAACGGCGATCACCTGCGTGCCCTCGACGACATCGACCTGCAGCCAGTCCTTCTGGAAGTCCGCCACCGCCTTGTCGGTCCAGTTCTTCTCTCCGCTCAGGACGCCGAGGTCCTGGAGGAGACGGATCGGGCTCAGGACCACGTCCATGATCCCCTTCTTGATCTTGTCCCGGCGAGCTTGGGGGTCCTCCTGCCGCTCTTGCAGCCGCTCGTCGAGCCCGAACTCCTCCACGACCTCCGCCGACACGCTGTCGCTGTTGAGGATCGCGATCAGCCCCTGCACGGTGACGTCCACCGGGTTCGGGGGCGAAGGCGTGTACAGATCGTCGTAGATGTTCCACTGCCCCTTGGGGCCGCCCTCCGGGTTGACGTAGGCCACTCCCGTCCATCGGGGTGTGATCAGGAACGTCGCGAAGCCCACCGTGGCGGCCGTCACCAGGAAGATGCAGATGGAGGCGATCCGGTGCTTGAAGTAGGCGTGCAGGATCCGTGTCAGGAGGACGCTCTTCCCGACGCCGTCGGGAGGGATCAGTGAGGATTCCATTCTCTGGCTCTACACGGAGTCGCGCGGCTCCCGGGCCTTACGGGCGCGCCGCCGGAACGGGGACAGGAATTCATCGATACGAAGTAGACGACAACTCAAGGAGTAGATCGCGATGCCCGCCAGGATCGGGAGCAGGACGCCCACGGTCCGACCGCCGAGCCCGGCCGTGAAGCCCGGTCCGTCGGTCAGACGGACCGCGAGGTGCACGAAGACCGCCATGATCCCGACGCCGACCAGGACCTTGCAAAGGAGCCGGAGCAGCCGGCCGTCGAGCAGGCCGTAGCGGCGGTGGAACCACGTCGTGAGCAGCCCCAGGTTCACGTAGGCCCCGATGGACGTCCCCATGGCGAGCCCCGCGAAGCCCAGGTGCCGGTAGGCGAAGACGTTGATGGTCAGGTTCGTCGCCACCGCGGCGAAGGCGCCGAGCACGGGCACGTAGGGCCGGGAGAGCGAGTAGTACCCGGCGACGAACACCCGGATCGTCGAGTAGCCCAGCAGCCCCGCTCCGTACAGCGACAGGGCGACGGCCGTGGCCTCGGTGTCCTCCGGGCCGAACCGGCCGCGCTCGAACAGCAACCCGACCAGCGGTTCCGCGATCAGGATCAATCCCGCCATCGAGGGGATGACGAACACGAGGAGGAAGCGGATCGCATTGCGCATGGCCGTGCGGACTCCCTCGAGGTCCTGCTTTGCGACCGCCTTCCCCGTGCGCACCGCGGTGATCATCCCCGCCGCGACCCCGAAGAGGCCCAGCGGCAGGTAGAGGATGCGGAACGAGTAGTTCAGATACGAGATCGCCCGCTCGTCCTGGCTGGCGAAGATCGTGTTCACGAGCAGGTTCGTCTGCGTGGCGGCGAGCCCGATCACCGCGGCCAGCATGAGGCGCGCGATGCGCCGCTGTCCCTCGTCGCGCAGGAGGAGGTCGAAGCGGGGGCGGATGCGGAAGCCCAGCTTCCGCATCGCGGAGAGCTGGAAGAGGAGCTGGGCGAGACCTCCCAGCAGCGTGCCCACCGACCATCCGATGAGCGCCGTCCGCTCCGACGCCCCACCGATCAGCAGGGCGGCCCCCACCGCGA
>CAYRXS010000264.1:0-9138 GCA_964428225.1 uncultured Planctomycetaceae bacterium
GTTATGCCACAAACGGCGCTTCACAAATAGGGGCTTGGTGAGGGATTCGGGTTAGTCGGCCCAACTGCCCCGGCCAGCCCCGCACTCCGATACTCCATCGCCCGTGCCGATAAGGGCTAGCAACGGGACAGGGAGATCGAGGTGTCCCGCTCCGAACAGACCGAGGCTACCCCTCGGACGGGGCGAGAAGGGCGGGGGAGGGGAGGTCGAACTGAGGCCTGGAGAGCCGTGCTAGTCGTCGCCCTCGCGCCGTCGCTTGTCCGCCGCGGACTCGATCTCGACGCCGCCTCTGGCCTTCTCGGCCGCGACGTCCTCGAGCAGGGCGCCCACTGCGGCCCGGAGCTGTAGATCCTCGCCGCCGGGAGGGTTCCACAGCGCGATGTCCGGCTCGCAACCGTTCATCTCCATGTCCTCGCCGGTCGTCGTCAGGTACCAGCCGCGGCCGGGCATGCGCACGGAGCTGCCGTCGAGCAGCCGCACCATCCCCGTGCTGATCACCCCGCCGCCGGTGCGCATGCCGACCACCCGGCCGCGACCGATCTGCTTGACCGCGTGGGCGAGGATCTCCGCGTTGGAGAACGAGTACTCGTTGCACATCACGACGATGGGCTTGCCCCAGGAGGCGTAGATCCGGCGGTCCTGCGGGTAGCCCTCGCCGCTGCCCCGCGACTTCGTGATCGCGTGCACCGGCTGCGTCAGCGCGGTCAGGACGTGGTCGGCCGTGCTGCCGCCGCCGTTGAAGCGCACGTCGATGATCAGGCCTTCCTTGCCGTGCCCCGCGTGGTACAGGTCCTCCTCCATCTGGCGGAAGCTCGACATGTTCATGCCCCGGATGTGGAGGTAGCCGAGCGTGCCGTCGGACTGCTCCTCGACGGCGAGGCGCGTGTTCTCGGTCCACTCGTCGTAGAGCAGGCCCTGGACGGAGCTCATCGCGCGAACGGTCACCTCGCGCTCTTCACCTTCGCCGTCGCGGACCGTCAACACGAGGTCGCGCGGCTCGTCCATGGTCAGGATCCGATCGAGGTCGACGTCGGGCCCGACCGCCTCACCTTCGATCGCCACGAGGGTTTCTCCGGGCGCGACGTGCGAGCGCTCCCGGTGGCAGGGGCTTCCGGGAATGACGCTCTCCACGACGAGCCCGGGCCCCTCACCGCCCCGCACGAATCGCAGGCCCAGGTGGTACGTCGTCGGAGTCCAGGCGTTCTGCGCGGTGTGGTCCGGCAGGGGATCGCTGCCTCCGCGGTGGCCCATGTGGGACGCGTTGAGCTCCCCGAGCATCATGTTCATCAGCTCGGAGAACTCGTCCGCCCCGATGCACTGGGCGGCGACCGGCCGGTACTTCCCGCGGATCGCTTCCCAGTCCCGGTTGTTCAGACTCGGGTCGTAGAAGTGATCGCGCATCGCGCGCCAGCCCTGGTCGAAGGCGATCTGCCGGAGGGCGCGCCAGTCGCGGACGTGGCGAACGCCGAAGCCGAACGTCTCCACCTCGCCGCGCTCGCTCATCGCGGCGGGAGTGCCGCCCCCTCCGCCGAAGCCGCGGAATCGGCCGCGCTCCGAGCCGGATTCGCGAGGACGGGAGATGCCCACGATCTCCTTGGTCTCCTCGAGCCACCGCGCGCTCCCGAGGCCCGAGGCGGCCATCCGCTTCGGCTCCTCGACGTCGGGGAACTCGACGGTGAAGAAGCCCCGCTCGCCGTCGATCGTCGCGGAGAACGCCAGCTTCTCGCCGTCCGGAGACCAGAGCAGACCGCTCTCGCGGCTGTCGGGGATCGCGATGCGGTGTATGCGGTCGAGGATGTCGTCGAAGTCGATGGTCACCTCGAGCGGCTCCTCCTCCTCCTCTTCCTCGGGCTCCTCCGCCTCGTCGTCGTCCTCTTCCTCGTCCTCCGCGGGCTCCGCCGGCTCCTGGGGCTCTGCGCCGGGCTCGGGTCGACCGCCTCGCCCGCGATCCCCGCGACCCGAGCCTCGTGCCGATTTGCCGTCGCGCTTCGGCGGGCCGGAGCGCTTCATCTCCTCGAGGGCTTCCTCGAGCTTGCGGTCCCGCTCGGTCTGCTCCTCCTCCTCCTTGGTGAGGTTGACGTAGTAGATGTCGCTCTCCTCGCCGTCCCGTCGGCTCACGAACGCGATGCGCGTACCGTCGCGGGACCAGGCGGGATTCGAGTCGCCGTCGGGGTGCCGCGAGAGGTTGAAGGGCTCGCGCGTGCCGTCGAGCGGAACGATCCAGACGTCGCTGTTGTAGTCGGAGTCCTGCGTCGAATAGGCGAGCCACTTGCCGTCCGGGGACCAGTCGAAGTCGGGCGGGGACCAGGTCTCGACGACGCGTCGATGCTCGGTCCCGTCCGCCTTCATGACGAACAGGTCGGTCCCCTTGACGTAGGCGACGTGCTCGCCGTTCGGGCCCGGGCGCAGGCCGCTCTCGACGGCCCGATCGTCGGTGATCTGCCGGAGCGTGAAGGACTTCGCCAGCCACCAGATGCCGTCCTCCTGCTCGTGAGTCGCCTCCCAGACGTCGACCTCTCCGCCGGTGTCGGAGACGAAGAAGATGCGCTCGCCGTCCGCGCCGAACACGACGCTCGACTCCTGGTGGGGCGTGTCGGTGACGCGGACGGGCTCCTTCAGGATGCGATCCATGACGTAGACGTCTCCCCCGGCGACGAAGGCCATCTGCTTGCCGTCGTCGGTGAAGGCCACGCCGTTCGTGCTCGACTCGGAACGGCGCTCCTCGGCGCTCGCGACGCCGTCGCCCCCGACCGCGATGTCGATCTTCGTGACCGATCCGTCGGCCAGGTCGAGGCGGTGCAGGTCGAAGCGGCGGCGGAAGATCATCGCCTCGCCGTCCCCGGAGAGGCTGGGGAAGGCGACGCCGTCGTCGCTGTGGTCCTCGGCTCCGACCTGCGTAAGGCGCCTCTCACCGGATCCGTCGAGGTTCCGGTAGTAGACGTCGAAGGTGCCGTCGGGATCGCTGACGTAGTAATACCCCGCCCCGTCCGGAGCCCACATCGGATTGAGGATCGACACGTTCTGGAACCGGGGTAGGTCCTCGCTCAGGCGCGTCAGCCCCGGCGGGGACTCCGTCAGGTTTGCGAGCCAGAGCTGGGGCGCCGACGGTCCGCGATAGCCCTTGCGGTTCCACCCGGCACGGCCGCGCGTGAAGAGGATCCTGGTCCCGTCGGGGGAGAGCACGGCTTCCGCGAAGCCCGTGTCGAAGAGCGCGCGTTTCGGCGTCCGCCCCTGCAGATCGACGAGCCACAGCCGGTTGGACTCCCCCCGCGTCCAGGTGCGATCGGTGCTCTGGGAGACCAGGATCCCCGTCCCGTCACCGGTGAAGCCGAGCAGGCTCTTGGAATGCGAGTCGTGGGTGAGCTGGCGCGACGCGCCCCCCGTGGCGTGGATGACGTGCACCTGCGACCTGCCCGAGCGCTCGCTCAGGAACGCGATGTGCTCGCCGCTCGAGTCGAAGAACGGGCTCGAATCGTCCGCGGGGTGGATGGTGAGGCGAGTCGCCGCACCGCCCCGGGTGGGCGCCGTCCAGAGATCGCCTTGCCAGGTGAAGGCGACGAGCTCTCCGTTGGGCGAGACGCGAGGTTGCCTCGGGAGGCGGATCCGCGGGTCCTGTGCGGCGGCGATCGCGGTCAGGAGGAGGCACGAAAGGACGGGGGTGATCCTCATGGCGAGAGCGGTGGGGTGATGTGCGCGTCGTCGGATCATCCGCGAACGGGGAGAGGCGCACGGTCTCCATCTGCCCGCGGGCGCGTCAGTATAGGTGTCGCGAGGGGCGTGACCCGCGCGAGCGAAGGTCGCGCCGCGTTAGACTTGTGTGGTCCTCGCGGCGCTCGTCCCGGGAAGAGCGAACGCGAAGGCTACCATGGGAGCTCGACCCACCACCTCGACCGGGAAAGAGCCGATCATGCTGCGTTCCATCCTATTCGCGTTCTTGCTACTCGGACCGCAGGGCACCGACCAGGCGCCGGAGACCGGGGGCTTCGTCTTCGAGAACGACGAGACCATCGCGTGCACCGCCGTCAAGAGCCAGTCCCGGACGGGCACCTGCTGGAGCTTCTCCACGATCTCCTTTCTCGAGGCCGAGCTGATCCGGACGGGGAAGGGCGACCACGACCTCTCCGAGATGTTCGTGGTGCGGCACACCTATCCGGCGAAGGCGCGCAACTACGTGGCCCGGGGCGGTGAGGCGACCTTCGGCCCCGGAGGCCTCGCCGGCGACGTCCTGCGCGTGCTGCGCGAGGTGGGGGCCGCTCCCGAGGAGGTCTACGACGGCCTGCTCCCGGGGCGATCGCGTCACGATCACGGCGAGCTGCACGCGGTGTTGCGGGGCTTCGTGGACGTCGTCGCGAAGCGGCGCGAGGGATCGCTCACCCCGGTCTGGAACGAGGCCGTGGGGGGAGTGCTGGACGCCTACCTCGGTGACGTCCCCGGGGAGTTCACCTACGCCGGCCGGCGCTTCACCCCTCGCGACTTCGAGGACTGGCTGGACCTGGATCTGGATCGCTACGTCGAGTTCACCTCCTATACCGACCACCCCTTCTACGAGCGGATCGCCCTGGAGATCCCCGACAACTGGGCCGGCAACCTCTACTACAACGTCCCGCTCGACGAGATGATGGCGATCGTGGAGCGCGCGATCGAGCTCGGGTACTCCGTCGGCTGGGACGGCGACACGAGCGAGCGGAGCTTCGCGCACCGCAAGGGCGTCGCGACCCTGCCCGCCAAGGCCTGGGCGGATCGAACGTCGGCCGAGCGCAAGTCGATCTGCGACGCGCCCGAGCCCGAGACCGTGGTGACACAGGAGCTGCGGCAGCACCTCTTCGAGACCCACGCCACGACCGACGACCACCTGATGCACGTCGTGGGCACCGCGAACGACCGGAACGGCACGCGCTACTACCTGACGAAGAACTCCTTCGGAACGGCGAACAGCCGCTACGACGGCTTCCTGTACCAATCCGAGTCCTACTTCCGCGCGAAGACGATCTCGGTCCTGGTCCACGAGGACGTCGTGCCCGACGCCATCGCCGAGAAGATCGGGCTGCGACGCGACCGGTAGCGCGGTCAGGCGAGCGGGTGGGGCTCGTCGTTCAGCTCGTCGGCGGTGGCGTCCGTCGAGCGGAGTCCGAGGAGTCGTGGCAGCGAATACAGCCTCGCGCCGCCCAGCCGGCGCCGGTCGCGACCGAAGTGCAGGGGCTGGAAGTCCGGCACGATCGCGCGGGCCACGCGCACGCCGAAGCGGCCGACGTCGGAGGACGTGAGGTCGCAGAAGAGGACGTCCCGATCCTGCCCGCCCAGGTGCGCGCAGAGCGCGTCGAGGCATCCCGCGGGGTCCTCCCGTGACGCGCTCCCCGCGTCGGTCCAGTCGAGGTCGGTCGGATCGCCGCCGCGCAGGAAGGCGAAGCTCTCCACGGCGGGAGGGAGCGCATAGCGGAGGCAATGGTCGGTAACGTCGACGACGGCGTGGACGTCCTCCAGGAGCGCGGTCGCGTACGCTCGTATCGCGGGATCGCGCAACCGGCGGCGCAGGGAGGGCCGGGTCTGCGCCACCTCGAGCAGCGCCGAGCGCGCCGCGCGCGCGGGATCGGGATCCGCGCCCAGCCCCACGACGACCGCCGGCCCGGGATCCGCCTCCGGCTCGACGCCGAGGCCGATGAACGCGTGGACGGGGACGTCCGTGGGCATGGCGTAGAGCTCCAGTGACACCCCGCGCCGCGCGTAGGCGCGGCACAGGGACACGATCTCCTCGTCCGGATGCACGAGAGGATCCACGCGTCGCGCGGGCAGGCGGTGCAGCCAGAGATTCAGGAAGGCGTCCCGCTCCACCACCTCGAGGAGCGCGGAGAGGATCGCCTCCGGCAAACCGGGTCCCGCCGCCAGTCCGTTCGTGCTCATCGGGAAGAGGTACGCCTCCTCCCGCGGCATGGGGTACGTCAGCAGCGCGGCGAGGGCGGGCACGAACACCTCCTCCCGCGTCCTCCACGACCGCGCCTTCACCCACCCGACCACGCGATCCTCGCGGTAGGGCGGATGGGGCAGCGTCTCGTATTGCGCGTCGGCGTAGAGCACGAGGCGGCGCGGATCGAGCGACGGTCCGTCCAGCGTTCGTCGGGGCGCGCGCACGATCTCGAGCGCCGTGGGCCAGGATCCCGCGTAGTGTTCCGCCGCCTCGCCCAGGGTGCTCGTTTGCGCCGCCTCCGGCGTCATGCCCTTGCCGAAGCACAGGGGGAACGGATCCTGTCCCGGCGCGGCGAAGCGGTGGTTGGCGAGCTCGGCCTCGAGGACGAGGGGGAGCTCGGGCTCGTCCGGGTCCTTCGCGCACGGGGCGATCCGTCGCACCCATCCGCACGCGGGGCCGACGAAGGTGGCCAGGGCGAGCACTCCGCCCTCCGGCGGCGCGGTTCCCGGGGCGACCCGCCCCCCGCACGCGGGGCAATCTGGCCGTTCGAGGACTCGATGCGGTTCCGTCGTCTTCGTCCCGGATGCGTGCTCGACGACGCAGCCCGCGAGCTCCCCGTCGTCCTCGCCCGTCAGGATCCGCATCAGCTCGCGGGCCAGGCTCTCCGCGAGCCACGATGTGAGGGGAGGCGACGGGGGAGTCGACGCCTCGTCGGGACGGCGCCGCCCGAGGCGTCGCTCCTCGCGAGCCAGGGCCTCGTGCACGTCGTCCGCGCACGCCACCCGCCGCAATCGCCAGCACTGGTAGCAAGCGGTCTCGCCCGGCACGACCCGCGGACCGGCGACGGCACGGTCCCCGTGGAGCGCTCCGAAGAGGGCGGGCGTGCCGGTGACGAGGGCGACGTGGTTCACCCAGTGGCTCACCACCGCGAGCTCGGGATCGAAGGTGCAGACGAGGACGTCGACGTCCTTCGCGAGCTCGCGCACGAGCTCTGGGTTCACGGCGGAAGCGCTACTCGTACGAATCGTCCCCGTTCCCTCGCCGCCGCCGAGCCTCTCCGCCACGACCTGCTCACGCGCAGAAGACACCGCCGCCGTCCGATCTCCCTCACGGCAGGGGAAGGGATCGACGAGGTGCAGCGCGCCCACGCCGCACCGGTGGAGGAGCTCGGCGAGCGCGGCGCCCGCTCCGGCCAGGCCGAAGAGGGCGACGCGCGTGGTCGAGATCCGGGCGCGCGCCTCGGAACGTTCCACCTGCACCCCGGCCAGGAGCCGGGCGAAGGGATCATCCTCGCGAGGGCTCGCCATGCATCAGGAACGGAGCGCCGCTCCGTCCCGCGGTCGACGTCTCTAGGTGCCGGCCGAGTCCGCGTCCTCCGGCGGGCTCATGACCCGCTCGAGCAGCTCCAGGAGACGGGGGTACGCCGCATGGATCGGAGCGGGGCCCGGGCCCGGCCAGCAGTGAATGACGATGTCGGAGACCGGACCTATCGGGCGTTGGATGTACCTCCACACCTTCAAGCTGCCGCGGATGTCTCGCAGGTCCGGAATCTCGACGGCGGGCGCATCCCGCGGGGCCGTGCGGGCCGCGATGAGATCCTTCAGCTCCCTGATCTCGTTCGCGAGAGTTTCCATGTCGGTCATCGGCTTCGCCTCCTCTCTTCTGACGGTTGGTGCCTCGGGTCGGACCCGGGCAAGGCGCGAACCAGAATACTGCACCCCGGACGACGCCGCCACTCGCGGGACGGGACCGCGCTCCAGGCTCGGCGGGAGGGTTCTCTCCGAGGTCCTCGCCCTCATCGTCTATGATGATCCCCGCGCGACCGAGCTTTCCCATCGCCGGTTCGCGTCGGGCCCCGCGGGGCGAGCATGCCCGCGGAACACGTCTTCCTTGCCGATTCCTGGAACTCAGCCATGGCCGAGAGCAATCAGGGTCCTCCGTCCGAATCCTCCCGTCTCGCGGAGGAGATCTTCGCCGACTTCCTGGTGCGTACCGAGCGTGGCGAGGAGGCCGACTTCGAGACCCTGTGCCTCGAGCACCCGGAGCTCGAGGATCGGCTCCGGAAGCTGAAGAAGGACTGGGAGCGGATCGCGTCCCTGCTCGGGTGCCTCGGCTTCAGCGGCTCCCTGGCCACGCGCATCAGCGAGCGCTTCGGCCCCGAAGCGGATCCCCGCATCTCCCTGCCCGACGAGGAGTCGGAGGGGCCCGCCTCGGACTTCTCCTCGGAGGTCCTCAGCCGCCTCTCCGCGCGCCGCGGGGTGTTCGGGCGGTACCGCTCCCGCAACGAGCTGGCCCGCGGAGGCATGGGGGCGATCCTGCGCGTGTGGGACGAGGACCTGCTGCGCCACCTCGCGATGAAGGTGATCATCAGCGAGGGGGAGAGCAAGTCGGGGGGCGAGCGGGGCGACGTCCCGTTCCACGTCGAGGTCCGCCGCATGGCCCGCTTCCTCGAGGAGGCCCAGGTGACCGGTCAGCTCGACCACCCGGGCATCGTTCCCGTTCACGACCTGGGGCTGGATCCCGACGGGCGCATCTACTTCACGATGAAGCTCGTCAAGGGGCGCACGCTGAAGGAGATCCTCGACCTCGTCTCGGAAGGGAAAGAGGGCTGGACGCAGACGCGCGTCCTCGGCCTGCTCCTCAGGGTGTCCGAGGCCATGGCCTACGCCCACGAGAACAAGCACGTCATCCACCGCGACCTGAAGCCGGCCAACATCATGGTCGGCAAGTACGGCGAGGTGTTCGTGATGGACTGGGGCCTGGCCCGGTTCCTCGACCGCGACGACGACAAGGACCTCCGCATCCGCAGCGAGCCCCTCACCAGCGCGCTCCGCAGCGAGCGGTACGATCACTCCGCCGCCGATCCCGAATCACCCCTGGTCACGATGGATGGGGACGTGGTGGGCACGCCGGCCTACATGTCGCCCGAGCAGGCGAAGGGGGAGCTCTCGAAGATGGGGCCCCACTCCGACGTCTACGCGATGGGGGCGATGCTCTACCACCTCCTGGCGGGGCACCTGCCCTACGTGCCGCCGGGAGCGAAGCTTCACAACTACGCGGTGTGGGCTCGCGTGCAGGAGGGGCCGCCGCGGGCGCTGGACGAGGAGGCCCCCGGCGCGCCGAGCAAGCTCGTCTCGATCTGCGAGAAGGCGATGGCGCGCGAGCCCGAGGGCCGCTACCGCGACATGGGGGAGCTCGGCCGCGATCTCGCCGCGTACCTCGAGAACCGGGTGGTG
>CAYRXS010000265.1:0-9132 GCA_964428225.1 uncultured Planctomycetaceae bacterium
GGGAGCGTCTGCTCGGTGAGGTGGATCGTCGTCGTGGCCGGTGGGAAGCCGCGCTGGCTCTCTACGAAGCCTCGCGGTCGGACTACAGCTGCGTGGGCCCTTCGGGACGACTGCGAGACGGACGTCGACTCGAGTGTCTGGCGGAGCTCTGCCGGTGGGAGGAGTACCGCGCGCTCTGTCGCGAGAGGCTGCGGAGACGGAACGATACGGCCTTCGTCGCCCACCTGATCGAGTCGTACCGCGCCCAGGACGCTCTCGCGTTCGCGGGCTTCGACGTGCTGGTATCCCTCGACGTCATCTGCTGGTACCGCAGGCCCACGGACTACTACGGGCGGTCCTTCTACGGACTGCGGCGGGCGCGAAGGTCGGAGAGAGCGCTGGCCGACGCCGCGGTGCACCTTGCGTTCCTGCGGGCCGCACGACGCGGGTCCAGCCGTGAGATGTCGGAGCTCCTGGAGGTTGGACTGTCCCCGTACGTCTTCGTCAACGCGGTGCGCCGGCTGGAGCAAAGCGCCCTGGTCGACCTCCTGCAGATCGCATGGGAGGGCTGGGACCGAACCAGGCGGAGTCATGACGATCTCCTGCGCCTGCTGGCCGCATCGGGGCGCGAGGAGGTCCGCCCGTTCCTCCTGCACCGACTGCGACGCGAGGAGGACTCACGTCGCCGACGGACTCTGGAGATGTGGCATCGGACCTGGGATCAGGCGCATCGTGGCGCGGCCGTGTGGCTGGGGACCGGCGCGGAGAGGTTGGGCCTGCCCCGCTGACTCGATTCGGAAGGGCGAGGTGGCCGCCTACCCGTTCCCGTCCTCGCTCTCCCCCGACGATTCCTTGAGCGGGAAGGGCTCGCAGACGACGCGGAAGCCCGCGAAGGGCGCGTCGGCGAGCCACCAGGGGCTCTTGGGGATCTGCGGGTCCGTGGCGTTCCAGTCCGGGACGGGGATCTTGCGCGCGTAGCTGCTGGCGTTCGTGTGGCGGTCGTCGTAGGAGCCTCCCCGCAGCACGTGCTCGCCGTCGGCGGTCGAGCACCACTCCGCGACGTTGCCGTACATGTCGTGGAGCCCCCACGGGTTCGCGGGCAGCGTGCCCACCTTGTGCGTGCACTCCTCCGAGGAGGTGCTGTACCACGCGTGTTCCTTCAGCTGTTTGCGATCGTCGCCGAACCACCAGCGGCCAACGTCGCGCGCCGTTCCCGCGCGGGCCGCCCACTCCCACTCGGCCTCGGTGGGCAGCCGGTACTTGCGCCCGGTCTTGACCGAGAGCCACTCGCAGTAGGACATCGCGCCCTTTTGCGAGAGGGACATGGCGGGCCAGCCGGCGTGGCCGAAGCCCCGGTCGGTCATGATGTAGGGCGTGGTCGGCCGCGTGACGCCGTCGGGGCCCACCTCTGCGTCCTCTTCCAGGTCCTGGCGGTAGACGAGCACGTCGTAGAGATCCCACGTGACCTCGACCTTCGCCATGTAGAAGGGGCCGACGTCGACCTCCGCGATCGCGCCTTCGTCCTCGCCCTCCTTCGGGGGGAGCTGGACGTCCACCTTCCCCGCGGGAATCGGCACCATCTCGAAGGAGTGGGAGGTGTCCGGTATGGTCTGTGTGAAAGGCTTGGGGTCTTCCTCTCCGGCGGGGGTAGCGAGGAGCAGGAGACCCAGGAAGGAACCGAGGATGATCATGGAATCGAGGGGCGACGGACGTTGGCGGCGAGGAGTCGCCGCGGGTCTTGGCCTGGTCCTGGCCGGCGCGATCGTGTCTGCCGGGGCGCCGGGGGCCGCGGGCGGGGATCTGGAGCGCCACGAGTATAGGCGCATCGTCATGGGCACGCAGGCCAGGATCGTCCTATACGCCGAGGACGAGGAGGTTGCGCGGGCGGCGGCGGCCGCGGCCTTCGCCCGGATGGTGGAGCTCGATGATTTGCTCACCGACTACCGGCCGAGCGAGGTCACCCGCCTCGGCGAGGCGTCCGGGGGGCCGGCGGTGCCGGTCTCGCTCGACCTCCTGCGGATCCTCCTGACCGCCGAGGAGGTCTCTCAGGCCACCGGAGGGGCTTTCGACGTCACGATGGGGCCCTTGACGAGCCTGTGGCGCGAGGCGCGGAAGGCGGGGAAGCTCCCCCCGAAGGACGTCCTGGAGGGGGCGCGGTCACGGACGGGCTGGGAGCACGTCGAGATCGATATGGAGAGGTGCGAAGTCCGCCTCGCCGTGGAGGGCATGCGGCTCGACCTGGGCGGGATCGGCAAGGGATACGCGGCACAATTCGCCCTCAGGGTTCTGAGCGAGCACGGCGTCTCGCGGGCTCTCGTCGACCTGGGTGGCGATCTGGTGCTCGGCGATCCCCCTCCCGGCCGGCCCGGCTGGCGGGTGGCGATCGCGGGTCGGGATCCCGACGAGGACCCGCCGATCCTGACCCTCGCCCGGGAGGCGGTGGCGACCTCGGGCGACACCGAGCAGCACGTGGAGATCGACGGCGTGCGCTACTCCCACATCCTCGATCCGGAGACCGGGCTCGGGCTCACCGAGAGCGAGTGCGTGACGGTGGTCGCCCCGAGCGGCTGGTATGCCGACGCCCTCGCCTCGGCGGTCAGCGTGATGGGCATCGCGAAGAGCCAGGAGCTACTCCCCCGCTTCGGCGCCCGGGTTCCCGTCGAGGCGCGCCCGGCGGACGAGGGGTGGGTGAATCTCTTCGACGGCGAGACCCTCGAGGGCTGGACGACGAAGGGCGGCCGCTACGACGGCAACGCGGTGTGGGTCGTCGAGGACGGCGTGATCACGGGACGCGTCGGTGAGAACAACGCGGGCGGACTGATCTACACCGAGGGCTCGTACGCGAACTTCGAGCTCGAGTGCGAGACGAAGATCGACTATCCCTTCGACTCCGGCATCTTCTTCCGCATGGTGCCTCGCGGGGGCGGCAAGGGCATGCAGGTCACGCTCGACTACCGACCGGACGGCGAGGTCGGCGCGCTCTACGCGGACGGCTTCGTGACTCACAACCGGACCGCCAAGGACACGTGGAGGAAGGGGGACTGGAACCACTTCCGCGTCCGGTGCACGGGCATCGGCATGTTCATCGAGGTCTGGATGAACGGGGAGATAATCACGTCCCACCGCATCCCCGCGAAGACGAAGGGCTATGCGCCGAAGGGGCTGATCGGGCTGCAGGTGCACGGCGGTCGGGAAGACCCGGGCCGCAACGCGGCGCGGTTCCGCCACGTCTATCTGCGGGAGCTCTGAGCGTCTCGATTGTGGACAGGTTGCGATCTCAGTCCCCAATCGGCAATCGAAGCACACTCACGATTCTGCTCTTGCCTTCTGGATATCGTCGAGGACATCGCGCGCAACTTCGACGACCTCGGCCGGCGCGTGGGATTCTCCGACAAGATCCAGCTCAAGCGCGACGAGCAGGGGCTCAAGGTCAACGTCTCTCGCCACGGGCGTCAGCACCTGACGTAGAAGCTCAGGTCTTCGGGCACCGATCCAAATGCCGAGCTCGATCAGTTTCGCTCGATGGTACCGAGCGTGCTCGGCGTCGGCGAGCAACTCGGCCATCCCGTCGACCGCGTCTTCCCATTGCCCGAGACCGATCTCGATGGCAATCTCGTCGGGAGAGATGGCCCATCCCTCATCGCTCGTTCGCTTCGCTTCTTGGCTGTGCTCTCGGGCGATGCGCAGGACTTCGGGTCTGCGGGATCCACACAGTGACCGGGCGACGGACCGCGTTCGCGTGGCGTATTCACCACTCCGTGGGTCTCCGACCAAGGATTGCGCGATGCTCTTGATCGTCGCGACCTCGGCGCCGGCCCCGTCCAAGAGCGGAAGGAGTCGCCTCAGCTGGTTGGGATTGTCAGCCGCAATGTCCGAAGCGCGCTCGAGGATCTCAAGTGCTTCCCGCAAGGCCGAAGAGTCCTCCCGTTGCTTCGTCAGCCACTGGGCGCGATGGAACAGCGCCTCGAAGTCCTCCGGGCATTGCTCGAGCCACCCCTGAAACCAGACATCAGCATCATCGTCCCGGCCACTTCCTTCGAGAATATGTCCAATCCTGCACATCGCTATGTAGTGATGAGGGCTCAATTCCAGGACTCGATCGTACATGAGTCGGGCTTCCTCGACGCGCTCTGGCTTGCCGGCCAAGAGATCGCCCAACTCTCCCAGTGATGCGATGTTCGCTGCCGACTCAATGGACCGGCGGTACGCGCTGATGGCTTCATCAATCCGATCCGGATCCCTCGCCAGGAATCGCCCCAAGGTCCACCAAGCTGACGCTGCTGAGATGGCGGAGGACGCCCGTTCGCAAATTCGTCGAAGTACGGCCTCATCCTGGGGAAGGAGCATTCCGTACAACTCCCAGACCTTACCAGGATCATCGTGCCGGTCCGCAGCACTGCTTGCCAACTCCTCGGAACCCTCAGGATCTGCTACGTAGATCCGGGCCGCGGCGCTACATGCCACCAACGGAATCGCGGAACTAGCCATCTCTTGTACCTGCGCAACCGCGCTACACACCTCTTCACTAGGTGCCCCGCTTTCGACAAGTTTGGTCGATAACTCCGCCCATCCGATGATGCTATTCGGGTTCAGCGTGACGTATTCTCTGAGGCGGCGGGATGGAGGTTCTTCTTCGGAATCGGCCAGGAAGGAGACAATCGCCTCAAGCTCCCTGGTGACCTCAAGTGCATTCTGGCGTGCCCCTGAGATGCCAGGCACGAGGCGGCAGATTGTCGTTGGGAAGTCCTCAAACAGCAGTAACTCACTGGGGATCTTCCTAAGAAGGAGTTCAACGAATTCGTGATCGCTCCAATTGCGCCGTGCGATCTCATCCAGGCACTGCATGTGATGGCCACGCGCGGCCTGCGGAAGGCCGCAAGCTTCCTGGGCAATCCAGCCCGCCGCCTCGGCCAAGCGCCTGGGTCCCGCATACAAGGCCGTCATGAAACGAACGAGCCCCTCCGCTCTGCCGCGCCCTCCCCCTCGACACCGAAGAAGGTAGTAGATGTTGTAGAGCCTCTCGGCAACCTGGTACCGCTTTGCACGGCCCTCTCGTCCAACGATATCGACCGCCCCTCTCTCCTCCAGTCGTCCTAGGCTGGTGCTGGTGGTGTTGACCTCGATCCGGGCTTGTTGTGCCACATCCCGCGCAAGGCAGGGCTCCCAGGCATCGCATAGCGCCGTGAAGACCCTACGCTCAGTTGGACCGAGCGCCTCGATATTGGACTTGAGGTACTCACTGTTGTCATCGATGAGCTCAAGCACGTCTTGCATGAGCTCACGGTAGGAGCGGTCCTTCGCGAATGTTCCCAGGATCGTGATCAGCCTCGGATTGCCGCCAGTGAGGATTTGAATCGGCCTGATCTCTCGGCCCTTCAACTCGTTCCCAGTGACGTTCTCCCACAGTCTTCTGCATTCCTCTTCCTCCAAGGCCCCGACGTGCACCACGTCGAAGAGCTCGTAGGCGGCCTTGTTCGGCTTCTCCAGATCGTCGAATTGGGAAGTCGCCGTCGCCAGGAGCATGATCCGCCTCTCTCCCTGCAGCGTATGACGAAGGATCCACCCCTCCTCATCGAGCATCTGCTTCCCGAGTAGATCCTGGAGGTTCTCGACGACCAGGAGAAGCCGCTTGCCCTGCTGGTCGGCGTAGTCCAGCAATCGGGCCAGTGCCCTCTCGCGCAGTCTCTCCTCGTCACGCTCGTGCTCCAGTTCCTCGTGGGCTGACCGCCACCTGTCGCCGGAGTCCTCGATCGCGAGGCGCGATAGTGCTTCGAGCCACAATTCGCCGACGGTGGCAACTCGGTAGGACTCTTCGGCGAACAATACTGGATACCAGTCACGCCCCAATTCACGATCGCGGCCCAGCTCCGCTGCCACACGGCGGACCAGCATCGTCTTGCCCATCCCCCGTTTCCCGATGACAAGCACGTGCTGGTTCGAATCCGCGGTGTTCTCACGGAGCACGCGGATCACACGATCGAACTCGTGATTGCGGACCACGAACTGGGCAACGAGCTGGTCGTCGGAAAGGAATCCTGGGTTGTGCTTCAAATCACTCTCCCTTCTTCCGTGTGCGTTCACTCGCAGGAATGAACCCGAAGGAAAAACGTCTCTCCCACCAGTCGCGGACCAGCCGGCTCACGAAGACGAAGTCTCCGTCCTGGGTGCACAGGTAGCCATCGTGCTCGAGGATCCCGAGGACGGTGCGCAGTCGGTTCGAGGCATCATCTCCGCTCCCCTCGATGTCGCGCGTGATTCGAAGAGCGGCCTCCTGCGTGAGACGACCTGACACAGCCGCCTCGGTCAGGAGATCCAGCGCCAGGGGCAACACGCGCGGTCCCAGTACGAGATGCAGCCGTTCCTCGAAGTGGCTCAGCTCGGTATGCCCTCGGCTGCTGAGCATCCGCTCACGGTAAACCCTATCGACGTCGTCCGGACCGACGGCCGATCGGCCTCCGCGGATGGCGTCGTCGTGGAGGTGCGACCAGAACAGCTGGACGTGGTGAGGAATGCAGCACCCAAGAAGGTGGGTGACCTGCTCGGGCGCCCCTGATGACAGCTCAATGCCATAGTTGTTGGCGAGGGCCCCCAGACAATCATGGGCGGTCTCGTCGTCCCAGGGCTCGAGCTCGAACGGGGTGAAGGTGTTGAACGCTGCGCTCAATCCCCCCTGCCTGAGCACGGGCTCGAGTCCGATGGACCCTGCGATCACGAATCGGATCGATGCTCGATGCCTAATCGTCGCCGCCCGAAGCCAAGAGACGAATCGATCCGCTTTGGCGATCCGCTCGGGAGTGACCTCGTGGTCCGGCCCCTTCAGGAGGCGGTTGACCAGAATGGGGATCTCGTCGATCAGCAAGATGATCGGCGGGTCGGACTTGGCAAGCTCCTCGAGCAGCCGATCTCCCTTCGCTGCCCAGTCTCCCGCGACTCCATCCTGGATCTTGATGGCAACGTCCTCGAGTTTGAGTGACTCGACGCTGGCGAGGACGTTACGGAACACCTCCTTCGTTCGGCCCCAGAGATTGACGTGATCGCGGGTGGCGAGGGACAGTTCGACAACGGCGTCCTTCGCGTCACGACACTTCTGGAGGTCGACGTGTAGACAGGTGAAATGGCGCTCCAAGCGGATGGCCAGCTCGCGCATCACACTCGTCTTGCCCACCCGGCGGGGAGCGACCAGGCTCACGTTGGCGCCCTCGCGGAGCAGCCGAGAGAGCTCGGAGAGCTCGTGTTCGCGGTCCCAGAAGCGATCTCCGCTCACCCAATTGCCGACCTCTTGAACGAGCTGATCACGAGCATCGCATCCATCAAGTTTGTTGGCATCCATTTCGTTGGCAATCTAGCCCAACGATCGGCTCCGGCAACCCATAGCCTTCGGATTTGTTGGCAACAGATTCGCTGTAATCGTAATCCTGTATTGAATAATGAGTTATGTCGTCCTCTAGGCGACGGGGCATCCCTCACCTCGTCCGACGACGCGATCTGCTTCCAAGAGGTCTTCGCTCAGGAGCTCTGAGAGCCTACGCGGCTCAGCGCTCGACGATCCGCCCGTTCTGGATCACCAGGAAGGTCGACGCGGCGTGGGAGATGTCCTCGAGCGGGTTGCCGTCGACGATCAGGACGTTCGCCTGCTTGCCGGGAGCGAGGGAGCCGAGGCGGTCGTCCACGCCCAGCCACCGGGCGGGGTAGAGGGTCGCGCCGCGGAGGATCTCGGCTTCCGAGACGCCGCACTCCCGCAGCCACCGCATCTCCGCGAAGGTGCCCTCGGGCTCGAAGCCGTCCTGGCCGACCATGAGCAGAACCCCCTGCTCGGCGAATTCGGCGACGAAGAGGCGGCTCACCGCTTCCATGGCCTCGATGCTCTTCCCGATCATCTCGCGCATCGGCGCGGGGACCTCCTCGAGGCCTTGCTCCTCCTTCACCATCTCGACGGCCATCTCCCCCATGGAGTCGAAGACCTGCATCGTCGGGCAGAGGTGGACGCCCTTCTCCTTCATCGTGCGAGCCAGCGTGCGTAGCCGCTCGCGATCGACGGAGTCGACGCCGAGGCCGAAGGCCTTCATCATCACGCCCATCCGGGCCATGTCGCTCACCTCGGGGCCGACCAGCGCGTCGTGCTCCTCGCGGAGCTCGTCGACGAGCACCACCGGCCACGGGGCCTTCGCGTGCTCGAAGCTCGTGATCCCGAGCTCGATGGCCACGTCCATCGGCACGCGATGGAACAGGGGCTCGCCGGGATCGTGCGTGATCCGCAGCGAGTGCCGGCGAGCCACGTCCGCGAGGTGCGGATAGACCTCCGGATCGATCCCGCCGAAGGTCTTCAGCAGGCACGCGCCGTGGCGAGCGAGCTCGGGCAGGACCCGGTCCACGTCCTCGGTCGTGTCGAGAGCCACGGTGAAGCCCGACAGCTCCTCGTTCACCTTCCCCCAGGTCAGCGGCGTGCTCTCGAGCATCGGCCCGGCGTAGAACAGCTCCGGCCCGACGAGCTCGCCGGCGGCAATCCTGCGGCTCATCCCCTCGAGCACGTCGACGGGCCCCCCGACGTCGCGGATCTGGGTGATGCCGTGCGCCACGAGCGCCTCGAGCCCGGCCTCCACCCCGCACGCCTCCTCGTCGGTCAGATGCGCGAGGTGCGTGTGGCAGTCGAAGAGCCCGGGCAGCGCGTACTTGTCGGTGCAGTCGACCGTCCGCGCGGTCCCCGCGTCGTCCTCGACGTCGCCGACCGCGGCGATCCGGCCTCCCTCGATCAGCACGTCCTGCGGCTCGCTCATCACGCCGCGCTCCACGTCGAGCACCCTGACGTTCTGCAGCAGAATCCTCCCGGTGACCGCCTCGAGTTCCGCTTCCGGAGCGACGCCCGTCTCCACGCATCCGACGACGGCCACGGCGAGCAGCGAGAGCGACAACAATGCGATCGTGTTCTTCATCGTTCCTCCCGATCGTCCCTCGATTGGCCACGTACTCTCGTTCCTGCGCGCTCTGGCGTCAACGCGAACTCTGGCGCATCGGGGCCGGGCGGGCGGGCAATGGACAAGCTGGAATGCTCTCTGTTCCGTTTGTGGAACATGCACCAAACAGCCGTCCCGTCCTTCTCGTACCGGTTCTCGGGCACCCCGCCGTTGGCCCCGTCCTTCCCACCCCCACCCGTCG
>CAYRXS010000266.1:0-9098 GCA_964428225.1 uncultured Planctomycetaceae bacterium
CTCGATGAAAGATTCGACCCATCAAGCCTTGACGGGTCCATCCATACTAGAAGCCTCGGGTACGTGACCGACGAGATGAAGCGGAAGTGGGAGGCCGCCGACGTGTGCCGCAATCTGTGCGACGACGTCCTCCGGGCCGCCGAGGCCGAGCGGTTCCAGGTGGTCGAGCACGCCGTGGACGTCGAGTGGACGGATCGGGGGGAACACTGGGACGACGAGCTCGCCCGCGAGCGTGGAGTGACGGATTTCCCCACTGTGCTCTTCCTCGATCCGGACGGCAGGGAGCTGACGAGACTCCTCCACCCGGAGAGAGAGGGCACGTTGATCAAGACGCTGTCCGTCGCCCGCGCCATGGCCGAGGCGAGGCGGGCGAACCAGCCGCTCATGATCGTGATCCGACCGGGAGAAAGGGACATGCCCCACTCCATCGCCGGGATCATGACCGACGAGCTCCGACGGCGATGGGACTCCGATTCCCTCCTCTGGGGATTGAGCCGGAAGATCCAGGAGGCCACCGACCGTGCGGGAGTCCGTGTGTTCGAGTACGGACCGCAAGCCAAAGGATGGCCGTGGATCGCGACCAACCGGGACGCATTCACGGAGCACCACCGCGCGACGGACCAGCCCGTCGTCCTCTTCCTCGCCCCGTCCGGCGAGGAGCTGTCGCGGATCACGTACCCCATCACCGAGCAGGAGCTGCTCACGGGCATCGAGGAGGCCGCCGCCGCATTCGCCAGGCGAGACGAGGCGGCCGAGGGGGAAGGCGATGACTGACCTGCCCGACAGCATCCAGCTCCTGCTCACCGCCGGCGCCCAGGACGAGACCTTCCGGGAGTGCTTCCTCGAGGATCCCCTGCTCGCCGCTCGCCGGGCGTGTGTCGCGCTGAGCGATACGGAGCACGCAATCCTGCGCGCCGTCCCTCGCGCCCAGCTCGTGGCGATGATCGACGGGCTCGCCGTGAGCAACCCCCAGCGCCGCCGCTTCCTGCGCTCGGCCGCCACCGCGGCCCTGACCGTGTTCGCGGGAACCGCGCTCGCCGCCTGCGAGAGCCCGCCCGAGGAGACCGAGCCCAGGGCACCGGAACCCGTCGAGCCCGATCCGGAACCCGAACCGCCCCCCACCAACGTGGCCGAGGCCATGGCGGCGGCGAGGCGGGCGAAGGAGCCGTTGCTGGTCGTGATCCGCTCCACCGACTCCCGCTACTCGGGCTTCTTCGGCCAGATGTCCGCAGCCCACCACCGGGAAACTACCTCGGACATGGTGTGTCGGTACCCGAGCGGAGAGATCCGAGCCGCGGCGAAATCGGAGGGGATGCGTCTGTACGAGCACGGAGTGAAGGTCGAGTGGACGACCGAGGGCTGTCGAACGGCGGACGAGCTCGCGACCGAGCGCGGCCTGACGAAGCTGCCCACCCTCCTGTTCTTCGACGCGGAGGGCGAGGAGCTCTTCCGGAGAACGCAGCCGACGACCGAGGAGGACCTGATCACGGCCATCGAGCTCGCGGGTGCCCTGATCGAGGCGAAGCGAGAGAACCGACCCCTGATGGTCGTGGTCCGGACCGGGGACATCGGAGGCGGTATCCGCGTGCTCACGACCGGCATGTTGTCGGAGTCCGAATACAGGCGGAGCAAGAGGCAAGAGCAGGCGAGAGCTCTCTTCATGAACCTGGGCGAGAGGATCCATGCCCTTGCAGAGCGCTCCGGATTCCTGGCCGTCGAATACCGCGTGACGATCGGCCTAAAGTTGCCCCGCGAGCACACGGACGACATCGCCGCGGACGACTTCGCTCGAGGTCACGAGCTGACGGACCTGCCGACCGTTCTCTTCCTCGCGCCCGACGGCGAGGAACTCGGGCGAATCGTGCACCCCCAGACCGAGCAGGAGCTGCAAACGGCGATCGAGTCCGCCGCTGCGGCATTCGGTCGCCGAGAAGAGTCGATCGAGGGGGAAGGCGATGGTTGACCTGCCCGAGGGCATCCAGCTCCTGCTCACCGCCGCCGCGCGGGACGAGACCTTCCGGGAGTGCTTCCTCGAGGATCCCCTGCTCGCCGCCCGCCGTGCCGGGGTGTCCGTGACCGACACGGAACGATCCATCCTGCGCACGGTTCCTCGCGCGCACCTGGCGGCGATGATCCAGGGGATGGCCGTGAGCAATCCCCAGCGCCGTCGCTTCCTGCACTCCGCGGCGACCGCGGCTCTGTCCATCTTCGCGGGAACGGCCCTCGCGGCCTGTTCCGAGCCCCTCGAAGAGCCCAGACCGGAGCCCGACCCCCCCCTGACCGACGTGGTCACTGCCTTGGCCGAAGCAAGAAAGACGAACCGGCCTCTGATGGTCGTGGCGCTCCCCGACGACATGCGCTCCGGGATGGTCGCCGGCGTGAACCTCGTCCTGTCGCGGGAGTGGGATGCGATGGACCTCCTGGGCGACGCGCTCCCGGAGATCCACCGGCTCGCAAGGAGGGCGGGATTCCTGGTGGTCGAGCATGTCGTGAAAGTGGAGTACACGCCCGGAGCCTTCCGCACGGAGGACTCCTTCGCAACCGAGCACGCCCTGACGCGGCTCCCCTCCTTGCTCTTCCTCGATCCGAACGGCAAGGAGCTCTGCCAGTGCGTGCAACCGACGACGGACAAGATCCTGCGCCGCGCCGTCGTGGTGGCCCGCGCGCTGGCCGAGGCGAGGCGGGAGCACCTACCTCTGATGGTCGTGCTCCGCTCCGAGCCGAGACCGTTCGAGTCTTCCGCCGTCGCCCAGGATGCCGAGACGCGCAAGAGGCGGCAGGAGGCGGAGGACTTCTGCAACCGCCTGAGCCAACGGATTCTCCAATCCGCCGATCGCGCGGGTTTCCAGGTGTTCGAGTACCCGGCGATACCCACGATGAGGCGTCCCTTCTACCCCCTGGAGAACGAGTTCGGGGTCACGGATCCGCCGACCATCCTCTTCCTCGCCCCGGATGGTGAGGAGCTGGCTCGGTTCGTGCACCCCACGACCGAGCAGGAGTTGCTCACGGCAATCGAAGAGGAGGAGGGGCCGTCCCCTGATGGTCGTGATCCGCTCCGAGGGACCTCACAACCCCATCACCAGTCTCGGCTACATCTCCGACGAGATGGCGAAGCGGCAGAACGCCGACGCGCTCTGCCGTCACCTGAGCGAGGACGTCTTCCGGGTTGCCGACGGCGAGGGGATCCTCGTGTTCGAGCACGCGGTGGTCGTCGATTGGACGGACAAGGGCGAGCGATGGGACGACGAGCTCTGCCGCAAGCACGGGATCGCGGAGTTCCCCACTGTGCTCTTTCTCGATCCGGACGGAAGGGAGATGACGCGAGTCGTTCTACCCACGACCGAGAAGGCCCTGACCAAGTCGATCGCAACCGCCGGCGCCTTGGCCGAGGCGCGGCGCGAGAATCAGGTACTCATGGTCCTGATCCGGCCCGGAGGGCCCGACATGGTCCGGGGGATCGCCGGGATCATGAGCGACAAACTCCGGAGACGATGGGATTCGGATTCTCTCCTCTGGAGACTGAGCCCCGCGATCGAGGAAGCCCTCACACAGGCGGGGATCCAGAAGCTCGTGTACGGATGGGATGGCACGGGCTGGTCCTGGGAAGAGTCCAACACGAACGCGTTCGCCTGGAACTACGAGGCCAAGGACCTGCCCATGGTGCTCTTCCTCGCGCCGGACGGCGAGGAGCTGACGAGGCTCCTGCACCCCTCGACCGAGGAAGAGCTGCTCGCGGGCATCGAGGAGGCCGCCGCCGCGTTCGCCAGGCGAGACGAAGCGGTCGAGGAGGATGGCGATGAATGACCTGCCCGAGGGGATCCAGCTCCTGCTCACCGCCGGATCGCGGGACGAGAGCTTCCGGGAGTGCTTCCTGGAAGATCCCCTGCTCGCCGCACGGCGCGCCGGGGTGTCCCTGACCGATTCGGAGCGCTCCATCCTGCGCTCCGTCCCTCCCGCGCAGCTCGCGGCGATGATCGAGGGGCTCGCGGTGAGCAACCCCCAGCGCCGCCGCTTCCTGCACTCGGCCGCGTCCGTCGCCCTGACGATCTTCGCGGGGACCGCGCTCGCCGCCTGCAAGCGATCGTCCGGAGAGCTCGAGCCCGACGAGCCCGCCCCCGTCGCGCCCGATCCGGAGCCCGCGATCCCCCGCACCCGGATGGAGGCCGCCCTGGCCGAGGCGAGGAAGTCGAATCGATCCCTGATGATCCTGGTGCGCTCGAGATACGAGGGCGGCTACTACGTCACGGGCACGGTGTCCGACGCCAAGGAGCGCGAGTGGGACGCCATGGTCCTCGAGAGAAGCACGAGGCCGCTCGTCCGGCAGGTCGCGGTGGAGAGCGGGTTCCTGGTGGTCGACCACGTCGTGGAGGTCGAGTGGGGGCACGAGGGCAGCAGAACGGAGGACGCGTTCGCGACCGAGCGGGGCGTGACGAAGCTCCCCACCGTCCTGTTCCTCGATCCGGAGGGCCGCGAGATCAGCCGGTGCGTGCAGCCGACGAGGGAGAAGAGCCTGCTCCAGACCATCAGGGTGGCCGGGGCCTTCGCCGAGGCGAGGCGCGAGAACCGGCCGCTGATGGTCGTCGTGCGTCCCGCCCCGAACGAGACCCTCGTGGCGATCGCCGGTCTCATGAGCGAGCAGACCTATGAGGAGCACAAGCGACAGGAGGTCGCGGAGCGCATCTGCGCGCGCTTGAGCGAGAAGATAGGCGATTCCGCCGATCGCACGGGCGTGGTGGTGCTCGAGCACGACGTGAAGCTCGTCACCAGGTTCCCCATCTACAGCACGGACGACGAGCTCGCCGGCAACCTCGACGTGACGGATCTGCCCTCCGTGCTCTTCCTCGCCCCCGACGGCGAGGAACTGTCGCGGATCGTCTACCCCCAGACCGAGGAAGAGCTGATCGCGGCGATCGAGGCGGCCGCCGATGCGTTCGCCGATCGAAACGAAGCGGCCGAGGAGAACGAAGATGGCTGACCTGCCCGAAGGGATCCAGCTCCTGCTCACCGCCGGATCGCGGGACGAGAGCTTCCGGGAGTGCTTCCTGGAAGATCCCCTGCTCGCCGCACGGCGCGCCGGGGTGTCCCTGACCGATTCGGAGCGCTCCATCCTGCGCTCCGTCCCTCCCGCGCAGCTCGCGGCGATGATCGAGGGGCTCGCGGTGAGCAACCCCCAGCGCCGCCGCTTCCTGCACTCGGCCGCGTCCGTCGCCCTGACGATCTTCGCGGGGACCGCGCTCGCCGCCTGCAAGCGATCGTCCGGAGAGCTCGAGCCCGACGAGCCCGCCCCCGTCGCGCCCGATCCGGAGCCCGCGATCCCCCGCACCCGGATGGAGGCCGCCCTGGCCGAGGCGAGGAAGTCGAATCGATCCCTGATGATCGTGGTGCGCTCAGAGGACGCCTTCGAAGGCTGCGTGGCGGGCATGATGTCCGACGCGATGGAGCGCGAGTGGGACGCCATGATCCTCATGAGCAACATGAGGCCGCTGACCCGCCAGGTCGCGACGGAAGCCGGCTTCCTGGTGGTCGACCACGTCGTGGAGGTCGAGTGGGGGCGCGAAGGGAGCAGGACGGAGGACGCCTTCGCGAACGAGCGGGGAGTGACGAAGCTCCCCACCATCCTGTTCCTCGATCCGCAGGGCCGGGAGATCAGCCGGTGCGTGCAACCGACGAAGGAGAAGAAGCTGATCCAGGCCATCGTGGTGACCGGCGCCCTGGCCGACGCGGGGCGAGGGAACCGGCCGCTGATGATCGTATTCCGTCCCAGACCCGATCATTCCCCTCAGATCTTCGCAGGTGCGGTCAGTGAACCGACCTACCGGAAGCACGAGCGGCAGGAGGTGGCCGAGAGGCTCTGCGAGCGCTTGAGCGAAGGGATTCGCCAGTCCGCGGAGAGCGCGGGCGTTCTGGTGTTCGAGTACGACGTGAAGACCACGAGGTCGTTTCCCCTCTACGTGACGGAGGACGAGTTTGCCGGAAGCCGAGAAGTGGAGGACCTGCCGACCGTCCTCTTCCTCGCTCCGGACCGTGAGGAGCTGTCGCGGCTCGTACACCCCCAGACCGAGGAAGAGCTGATCGCGGCGATCGAGGCGGCCGCCGACGCGTTCGCCGATCGAAACGAAGCGGCCGAGGAGGACGAAGATGGCTGACCTGCCCGAAGGGATCCAGCTCTTGCTCACCGCCGGCTCGCAGGACGAGGCCTTCCGGGAGTGCTTCCTCGAGGATCCCCTGCTCGCGGCGCGCCGCGCCGGAGTCCCCTTGGCCGACGCGGAGCGGTCCATCTTGCGCGCCGTCCCTCGCGAGCAGCTCGCGGCGATGATCGAGGGGATGGCCGTGGGCGACCCCCAGCGCCGCCGCTTCCTGCGCTCGGCCGCGACCGCGGCGCTGACGATCTTCGCGGGGACCACCCTGGCCGCGTGTCAGAATCCGTCCAAGGAAATCGAATCCGAGGGACCGGAGCCCGAAGTCCCCTTGTTCGGCGTGGCGCGCGTGATGGCCGAAGCCAGGAAGGCGCTTCAGCCCCTCATGGTCGTGGTCTGCCCGAGCAACTGGCGATTCTCGAACATGGCCGGCAGTCTGCCCGAGGCGTGGGCGAAGGAGCTCCATGCCGACTTCGTCTGCAGCTACCTGCAGCCGTCGGTCCGGGAAGCCGTCGAGCGCGCGGGATTCGAGACGTACGAGCACATCGTCGCGGTGGAATGGTTGGAGGTGGGGTGTCGTACGGAGGACACCTTCGCGAACGATCGCGCGCTGAAGCTGCTGCCCGTGGTCCTCTTCTTCGACGCGGAGGGCAAGGAGATCGGCCGATGCGTGCAACCGGAGGCGGACGAGATCCTGATCAGAGCGATCGGAACCGCCGCCAGGATCCTGTACGGGAGGATCGGGACCGCCGCCGAGATCCTGGAGCGCAACGACTGACCCACGAAACCCACATGCCCGACATCACGCTCGTCAACCTGAACCTGCTCTACATCCGCCACCTCGACCGGCTGGACACGGAGGCGCACGTGCCGCTGGGGTGCCTGTACCTGACGCGGGCGCTCGAGGACGCGGGGATCGCGGTGGACTTTCGCGACTACCAGGGCAACGAGTACGACGATCCCTTCGCGGAGGAGTCGCTCGTCGACTTCCTCGCGAAGCCCGAGGAGCCGGCGCCGATCATCGGGCTCTCGCTCATGGCGAACCTGCTGCCCTTCGCGCTCCTGGCCGCGCGGCGAATCAAGGAGCGCTGGCCCGACCGGAAGATCGTCCTCGGGGGCACCGGCCCCAAGGCGGTCGAGGACCTCATCCTGCAACGCTGCCCGTGGATCGACGTCGTGGCCTCCGGCGAGGGCGAGATCTCCGTGCCGCGCCTGGTAGCGGCCCTCGTCGAGGACGGATCGCTCGCGAAGGTCCCCGGCATCTTCTGGCGCTCCGGCGAGGCGGTGAAGCGCAACCCCCCGCCGCTGCGCATCGCGGATCCCGACGTGATCCCCTTCCCCGCCTTCGATCGGGTCGACCTGGATGCCTACGCGGGCTACGGCGTGATGACCTCGCGGGGCTGCCCCTACCCGTGCACCTTCTGCTCGGTCGCCCCCGTGTGGGATCGTCGTTGCTCGCTACGCTCGCCCGAGAACGTCATCGCCGAGATGCGCGCGGTCCACGAGGCGACGGGCACGGAGCTCTTCCTCTTCCAGGACGAGTTCTTCGTGTCCTCGAAGGCGAACGTGCTCGCGTTCTGCGACGCGTTCAAGAAGACCGGGCCCCCCGTGAGGTGGAAGGCGTTCGGGCGCGTCGACCTGACCGACGAGCCCACGATGCGCGCGATGTCCGAGGCGGGGTGCGTCGAGCTCCGATACGGCATCGAGTCGGGCTCGGCGAAGATCCTCGAGCGCATCCGCAAGGGCTTCACCCCCGAGGACTCCGTGCGCGTGCTCGCCGACGCCGTCCGCATCTTCCCCCACGTCGACACGTTCTTCATCTGGGGCTTCCCCTTCGAGGACATGGACGACTTCCACCAGTCCGTCTTCCAGATGGCGAGCTTCCGCACGATGGGCGCGCGGGTGCTGCTGAGCCTGCTCTGCTTCCTGCCCCAGACGGACATCTACGCGGAGTACCGCCACAGCGACCGGCTCGAGTTCTGCAGCTGGCTGCTCCCCGAGTTCATGGTGACCGGCCACGAGGTCTGCCGCGGGGCGCGGATGACCGTCAAGGAGCGCCACCGTCCGATCTTCGAGTACGTGGAGAGCAACCGCGACCTGTTCCCGGGCTTCTTCCACTACGACCTGGAGAACAACGTCCTGCCCAAGCTCGCGGTCCTCCAGGAATTCGGCTTCTACGCTCCCGACGTCTCCCGGCGCCCAGTGGAAACGACGGTCTCCTGACCGCCCCCGCGCCCGAGTCGGTAGACTCGGCCCCATGAGCCCCTCCTGGAGATTCCGCAACCCTGAGACGGAATCCCCGCTTCAGTGGGGCCTGTGATAGATGGCCCAGGTCACCGGCATCATTGCGATCACGGATCGAGGTTGGTACGAGTTCCTTCGGAACCAGCCGGGTCTGGATGAGGTGAATTTCTGGAAACCCTCCGCCCACCGTGCGGTGAGAGCTGCCACTTTTGCGCCGTTTCTCTTCAAGCTCAAGTCGCCCGCGAACGCGATCTGCGGATTCGGATATTTCGCACGCTACTCCCGGCTACCGCCATGGCTTGCGTGGGATGCATTCGGGATCGGGAACGGATGCGAGACCTACGAGGGGATGACCGAACGCATCGCCCAGATCCGACAGCGGATCAGATACCGGGCCGAGGATGGCCCAGGTGCAATCGGATGCGTCCTCATCACCTCTCCCATCTTCTTCCCCCAGGATCGCTGGGTACGGCAACCTCGGGATTGGCCAGCCCGTACTCAGAGCGAGAAGAGGTACGACCTCACGAAGAGTGAAGGCGCAAGGGTGTGGCGAGAGTGCATTCAGGTGGCCCAGGAGGTCGTGAAGGGAGCAGGCGAACTGGCTGCGGAAGCTCCGCCTCGATACGGGGAAGCAGTGGTAATTCGACCGCGCCTCGGTCAGGGCATCTTCCGCATTGCGGTCACGGAGGCCTATGAAGGCGCGTGCGCCATGACGGG
>CAYRXS010000267.1:0-9089 GCA_964428225.1 uncultured Planctomycetaceae bacterium
AAGGGGGCCTCAGGAAACGGAGCGCACGCGCCACCGCGCCTGAGGTCTACCAATGCGCGTCGCCGCCCTGCAGCTCGACGTCCGAAGGGGCGAGGTGGACCGGAACGCCCGCGAGGTGGAGCGGGGGCTCCGGCGCGCCGCGGACGAGGGGATCGAGCTCGTCGTTCTGCCGGAGATGTGGCCGACCTCCTTCGTCGACTTCGAGGATCCGGAGGCGCGCTGGACCGAGCAGTCCGAGGAGGCGGTGGTGCGACTCGGGGAGCTCTCGGGCGAGCTGGGGATCGTCGTCTGCGGGAGCGCGTTCGGCGCCGCCGGAGAAGGCCGCCGGCCCCACAACCGACTGCACGTGTTCGACCACGGCGAGCTCGCGCTCTCCTACGACAAGGTCCACCTCTTCTCCCCGACGGCCGAGAGGGAAACCTTTTCCGCGGGAACCCTCCCCCCGAACACGATCGAGACCTCCCTGGGGCGGCTTTCCGGGATCGTTTGCTACGACATCCGGTTCGGGCCCCTCCTACGCGTACCGCTCGTGGCGGAGGCGGAGATCCTGCTCGTGCCCGCTCAGTGGCCCGAGGCGCGAGCCCGGCACTGGCGCGCTCTCGTGGTCGGCAGGGCCGTGGAGGCCCAGATCCTCGTCGTCGCCGCCAACCGCACCGGTACGGATTTCGTGGGGCGCCGGCGGCTCGAGCTCTCCTTTCCCGGTAACTCCCTGGTGGTCGACCCTCATGGCAACGTGCTCGCGGAGGGCGAGGGCCAGGCCGGACTCGTGACCGCCGACGTCGACCTGGACGTCGTCCGAAAGGTGAGAACCCGCGTCCCGATTCGGAAAGACGAGCGAAGAGATCTCTACCGGGGCTGGAGTTGACCCGAAGGGGGTGCCGATAGGGCCAGGGCCTGAATCCCGGGCTTCCCGCCACCAGGGGGCCCGATTGGAAGGGCACATCCCTGTCTCCACACATGCACGCACCGCGACTCAGTTCGCTGGCGCTAGTGGTCGCTCCCCTCGTTCCCCCGAGCGGTGGGCCCGACCCCGGCGAAACGGACCTCGAGGCCATGAGCCTCGAGGAGCTGCTCTCGCTGGAGGTGACGACGGCGTCACGCAAGGCCACGAACCTGTCCGACACCGCCGCTGCCGTATTCGTGATCACGCGAGAGGACATCCGTCGATCCGGTCATACGAGCATCCCCGAGCTGCTGCGGATGGTGCCCGGAATGCACGTGGCCCGGATCAACTCGAGCGCATGGGCGGTCGGGTCACGAGGCGCCAACGGACACTTCAACGACAAGCTGCTGGTGATGATCGACGGGCGCTCCGTCTACACGAACCTCTTCTCGGGCGTGTTCTGGGACGAGCCGGACGTGCTCCTCGAGGACGTCGACCGGATCGAGGTCATCCGGGGTCCGGGCGGAGCGATCTGGGGCGCGAACGCCGTCAGCGGCGTCATCAACATCATCACGCGCTCCGCGGCGGACACCCACGGCGCCTACGCCACCGCTCTGGCCGGTGACGAGGAGCGGGGAACCGCGGCGTATCGATACGGCGACGTCTACGGAGAGAACTTCCACTGGCGGGTCTTTGCGAAGTGGTTCGAGAGGGACGCGACCCACTCTCTCATGGGAGGCGACAGCCCGGACGGCTGGCACTACCGGCGCGCGGGCTTCCGCGCCGACTGGGACAAGTCGGACCGAGACACCTTCTCGTTCCAGGGGGCGTGGTACAGCGGCCACGAGCGAGAGATCGATCCCCTGGTCATGCCCACGCCTCCGTACGACGCGACCTTCAAGGGGAGCTTCTACAACGACGGCGGACACGTCCTGGCGAAGTGGGATCGAACGCTGTCGGACGACGAGGATCTGAGCCTGCAGGCCATACGTCGACTCGGCCACGAGAGACGCCTCCTCCTTCACCTACGAGCGCGACACCCTCGACCTCGACTTCCACCATCGCATCGGGGGTAACGACCGACACGAGCTCGTCTGGGGGCTGGGATTCCGGACGATCGCCACCGCCGTCGACGGGAGCCCGGGCATCGACATCGATCCGAGCCGCAGGACGGACAATCTGTTCAGCGGCTTCATCCAGGACGAGATCCGGCTCCGCGGCCATGACCTCAAGCTGATCGTCGGCACCAAGCTGGAGCACAACGACTTCACCGGGCTCGAGATCCAGCCGACCCTTCGAGGACTGTGGAAGCCCGAGGACGACCAGACGGTATGGGCTTCCGTCTCCCGCGCCGTTCGTACGCCGTCGATCATCAACCGCGACCTGATCGTCCCCGTGAGTGTGATTCCGGGGGATCCCATGACCATCGGGGTGCTCTTCGGAACCCACGAGATGGAGTCGGAGGATCTCCTCGCGTTCGAGGTGGGCTATCGATGCCAGCCCCTCGATCGCGTCTCCCTGGATCTCACCGCCTTCCACTTCGACTACGACGACTTGCAGTCCCTCGAACCGGGGGCGCCCTTCTTCGACGGCACGAACGTGATCGCCCCGATCTACTTCCAGACCGGTCGGGAGGGACATTCGACGGGCGTGGAGGCGGCAGCCACCTGCGACGTCAGCGAACGCTGGCGCCTGCACGGAGGGCTGACCCTCATGGATTACTGCGATCACCCGACGGCGACGGCGGCGACGGCGTTGACGACGGACGTGGAGAAGAACACGCCCGGGTACATCGCGAACTTGCGGTCGTACTGCGAGCTGACGGAGAACGTCGAACTCGACGTCGGGCTCTATGCCGTCGACGAGCTGTCCGCCTCCGACGTCGGGAGCTACGTGAGGGCCGACGCCCGACTGGCCTGGTGGCCCACGGATTCCCTCGAGCTCAGCCTCGTGCTCCAGAACGCCTTCGACGACCTCCACCAGGAATACGGTCAGGAAGTCCTCTCCACCCCGGCCGAGATCGAACGCGGCCTCTACTTCCGCCTCTCCTGGCGACCCGGCTCCACCCGCGGAACGACCGAGTGATGTCCATCCCCCACACCCCGACGAAACGACGCGCGGGATCGCGGAGCCTGGTGCTCGGCGAATTGCTCGACGTCCGGACGGTGTGGCTCGCGGCGGCGCTGATCCTGCTCCTCGCGTCGATTCCCGGCCAGGTCTTTGCGGAAGCCACCACGACCGATCCAACCGGTACGGAACAGCGGGGAGACAAGGAGGCGGAGAAGGAGCTCCTGGCCATCAAGGCCAACATCATCCGGACGTTCCTTCCCTACCTCGAATGGCCGGAGACCTGCTTCGAGGACAGGAAGTCGCCGATCATCATCGCCGTGGTCGGCCGCGATCCGTTCGGGTCGATCCTGGAGAAGGTCTTCAAAGGGCAGAAGCAGGGAAAGCGGTCGATCCTCGTGCAACGCTTCCCCGACGCGAAGCGCATCGGGAAGTGTCACATCCTGTTCGTGCCCGCCACGGAGATCAAGAATCTCAAGGCCATCGTGGCCGCGGTCAAGGGCAAAAACGTCCTCCTGATCGGGGACAGCAAGGACTTCGCGGTCAATGGCGGGATCATCAACTTCTACCTGAAGAAGACCACCGGGAAGGATGGAAAGGAGGTGGCGCAGACCCGCTTCGAGATCAACGCCGAGGAGGCCAAGGCCCAGAAGATCAGGATCAGCTCGAGGATCCTGAAGGTCGCCGACCGCATCGTCAAAACGAAGAAGAAGAAAGGCGACGAGGGCGGTGACGAGACGAGAGACGAGACGGCGACGGAGATTCCGGAGGACGAGCAGCCGTGAACCTGTTCCGGAACCTCCTCATCCGCAGGAAGCTGACCCTCTTGCTCATGCTGACGAGCGGCGTGACCCTGCTCGTCGCGAGCGTGGCGTGGTTCTCCTACGACTGGAAGAGCGCGCGCGACTCGCTCGTCCGGGACGTCAGCCTGATCGGGACGACGGTCGGATCCAGCACGGCCTTCGCCGTCCAGTACGAGTACTCCGAGGAGATCGCCGAGGATCTGCAGGTCCTCGAGCGCAACTCCTACATCCGGCGAGCGGCGGTGTTCAACGCGAAGGACGGGACGATCCTGGCCGACTTCGCCGCGGAGGATTTCGCGGAGATCGGCCTGCCGTTCTCGTACCAGTCGAGCGGACACTTCTTCACGGACGACGGCCTGATCGTCTACACCCCCATCACCCTGGAGGGGGAGCTGCTCGGATCGATCGCCATCGAGGCGGATACGGGGATCATCCTGGAGAGGCAGACTCGATTCCTCTGGATCCTCGCCCTCGTGCTGGTCATCTCCTTGACCGTGGCCTTCCTGCTCTCCAACAAGCTGCAGGGCATCATCTCCTCGCCCGTGCTCCACCTGACGGATACCGTCAAGGCGGTCTCGGCGGGCAAGGACTACTCGCTGCGGGCGCACCAGCACGGCCATGACGAGATCGGGTTCCTCACCGACGCGTTCAACGAGATGCTCGGCACCATCCAGAACCGCGATGCCGAGCTGAAGAACGCTCACGACACGCTCGAGGAACAGGTGGAGGAGCGGACGCAGGAGCTGGTCGAGCGCAACAACCAGCTGCGGGTCCTCGTGGAGCAGGCCAAGGCCGCGGCCGTGGCCAAGTCGCAGTTCCTGGCCAACATGAGCCACGAGATCCGGACGCCGATGAACGGCGTCCTGGGCATGAACGAGCTGCTGCTCGACAGTCCCCTGAGCGAACAACAGCGCAGCTACGCGGAGATCGTGCGTAGCTCCGGGGAGTCGCTGCTCGAGATCATCAACGACATCCTCGACTTCTCCAAGATCGAGGCCGGGAAGCTGCGCCTCGAGGAGATCGAGTTCGAGCCCTACCGGACGATCGAGGAGGTCGTCGGATTGCTGTCCAGCCCGGCCCACAAGAAGGGGCTCGAGCTGGTCTGCTGGATCTCCCCCAAGCTTCCCCGCCTGGTTCGCGGCGACCCGACCCGGCTGCGCCAGATCATCACGAACCTCGTGGGCAACTCGGTCAAGTTCACCGAGCAGGGCCGGATCACGGTTCGCGCGGAGGTCGAGCGCGAGACGAAGAGCAGCGTGCTGGCGAAGGTCACCATCGAGGACACGGGCATCGGCATCCCCGAGGATCGGAAGGCGAAGCTGTTCAAGTCCTTCTCCCAGGTGGACGCGTCGATGTCCCGCAAGTACGGCGGCACCGGCCTGGGCCTGGCCATCTCCCAGCAGCTCGTCCACCTGATGGGCGGTGAGATCGGCTTCGAGAGCGAGATCGGGATCGGCTCCTCGTTCAGGTTCACCGCCCGGTTCCAGAAGGTGAAGGACACGGCATCCCGCGAGCTCGTCCTTCCCGACGGGTGTTGCGGCCCTCGCGTGCTCATCGCCGATTCGGGCGCGGCCATTCGCGAGGTGCTCCACCAGCAGCTCGAAGCTTGGAACATCACTCACGACGTCGTCTCGGACGGTTCGCGTGCGGTGCAGGCCGTGCGGAGCGCCGCGGGGAACGACAAGCCCTTCGATCTGATCTTCCTGGATCGGGAGCTCCCGGGACTGCCGCTCGACGAGGTGATCGCGTCGATCGGGGCGGAGAGCGGAAGCGACCCCAAGATCATGCTCATGTCCTGGGGGGAGAGCGAGAAGGTCGTCACGAAGGAGCTGGGGGAACAGATCGCCGGGTATCTGGCGAAGCCGATCCGTCCGTCGCAGCTCTTCGACGCGGTGCTCACGGTCACCGACGCGGGCTCCCAGGACACGCAATCCGACGCGGAGGACGATGCGAAGGCGGCGGCTCGAGCGTCCGTCAGCCCCAGTCCGATGCGGATCCTCCTCGCCGAGGACAACCGGATCAACCAGCTCGTCGCGGTGAAGATCCTCGCTCGGGGCGGATACAAGTGCGACGTGGTCGACGACGGTCGCAAGGCATGGGACGCCGTCCGGAACGGAGACTACGACGTCGTCCTCATGGACTGCCAGATGCCCGAGATGGACGGCTTCGAGGCCACGTTCCGGATCCGGGAGTGGGAAGGGAAGCTAGGGGACGCCCATCCGCGCGTCGGCATCGTGGCCCTGACCGCCAACGCCATGAAGGGCGATCGCGAGCGCTGCATCCGCGCGGGGATGGACGACTACATCGCCAAGCCCGTCAAGCCGGAGCTCCTGCTCGAAAAGCTCGAGGAGCTCCAGGCGAAGATCGAGGAGCGCCTGCAGGATCGCACCCCCGCGGGGATCGACCCCTCGCCCGCCGTGGACGTCGGGACGAACGCGACCGACGATCCCCCCTTCGACGTCGACGATCTCGTCGAGCGCTATACCGGGCGTCGCGAGGACCTCTGGAAGGCGATCCGGGGCTTCGAGCGAGACTCGATCGATTGCCTCGGCCGCCTGCGGTCGTGTCTCTCGCCGTCGTACGAGGAGGAGGCCCTGGGGCTCGTGAGCGACTTCCGCGAGGCCACGGCGCTGCTCTCCTCGGAGCGGATCCAGAAGCTCGCCCTGGAGCTCGAGACCATGGTGGAGAAGCGCCGCTTCCAGGAGGCGCAGGGGATCTTCGCGGAGCTCCGGAGCCAGCTCGATCTGTGCCGCGAGCATCTCCCCGAGGTGCTCGCCCGCGTCACCTACGGCTGAGTCCGGTGATCCGGCGGCGCGGCGGCACCTCCTGCCGCGTGCCGCGCGCCGATTCGGATCGGAGCTATCCCTCGCTGATGGGGATCCGGTGCACCTCGTCCGCGGCCTTGGGGAGGACCACCTCGAGGACTCCGGCCTTCACCGAGGCCCGGATGCCTTCGTGGGCGAGACGTCGGCCCAGCCGGAACGTCCTCTCGTAGGGGCCCAGCTCGAACTCGTTCCAGTCGTGCTCGAGATCCTCCGCGTGGTCGGCGACCGGCGTGCCCCGCAGGGTGATGTTGCCGTCCTCGAGGAGCACCTCGACGGAGCTCTCGTCGACTCCGGGCATGTCCGCCAGCAGGTGGATCGCCTTCTCGGTCTCCCAGACGTCCGTCCGGGGGCGCCGGGCCGGAGTCTCCTCCCGCGTGGCGGCGACGGTGCGACCGTTCGTCTTCTTCTCGCTGCAATCGTTCATCGGTTCGACTCCATCGGGGCTACCGGCTCGTGATCTCGATCTGGTGCGGGCGGTCCTGCTCGGCGCGCGGGAGCTCGACGCGGAGCACGCCGCGCTCCAGGCTGGCCTCGATCCCCGTGCGGTCCACGGGGTAGGGCAGGCGGAACGAGCGGGAGAACCGTCCGGCGGTCCGCTCGCTCGACCTCACCACGCCGTCTTCCTCGGCGAGGTTCCGGCGGAGCTCGCCGCCCAGCGTGAAGACCTCGCCCTCGACCGCCAGCTCGAGGTCCTCCGCCGGCAGGCCGGGCACGAGGGCGGTCACGAGGATCCGCTCGTCGTCCGACTGCACGTTCACCGCCGGGAAGGAGGATTCGCGCCACCGCGGCCCGGAGGTCGCGCGACGGGCGAGGGAGTCGCACCGCGCCAGCCCGCGGGCGGGCCGGGGGTGTCCAGGGAATCGGAAGGGGTCCCAAAACATCGATCTGCCTCCATGTGAGGGGATTGCCGTTTCGTGGGGGGGCTCCTCCCCGGGGGGAGGTCCCGTTTCCCACCCTCACGCAAGGGGCATGCCAGGGCGGGAATCGGCCGGGAACGGCCCCTCCGGCTCGATTCGCCCCGGGGTGTCGGTCAAATCGGCAGCTCATCTGCCGTGATGGCATGGGGGGGGGTACGCCCTCTCGCTCGGCGCCGGGCCGCGTTCCCCCGTCCCGGGGGCCGCCCGTCTCGCCGGTTGGCCACGAAGCAAAAAACCGGCGGCCACCTCGCGGGCGACCGCCGGTCTGACTCGCGGCTCCTTGGGAGCCCAGGACTCATGAGCGCACGGGGAAGTGCGCGGGGCAGGGGGACGTTCCAACCCGTGCCATCTAGGAAGACAGCGGAATGTTGCCCTGCCGTTCTCCCTATCGGCACCTCACGTTCGGGGCTTGAGCGGCCCGAAAACACGGCGCCTCGAGCGCTCCCGCACGAGGGACACCATCCCCTCCCGTCGCTATACTCGTCCCCTTTCCAGTGCGGGCGAGCGGAGCACCGGTCCCCTCCGAGGACGCTCGAGCCCCCGGGTCCCGGTACGCTCCGGAGACGCCGCCGTCCCCCGTCCCCAACCTTCGAGAGGAGTACCGGTGAAGGAAGTCGTCATCGTCAGTGCCTGCCGCACCCCGATCGCCAAGTTCCAGGGCGGTCTGGCCGGCTTTTCCGCGCCCAAGCTGGGCGCTCTCGCCATCACGGAAGCCCTGCGTCGCGCGGGCGTGGAGCCCGCCGCGGTGGAAGAGACCATCATGGGCAACGTCCTGCAGGCGGGGCTCGGTCAGGCCCCGGCCCGGCAGGCCGCGATCGGAGCCGGCATCCCCACGAGCTCGGCCGCGTTCACCGTGAACAAGGTCTGCGGCTCCGGCCTGAAAGCCGTGATGCTCGCGGCCCAGGCGATCAAGGCAGGCGACACCGACGTGATCGTGGCCGGGGGGATGGAGAGCATGACCAACGCCCCCTACATGCTGCCCGCCGGCCGAGGCGGAGCGCGCCTCGGGCACACCCAGCTCCTCGACACGATGGTCGCCGACGGTCTGTGGGACGTCTACAACGACTTCCACATGGGCATCACCGGTGAGATGGTGGCCGAGAAGCACGAGATCACGCGCGAGCAGCAGGACGAGTACGCCGTGCGCAGCCACAACCGTGCGGAGGAGGCGACCAAGGCCGGCCGCTTCGACGACGAGAAGTTCACGGTCGAGGTTCCCCAGCGCAAGAAGGACCCGATCCCCTTCGATACCGACGAGACGATTCGCGCGGGCATGACCATCGAGGCCATCGCCAAGATGCGTCCCGCCTTCAAGAAGGACGGCACCGTCACCGCGGCCAACGCCTCGGCGATCAACGACGGAGCGTGCGCCCTGGTCGTGATGAGCGCGGACACGGCGAAGGAGCTCGGCGTTACTCCCATGGCCCGGATCACCGGCTACGCGGCGGGCGGCGTCGATCCCGAGTGGGTCATGAAGGCTCCCGAGGTGTCGATCCAGAGGGCCGCGGAGAAGGTCGGCATGAAGCCCGGCGACTTCGATCTGCACGAGATCAACGAGGCGTTCTCGGCCGCGGCCTGCGCGCTCACGCGCGTG
>CAYRXS010000268.1:0-9033 GCA_964428225.1 uncultured Planctomycetaceae bacterium
AGGCCCTGTGGGCCATCCGTGCAGGCTTGCGCAGAGACTGGCGGATCGAGTCTGCCCGCCCCCTACCACGGAGGCTCCTCCGTCCCCAGGTGACAGTACAGGCAGTGGTCCCGCTGCACCTGCGCCGACACGTACCCGTTGCAGCCATCGGTGTGGCACTCGGCACAGTCAAGCACCGGCGGGTCGGTGGAGCAGTCGAGGCTGTCGCAGCCACAGGCACTGCCGTGCCCCTCGGGTGGGATCGAGCCATCCGGCTCGCTGTGGCAGTAGTTGCACACGAAGTGCTGCTTGTCGACCTCGGCGCCCGGCGTCTGACCGCACAGGTGGCACTCGTAGCAGGTCGTGTTGCCCGGCATCTCCGACTCGCACCAGTACGGCGAGTCCTCGTTGTAGAACACGTCGACCACCACCACCTCGGCCTCGACGCAGTCCGCGGTGGTGTCGTCGTCGTCGTCGGCCGGCAGCTCGGTCTTCTGGATGCAGCCCGGCACCAGCAGCAGCCCACACGCCGCCGCGAGCGCACGCCATCTCCGATCGCCCACGAGTTCCATGGCCTTAGTATTAACGACGAAATCAGCGGGCGCACGTCCCGTCAGCCGAGCGACTCCTCGTCCCGGTGGTTCTCCCCCGGTCGCAGGATGGTGCCCCGACCGCGGTGACCGTCGAGCAGCACCTGCAGCGGCTGGTCGAAGCGCACGTGACGAACGAAATCGTACTCGCCCACGGCCTCGGCCGCCTCCAGCAGGTCCCAGTCCACGAACGCGCCACCGCGGCCATCCTGCACGGTCAGGTAGCCGATGCGGAAGGCGGTCAGGTTGTGGAAGAAGTGCGAGCCCTGCGACGGCTCGACCTGGTAGTCGGCGGTGCCGATCTCGACCACGACGCGAGCCTGGGAGATGTCGTTCCAGGCCACCGGGATACCGAGCCAGTGGTCGGCCGTTCCCCAGCGACCCATGCCGATCAGGATGCTGCGGCGGTCCTCCCGTTCGAGCCGCTCGTTGACCAGGCCGACCTCCCGCGCGATGTCGTTGGTCCGCGCGTTGTCGAACCGCTGGGGGCTGATGTAGACCACGTCGACCACGTCGTCGATGATGCCGTTGCCCAGCGCCTGTTCGGTCCAGCACAGGCTGCGGTCCCGCAGGCCGTCGTCCAGCGACACGTTCACGCTGAGCCCGCTGCGCGCCATCGGCCGGCACTGCACCACCGCGAACTCGTGTAGCTCGTGCCCCGGCGGTTGCAGGTTGACCGCGAACTCGATCTCCACCTCGTTGCCCATGGCCCGCCGTCCCAGCCGGAGCAGATCCTGCAGGATGGCGGCCATGGGGAACTGGCGGTACTTCAGCACGTGGGCGAACGTGACCAGCCGCGGCCCGTCGTGATGGATGCCGTCGCGGATCACGCCGTCGTTGCGGGCGAACACCGATCCGATCGGCGCCAGCGTCCCGTCCGCCTCGGCCACGTCCAGACCCAGCAGGGACAGGGGCCCCTCGCCACCGGCGGAGAACCACACGTCCGGGTTGGACAGGTCCAGGGCATAGAACTCCTTCTGGGAGTTCCGCAGGATGTCGCGGATGGACGAGAACTGCGGCAGTACGTCCGGCTTGTCCGGCGCGAACCGCAGCACGTTGCCCCCCTCCACCACCATCTTGCCGAGCCCGAGCGCGGCCTGCACGAGGCCGCTCTCCGCCTCGAGCCTGCCCACCGGGTAGTAGTTGTAGGACTGGGCCACCCCCGCGAAGTTGGGGTAGCAGCGGTCCTTGTGGCGCCGGGCCACCAGCCGCTGGATGATCACCCCCATCCGCTCCTCCTCGACCCGGAAGGGGCTGGAGCGGATATAGGCCTTGGGCGCCTGGAAGAACGTGGACGCGTAGACCAGCTTGATCGCCGCCAGCAGCTGCCGCAGGCGGACCTCGGGATCCGGGTGGTTGTTGGGGATCATGTACGTGGAGTACATGCCCGCGAACGGCTGGTAGAGGGAGTCCTCCAGCAGCGAGGAGGACCGCACGGCCAGGGGGTAGCGCACCACCTCGAGGAACTGGCGCAGATCCGCCACGATCTCCTTGCCGAATTCGCCGGCGAGGAACGATCCAGCGAGCTTGATGTCGTCGTCGCTCTGCACGGCGAGCTTCTCCAGCTCGTTGTGCTCGAGGAACTCGTCGAAGGCGTCCGTGCCGATGGCCAGGGTCTGGGGCACGCCGATGCGCACCTCGGGGTACTTCTCGTCGAAGTTCAGCCGGTGCATCAGCGCGGCGAGGAAGGCGATGCCCCGTCCCTTGCCGCCGAGCGATCCGCCGCCCAGGCGCACGAACGGCGCGGCCGGATCGAAATCCGAGCGCGTGAAGTCGGAGATGCGGCCCCGCCGCTGCTCGGCGCGAAGGGCTCTCAGCTGCTCGACCACGTAGGAGCGGGCCGCGTCCAGGTCCTCGAACTCCGACAGGAACTTGCCGCGCAGGCGGATGGCGAGCGCGTGCTCGCTGCGGGCCATCAGCCAGGTGGACAGGTGATGCCGGGACAGGTGGTACACCAGCGAGTCGTCCGGCAGCCGGCGGATCTTCGTCTCCATCTCGCGGATGTTGCGCGCCCGGTCGATCTCGTAGGCGCCATCCCCGCTGCGGAAGATGAAGTCCCCGAAGCCCAGGTTGCTCATGAAGAACCCGTGCAGGTCCTGCAGCCACGTGGGCGAGTTCTTGTCCAGGAAGAACGTCTGCCGCTCCTCGGCTGGGGAGCGGTTCACCGGCTCGGACGAGTGCACCACCAGGGGCAGGTGGGGCTGGCGATCCTGGATCCAGTCCACCAGCTTCAGGCCGGCCTTGGGATCGACCTCGCCACCGCGCGGGAACCGCACGTCCGAGATCACGGTCAGCATGTTGCGCTCGTACTCGCGGAACAGCCGCTCGGCCTCCTCGTAGTCCCGCGCCAGCAGGATCTTGGGGCGAGCACGCATGCGCAGCAGCTTGTCCACGTAGTTCAGGCCCTCGGCCATCACCTTGCGGGTCTGCGTCATCAGCTCGGTGTAGATCATCGGCAGGAAGGAGGAGAGCCGCCGCACCGAGTCCTCGACCACGAGGAGGGTCCGCACCATCCCCTCCCGGGTGTCGTGGTCGACGTTCCAACGATCTTCTATCAGTTTGATCGTGGCCAAGAGAATCCGTGAATCACCCGACCAGACCAGGATGTGGTCGATCACCGTCGGATCCGCGCCTTCGAGGAGCCGGGACAGCCCCATGTTGTCGTAGGCCAGGACCACGATGGGCAGGGATCCGTGGCGCTCCCGGACGATCCGCGTGAACGCCTGGACGTCCATGTCCGGCAGCCTCATCCGCGTGAGGACGAGGTCGAATCGGCGCAATCGGAGCATGGTGAGGGCGTTCTTCGCCGAGGAGACCCGGGTCACGCGGGGCGCGTAGGCCAGGTGCAGATCCTCGTAATCCGCCAGGAGCCGGTCGCCCAGCTGGCCGTCCTCCTCCAGAACGAAGGAGTCGTACAGGCTGGAGACGAGCAGGATCTCCCGGACTCGCCGCTGCATGAGGGAGTGGGTCCCCCGGATCTCGAGCTCCCTCTCCTCGCTGAAGGCCAGCGGCCCTCCTCCGGTCGAGTGTCTCATCGCGGCCCCTCCGATCGCCGAATCGGTCCTCCGTGGCGGGAACCGGCCCCCCTCGTTTTTTGACGCTCGTCGCACATTCTCGGGCAGTGCGGGTTGACGGCTGGCGGCAGCCGTGTTAATTCCTCTGGCGAGTCTCTCCAGACTGTAACAGAAGCAAGAACAACCCCGTCCCGAACTGTCCCCCTAATCAACCCAAGACAAGGGTAGGAGCATACAGATGCTCGACGACATCCTGTCCCAGGCGCGGCACCGCGATCCCGATCAACCGGAATTCCACCAGGCGGTCGACGAGGTCGCCGAGTCCGTCTTTCCGGCCCTGGAGCGCCACCCGGAATACCGCGACGCCAAGATCCTCCAGCGGATCATCGAACCCGATCGGATGATCCAGTTCCGCGTTCCGTGGGTGGACGACGACGGCAACGTCCAAGTCAACCGCGGCTTCCGCTGCGAATTCAGCAGCGCCATCGGCCCCTACAAAGGCGGCCTCCGGTTCCACCCGTCGGTGAACCTCAGCATCATCAAGTTCCTCGGCTTCGAGCAGGTCTTCAAGAACGCGCTCACCGGCGTCCCGATCGGCGGCGGCAAGGGCGGCTCCGACTTCGACCCGAAGGGCAAGTCCGACAACGAAGTCATGCGCTTCTGCCAGAGCTTCATGAGCGAGCTCTTCCGCCACATCGGTCCCGACACCGACGTGCCCGCCGGTGACATCGGCGTGGGAGGCCGCGAGATCGGCTTCCTGTTCGGCCAGTACAAGAAACTGGCGAACCAGTTCGTCGGTATCCTGACCGGCAAGGGTCTCGACTGGGGCGGCAGCCTCGTTCGGACCGAGGCCACCGGCTACGGCACCGTCTACTTCTGCGACGAGATGCTGAAGACCCGCAGCGACGACTTCAACGGCAAGTCCGTCGTGGTCTCCGGCTCGGGCAACGTGTCCATCTACGCGATCCAGAAGGTCCACGAGCTCGGCGGCAAGGTCATTGCCTGCAGCGACTCGAACGGCTTCGTCCACGATCCGGAGGGCATCAACCTCGAAACCGTCCGTCGCATCAAGGAAGTCGAGCGCGGCCGCATCAAGGAGTACTGCAACGAGCACTCGCACGCCGAGTTCAACGACAGCTGGATGGACATCTGGGGCATCAAGTGCGACATCGCCCTGCCCTGCGCGACCCAGAACGAGATCGATCTGGCCGCGGCCCAGAAGCTGGTCAGCAACGGAGTCATGGCCGTCGCCGAAGGCGCGAACATGCCCTCCAGCCCGGAAGCCGCGGAGCACTTCGTCAACAGCAACGTGCTCTACGGTCCCGCCAAGGCCGCCAACGCCGGTGGCGTGGCCGTTTCGGGCCTCGAGATGGCCCAGAACAGCCAGCGCGTCGCCTGGACGTTCGAGGAGACCGACGCCATGCTCAAGCGGATCATGGTGAACATCCACAAGCAGGCCTGGGAAACCGCCGAGGAATACGGCAAGAAGGGCAACCTGATCATCGGCGCCAACATCGCGGGCTTCCTCAAGGTCGCGCGGTCGATGTTCGCCCACGGCTGCGTCTAGGCCCCGCGCCTAGCCTGATCCAAGGATCGAAGAGAGCCGGCGGCCGCCCTTTCGGGGGCGGCCGCTCCGGCTCTCTTTGCGTACGTCGCGCGGGAGAGCGGGAGGAACGGCTCTCCCCTAGCCCCCGAACGTGACCAGGGCCACGCCCCCCGCTCCCAGGACGAGGGCGGCGACGCGGCGGGGAGTCACCGGCTCCTTCAGGAAGATCGCGGCGAGCACGAAGATGAACAGGGTGGCCGTCTGATTGAGAGCGGCGGCGGTGGACATCTGCGTGTACTGGAAGGCCGCCATCCAGAAGAGCAGGGAGAAGTAGGAACCCATCACCGAGCCGGGGAGCATGACGCGCCACACGCGGATCTGCTTCAGCGTGGCGAGGGCCTTCTTCGGCTCGGGCAGGATGGGAAGGAGAAGGAGCGAGAACACCAGGCCTCCGATCAACCGCCACCACGTGGCCCAGATCAGCGGCCACTCCTCCAGGGGCCCCTTCACGATCACCACCGACGCCGCCTGGGAGGTCGTCGTGAGCAGGCCGAGGAGGATGCCGGTCACGAGGGCGGCCGGCCGGGCCCTTCCCCGGGCTCCCCCCAGCCAGACCACCGAGAGGACGGCGCAGAGGATGAAGGCGACGCCCAGTCCCTGGACGCCGCTCAGACGCTCCCCGAGGAAGAGGACGCCCAAGGCGATCATCGACGGGCTGTAGGACGTGTTGACCACGGCCTGCAGCTGGGCGCCGAGCCGGTTGAGGCACAGGAAGAACGCCGTGTCGGAGAAGCCCATCCCGATCGCTCCGCTCAGGATCAGGAGGCCGTAGTCCTTCCACGTCACGCCCTCCGGTGCCCACTGTCCGAGGATCAACAGGGTGGCGCCGAGGAGGACGAAGGAGACGAGGTTCTTGTAGAGGTTGAGCGCGGCGGCCGGCACGACGAGGCCCGTCTTGCGGAAGAGGATCACCGCGATCGACCAGCAGATCGGGGCCGAGAGGGCGAAGATCTCGCCGATGTGGGGGATCTCCCCGAGCCGGGCGTTCCAGTCCATGAGGGGCGAGGTCCGGCTCAGTGCCGGTGGATGTCCCGGTGCATCAGGTTGCGCGTGGCGGTCAGCCGCTCCTCGGCGGACATCTTCGTGAGGTCACGGTTCAGGGTCTCGTCGTTCTCCCGGCGGAGCAGCCGGATGACGTAGTCCACCACGTGGGAGGGGAAGACGCCGAGCTCCTCGTACTGAGCCCGCCGCTCCTCCAGCAGGCGAGCGCAGGCCACGCAGCTTCCCGGCAGGGGCTCCAGCCTCTCGAGGGCGCCCTCGTCCTCGCTGAACACGTTTCCCTCGACCCGGGTCGCCTTCGCCAGCGCCACGGACTCCTCGCTCGTCAGCCCGTACTCCGCGGCGGTGGTGATCCCCGCCAGGAGGAGGTGGAAGAGGGCCGACCCGTCGGGAGAGCGCAGCTCGACCGTCTGCCGCCCTCGGTCGTCCTGGAACGACGACGATTCGACCGGATTGACGACCTGCGCGAGGTGGGCATGGGCCGACCAGCCCAGGGGCACCCGGATGAGGGCGGAGCGGTTCGAGTCGCTCCAGCAGATGCGGGTGGGCGCCTCCTGGTTCGGCACGAGGCGCAGGAACGCGGAGGCCACGGTGTTGCCGAACGCGGACAGGGTGGCCGCGTAGCGCACCAGGCCGCCGATGAGCCGAAGGGCGGGCTCGGACAACCCCCCGTCCTCGACCATGATGTTGCGCCCGTTCTCCACGAGCTCCAGGTGGAAGTGGAAGCCGTTCCCGGCGATCCCCTCCTCGAGCTTCGGAGCGAAGGTCGCGAGCATGCCGTGGCGGTCGGCGACGTTCCGGATCACCCAGCGCGCGAGGGCCACGAAATCCCCCATCTCCTCGATGGGACGGGTGTTGAACTCGACCTCGTGCTGTTCCGCCCGCCGCCCGCTGAGCATGGGGAGGTCGGAGCGCACCGAGTCGATGAACCCGACCTCGGCGTGCGCGTACTTCACGGCCCCGGTGATCTGGGCGAGGTGCCGCACCATCTCATTGACCACGTGCCCGCTCTTGAAGAACGGCGCGGAGGCGTGGTAGCCGACCTGCTTGTTCGGAGTGAAGTAGGCGGGGCCGCCCTCGCCGAGGAGGAAGAACTCGAGCTCGCCGAGGGCGTGGAGCTCGAGGCCCGTCCGCTCGCGGAAGCGCTGGTGGGCGATGGCGAGGATGTTGTCCGGCGTGAACGGGGCGAGGTTCCCGTCCCGATCGAGGAAGCGGCAGATGAAGTCGAGGCTCCGGTCGTCGAAGGGACTGATGAACGCGGTGCGATACCTCGGGACGACGTAGAGGTCCGAGCACGAGGCGTCGACGAGGCCCCGGAACAGCGAGGAGCCGTCGACCCGCTCCCCCATGGCCAGGATCTCCTCGGCCTGCCGGAGACCGCTGAAGGGAAGCCGGAGCTCCTTGAGCTGGCCGTCGATGGCGGTGTGGTGGAACGTGAACCGCTCGATGCCCTTCTCGACGACCACGCGCATCAGATCGGCGCGCGTGAACTCGTCACGCTCCTTGTCGAGGAACAGGCTGAGGGGATTGGCCAGGGCCAGGTCGTCTACCACGGGTCCCTCCGGGTGGCTTTCGCGCCGCGGGCGGCGCAGGGGTGGTCATCTCCACCTTCGTTTTACGACATGGGGAGGGTTTCGCGCCATCTCCGGGGACCAGAAGACGATCTCGCGGCGGACGGTGTCGGCCGCGGAAAGAGGAGGCGGGAGGCGCGCCGTCGGTCGCCCGCGGTCCCTCAGAGCTCGTCGACGGCGTAGTCGATCGCCCCGGCGAGGCGCTCCGCCCGCGCCCCCACGCGCGAGTCGCCGGCTTCCTCGGCGAAGCGCCGCACCTTGTCGGCGAGCCCTCGGCGAGGCGCCTTCTTCCGCAGGGGTTTCAGCAGGGACTCGAGCTCCTTGTCGAGCTCGAGCTCCCGGCGCGCCGCCTCGTCCTCGAAGCCAGCCAGGAGCTCGCGAGCCTCGGCGTGCCATGCCTCGTGCGACTCGACGGCGGCGACCAGGGCCTTCGCCTCCTCGAGGGCGCGCAGGTACTCCCCCTTCTCCATGAGGAACGGGATCGCCCGCTTCCGCGACTCGAAACGCGCGGAGAGCTCCTTCTCGATCTCGCTCAGCTCAGGCCTTCCGGCGTCCTTCGCGATGGCCTCCCGCACGAGGGCGAGACCGGCGGCGAGCTCTCCCTTGCCGTAGGCGAGCGCGCGGGCCTCGACGGCCGCCGGGTGTTCTCCCCACCCATCGCGGACCCGCTTCACCTCGCTCTTTACCATCTTTTTCACCTTGGAGCTCTGGGAGTAGCTCCCGGCGTACAAGAGCTCGCCATCGACGCCGATCAGCGCCATGTGCGGAGGAAAACCGGTGTCGGAGTCGAAGGAGAACGGGAGCTTCTGGTTCTTCAGAAGGAGACAGGAAGAACCCGGGACCTCGTTCAGGGCGAGAGCCTCGAGGTAGGTCTCGTCGTGGTTCTTGATCTCCATGAGGATGGCGACGAATCCATCCTCGGCGAAGTCCTCCTCGAGATCCGCCCCGACCCGGGCGGCTTCCAGCCCCCCGGTGACGGTGGAGTACCAGGCGAACAGCAGGGGCTGGCCGCGGTACTGCGACAGGCGGTCGCGGCCGTCGCCGCGGAGGAGCGTTCGGAATCGGAAGTCCTCGACGAGCTCGGCGGATGGCTCGGACGCCTCCGCGGCGAAGGGGGCGAGGACGGGACAGACGAGAACGATCGCGGCGAGGGATGTTCGCTTCATGACCACGGGGGGAAAGGCAGAGAGCGGCTGCGGACGTGGCATGGGGGCCCGAAGGGCTAGCCCGAATCCCTCACCAAGCCCCTATTTGTGAAGCGCCGTTTGTGGCAT
>CAYRXS010000269.1:0-8999 GCA_964428225.1 uncultured Planctomycetaceae bacterium
CGCTCACCGCCCTCGAGCGCCACAAGAAGGAGCTCGCCAGGATCCGCCGCAAGCCGGCGTGGTCAATCCTTGCGTCGACACCGGCGATCCCACCTTGGCCGCGTTTGGCACGACCCGCACGGACTGGGTTCCGGACGCGGGCATCGTGGACATGGGCTTCCACTGCTCGCTCACCTCCTCGTGGGCCTTCTTCCGCAACGACGCCGGGGGCACGAACCACCCCGGCTACTTCGCCACCGCCCCCGTGCCGGGGGCGGTCTGGGTCGCGACGGTCGACAACACCGGCACGGGCAACTTCCTCGCCGGGGTCATGGGATACGCGGACCCGCTGGAGCTGTACCTGCCGGCCGCCGACGGTTTCCTGCTGATCGATCCGCTCTCGCCGGGCGGTGAGCTGTTCCAGCTTCCCCCCGCCTACGGGTACGGCCTGGTGACGTTCACCGTACCGATCCCCACCGAAACGTCGCTCGCGGGCTTCACCCTGTCCGCGCAGGGTGCGGGGATCGGAGGAGGCGAGGGCACGACGCTACACAACGCCTACGACCTGTTCATCGGGGAGTAGGCGCCTGGTCGACGGGCTCCCACTCACCGAAGGGCTCGATCGATACCTGGACCTTGGGATCCGTCTCGTAGGCCTGGTTGTAGTTGTAGTACCAACCGAGGTACTCCGAGTCCCCGCCGCCCTGGGTGGTGATCAGGAAGCGGTTCGACAGGCGGCCGATCGCCGCGGCGCGATCGCGGGGAGAGGACTTGTCGCCGGCCTGGGGATCGATCGGCACCCAGCCGTAGCCGGGCAGGTAGACCTCGGGCCAGCGGTGGAAGACGTCGTCGAGGCTCGCGTCGTCGCCGCGGACGACGATCGCGCCGACGTAGCGCGCGGGCAGACCCGCGGCGCGGCACAGGGCGATGAACGAGAAGGAGTACTCCGAGCACGAGCCCGTGCCCCGCTTCAGGACGACCGGAGCGACGTTCCAGCCCCCCTCGAGCTTGTATTCCAGGGTCTCCCGGACGTGGTCGAAGATCCGGCGGGCGACGAAGTAGGAGTTGCGCTCGTCCCCGACGATCTCCTCGGCGAGATCGCGGATGTACGGGTCCTCGATCAGGTACTTGGAGCCGTCCGCCGTGTACAGCTCCCGCACGAAGTCGGGGACGTCGTCGAGCGTTCCGCACCGATCGGGGAAGACGAAGTAGCGGATGGCCGAAATCTCCGTCTCCACGGTCATGACGGACTCAAGCGTCGATCCCGACGGCACGTCCGTGTACGGGAAGACACACACCGGCTGGCCCCAGCGGTCCCTCGCGATCGGACGCTCGGCGGGCGAGAAGGACGTGGAGAGGATCTTCTGCTGGGGCATGTCACGCGGGATCGCGATGAACGCTTGGAGCCTCCGCAGCAGACCGTCGCCCGTGACCTTGACCTCGTGGGTGAAGGTCACCGTGGCTTTGCGCGTGTCCGACAGGACGTGCGTCTCGTCGTCCTGCCGCACGAGCTTGTGGATCTCGTCGCTCTGGTAGTCGACGTTCCAGAGGTGCTTCCCGTCCCAGGCCATTCCCCGCGGATACGGGCCGGGCGAATCCACGATCAGGAACACCTCGCCGTCCTCGGGAGAGATCATGTACAGCTCGTCCGCGAGGCGGTCCGAGCACCACAGGTACGTGCCGTCGAAGGCCAAGCCGTTCGCGCCCTTCGACGGGGCGGTGATCGTCCGGACCGCGGTCCCGTCGCTCAGGTCGAGCCGCATGATCTTCTTCGCCCGGGAGTCGCCGACCCACAGGGTGGTCCCGTCCCAGGTCAATCCCTCGGGATCGCCCGTCGGAGAGTCGATCGCCTCCAGCACGACCCCCGTGTCCGGATCCACGCGGAAGATCTTGTCCTGGGCCTGATCGACGTTCCACAGGTGCTCGCCGTCCCAGGCGAGCCCCATCGGCCAGAATCCGGGCGAGGGGATCTCGCGCGCGATCGTCTGGGTGGCGACGTCGATCGCGAAGAGCACGTCCGCCCGGTGGTCGGCGATCCAGAGGTGCTCGCCGTCGAACGTCATGCCGGTGCAGAACTTCCCCGGCGCGGGCGATTGCAGGATCGACTGGCCCGAGTGGGCGAAGGGAAGAGCGGACAGGCTCCCGAGCAGGAGCGACAGCAGCAGAAGGCGGGAACGGATCATGAGAGACCTCCCTTCGACGAGGATCCGGCGGCGTCCACGACGGACGTGGATCGGGCATCATCCCGCAAGGCGCCGGCGAGGTCCAGGATCAGCGCTTCCGCTCGGCCACGAACCGGCGCAGCTCGTCGAGATCGATGGCCCGGGCGGTGTGGCCCTTGCGTCCGACCGTCGTGCGCGCCGCGGTGAGGGAGTTCAGCACCGCCTCCTCCGTGGAGTCGACGACCGCCTGGAAGAGGGGGGTCATCTGGCGGTTCGCGAGCACGGTCATGGTGCGCAGCCCACCGCGGCGGGGATCGATCACGTTCCCCTCGTACGTCGAGAAGGCGATGACGTAGTCGCCGCTCCCGTTCGACATGACGGAGCCGGTGCGGGCGAGGCCGAGCAGGGCGCGCTTCGCGAGCCGCCGCAGGTTGCGCGGCTCGAGGGGCGCGTCCGTGGCGACCACGATCATGCAGGAGCCGTCCTCGCCGTCCGCCTCGCGGCTCGGCGGCGGGAAGGGCGCGCCGTCGATGCGCAGGCGGCCCCCGAAGTTCGTCTGGACGAGCACGCCCACCGTCCACTCCCGCACCCGACGCGAGGCGGTGCCGATGCCGCCCTTGTAGCCGAAGCAGCGCGTTCCCGTGCCCGCGCCCACGCAGCCCTCCGCCACCGGACCGCGCGCCGCGGCGTCCCACGCTGCCTCGACGTGCTCGCGCTTCACGTGCATCGCGCGGATGTCGTTCAGCGTCCCGTCGTTCGTCTCGCCGACCACGACGTTCACCGAGCGCACGTCCGCGTTCCCGGGGAGGCTCAGGCTCTTGCGCACCATCGCCTCGAGCACCGTGCCCACGGACAGCGTGTTCGTCAGGGCGATCGGCGCCTCGAGGTTGCCGAGCTCCTCGACCTGGGTGAAGCCCGCCGCCTTGCCGTAGCCGTTGCCGGTGTAGACCGCGGCCGGCACCTTGCGCCAGTACGTGTTCTTGTCCAGACGGGGCACGATCACCGTGACGCCCGTCCGCGCGTCCTCGCCCTCCACGATTGTCGCGTGGCCGACGGCGACTCCCGCCACGTCCGTGATCGCGTTGTGCGGTCCGGGCTCCAGGTCCCCGATCACGATCCCCAGCTCGCGCGCGCGGGCTCGCTCCGAGGCGTCCGGAGCGGGCGTCGTGGACGGAGCCTGCAGCCCCGCGGCGAGGACGACGAGGGCGAGCGCCGGTGTCGCGGGACCGGTCACCGCCCCTGCCCCCCCTGCATCTCCTCCGCCACGCGCTCGGCCTCGCGGAACGCCCGCATGAGGTTCTCGCCGAGGATCTTGCGCACGTCCCTCTCGGAGTATCCGCGGTTCAGCAGCTCCTGGGTGACAGCCGGATAGCCGGAGACGTCCTCGAGCTGCAGCGGCGCGAGGCTGATCCCGTCGTAGTCCCCTCCGAGCCCCACGTGATCGATCCCCGCGACGCGGACCACGTGGTCGATGTGGTCGACGAGATCGTGGACGGTGCCCGCTGCGATCGGATTCTCGGCTCGCCACTTCGCCCAGGCCGTGGCGAACTCGGCGTCGTCGGGGTGCTGCTCGCGGAGCCGAGCCCGGGCCTCTGACCGCTCGTCCGACCGCCGCGCGGAATCGGGCACGACGAAGCCCGAGTAGAAGTTGACCATGACCACTCCCCCGTTCTCCGCGATCAGCCGCAGCACGTCGTCGGGCACGTTGCGCGGGTGAGGCACGATCGCGAAGGCCGAGGAGTGCGAGGCGATGACCGGCGCCCGCGTCACCCGCAGGACGTCCCGCATCCCCTCCGCCGAGACGTGGGAGACGTCCACGAGCATGCCGAGCTTGTTCATCTCGAGGACGACATTCCCGCCGAACGTCGAGAGCCCGTCGCATCTCGGCTCGTCGGTGGCGGAGTCGACCCAGTCGAGCGAGTCGGAGTGGGTCAGCGTCATGTACCTCGCGCCGAGGGCGTACAGCATGCGCAGGATGGCGAGCGAGCCTTCCATGGAGTGTCCGCCCTCCATCCCGATCAGGCACGCGATCGTGCCCCGTTTGCGCGCGCGCTCGATGTCCTCGGTCCCGTAGGCCATCTCGAAGACGTCCGGATAGCGCGCCGCCATGCGGTGGACGATGTCGATCTGCTCGAGCACGAAGTTCGTCGGCCGCTCGGCGGACATCGGAACCCAGACCGACCAGAACTGCGCTCCCATCCCGCCCTCGAGCAGGCGCGGGATGTCCGTGTGCTGCATGGGCTGGGGCTGCGAGAGGTCCAGCGTCTCGAAGGACGAGCTCCCCCGCAGCCGGATCACCCAGGGCAGGTCGTTATGGCCGTCGACGAGCAGCGCCGACTCGTGCAGCCGACGCGCCTCCGCGGTGACTTCCACGGGTCCTCGATCGTCGGGGCTCGACGAAAGGCCCTCGCCCGGCTCGCGAGCGCGTTGCGGTTCCGTCGACGTGCAGGCCAGCGCCGCCAGGCAGAGCAGGCCGAAGATCGTCTCTCGCATCGTGTTCCCTCCGTCGGATTCCCCGGGACGACCGGGCGGCGTCCCGGAATCGCGGGCATCGCCCGGGCGCCCGCTCTCGCACCCCACCGTAGAGCTTTCACGCGGCGTCCGCGAGGGCGGAGCTTTTCGCGCGATTTCAGCGGACTCGCGCCCGTCCGATCCCGTATGAATTCGCGCCATGACCGACGGCCCCGCTTACGCGATCCTTGCCGAGGGTTCCTTCGGGGTTCACTCCTCGAAGACCGCGGTATGCCTCCTCCGCCACCGGCCCGAACAGGTCGTGGCGATCATCGACGGTGAGCTCGCGGGCCGTACCGCGGGTGACGTCCTCGGCTTCGGCGAGAACGTGCCCGTCGTCGCATCCCTCGACGAGGCGCTCGCCTTCCACCCGAACCGCCTCCTGATCGGGGTCAGCCCCGTCGGCGGTCGCCTGCCCGAGACGTGGCGTCCGATCCTCGCGGCCGCGGCGCGGGCGGGGCTCGACGTGTACTCGGGGATGCACTCCCCGCTGAGCGACGATCCGGAGCTCGCCGCCGCCGCGAAGGCCTCCGGGACGCGGCTCGTCGACCTCCGGGCGGTCCCCGACGACCTCGACATGCCGACCGGTCGCCGCGCGGAGATCGACGTGCCCGTCGTGCTGACCGTGGGCTCCGACTGCAACGTCGGCAAGATGACCGTGGCGTGGCTCGTGGCCGAGCGAGCCGCCGAGCACGGACGCGCCTACCACTTCGTCCCCACTGGCCAGACCGGCGTCCTGCTCACGGGGCGCGGCCTGTCGATCGACCGCGTCGTGTCCGACTTCCTGGCGGGCGCCGCGGAGCGCCTCGTGGTGGAGGACTCCGACGGCGCGGACCTGATCCTCGTCGAGGGGCAGGGCAGCCTCGCCCACCCGTTCTACAGCGGTGTCACGCTCGGGCTGCTGCACGGCTGCGAGCCGGACGCGATGTTGCTCTGCCACGTCGCGGGTCGAGCCCGGATGCGCCACTGCGACCGCCTTCCGATGCCGACCCTGAGCCGGGTGGTGAGCATGTACGAGGAGGCGGCGTCGTGGACGCGTCCCGCGCGCGTGGTGGGGATCGCCCTCGCCACGCACCTCCTCGACGAGCCCGCCGCCCGCGAGGCCCTGCGCGCGGCGGAGGAGGAGGCGGGCCTTCCCGTCGAAGATCCTGTCCGCTTCCCCACCGGCATCCTGTTCGACGCCTGCGAGGCCTTGCGATGAGCCTGCGCTACGAGCTGCGCGTGCTCGAGCTGCGCACGCGCGACACCTTCACCATCTCGCGCGGCGGCGCGGACCTCTGGCCCAACCTCTTCCTGCGCCTCGAACTCGACGGCGTCGAGGGCGTCGGCGAGGGAGCGCCGCGCGCATACTACGGCGAGACCGTGCAGCAGGGGACCGAGGCCCTGCGCGCGTGGCTCGACGGCCGCGACCGTCTCGACGAAGCCGACGCCGAGGCCCTGCTCTCGAGCTTCGAGGGACCCGACTCCGCGCGGGCCGCGCTCGACGTCGCGCTGCACGACCTGTGGGCGAGGCGACGGGGCCTCTCGGTGAGCGACTACCTCGCCGAGGCGCACGGACTCGAGCCCGGCCCCTCGCCGCGCACCTCGTTCACCATCGGGCTGGACGACCTCGACCGCATGATCGAGAAGGTCCGCGAGGCGGCGGGCTTCCCCATCCTGAAGGTCAAGCTCGGCACGGATCGCGACCTCGAGATCCTGCGCGCGGTCCGTTCCGCCACGGAGGCCGAGCTGCGCGTCGACGCCAACGCGGCGTGGTCGGTCGAGGAGACCCTCGAGAAGGCGCCCCGGCTACGCGACCTGGGCGTGAGTATGCTGGAGCAACCGCTCGCCCGCGACGACCTCGCGGGCTACCGACGACTGCACGGCCGGCTCCCGCTGCCCGTCTACGCCGACGAGAGCTGCAAGCGGCTCGCGGACGTCGCGGGCCTCGTCGGGGCGGTGGACGGCATCAACATCAAGCTCGGCAAGTGCGGCGGTCTGCACGAGGCCTGCCGCATGGTGAGCGCGGCGCGGAGCGGCGGGCTGGGGCTGATGGTCGGCTGCTTCATCGAGTCGTCCGTCGGGGTGACCGCCGGCGCGGCCCTCGCGCCCTTCGTCGACCTTCTCGACCTCGACGGCGCCGCTCTCCTCGCCGAGGACCCCTTCGCGGGCCTCGAGATCCCGGAGGGCCGGATCTGCGCGCCCCCGGGGCCGGGGCTCGGGGTGTATCCGCGGAACGCCTGAGCGTTGTATGCTCCCCTCGGAGGGCTCCCCATGCCGGATCGAGATCCCGGTCGCGCGGTCGTCCTGACGAGCGGCCTCTTTCACGACCTGCACGCGAAGACCGCCCACGGTCTCGTTCGCGGGCCCAGTCGCTTCCCCATCGCGGGCATCGTGGATCCGCCCGGGGCGGGACGCGACGCCGGGGAGCTGCTCGACGGACGTCCACGCGGGATCCCCGTCTTCGAGTCGCTGCTCGCCGCCCTGCGCGGCTCCGGAGGCCGGCCCGAGGTGTGCATCGTCGGAGTCGCCACCGAGGGAGGCTCCCTGCCGGAGGAGATACGCGCCGATCTCCTGGTGGCCGCCGACGAGGGCCTGACGCTCGTGAGCGGATTGCACCAGCTCCTCGAGGACGACGACGAGCTGGTCCGTCGCGTCGCGAGGAACGGAGGCAGTATCGTCGACGTCCGCAAGCCCCGCCCCACGAACGAGCTGCGGTTCTGGACGGGCGAGGTCTTCGAGCTCGAGTCGCCGCGCGTCGCGGTGCTCGGCACGGACTGCGCGGTGGGCAAGCGCACGACGTGCTCGCTCCTGGTGGAGGGGCTTCGTCGCGCGGGAACGCGAGCGGGGATGGTCTACACCGGCCAGACCGGCTGGCTGCAGGGGCTCGAGTCCGGGTTCATCCTGGACGCGACCCCGAACGACTTCGTGTCGGGGGAGCTCGAGGGCGCCATCCTCGACTGCGCGCGCCGCGAGCGCCCGGACGTGATCCTGATCGAGGGACAGTCCGGCCTGCGCAATCCCAGCGGGCCGTGCGGCTCCGAGCTGGTCCTCTCGGCGGGAGCGAAGGGGGTAATCCTCCAGCACGCGCCCGCCCGCGAGTTCTTCATCGGACTCGAGAACCTGGGCTGCGAGGTCCCGGTCCTGCGCGACGAGATCGAGCTGGTCCGCGCGTACGGCGCCGAGGTGTGGGGCGTCGCGCTCAACCAGGAGGGCCTGGACGCGGAGCGCGCGCGGCGGATCCGGGCGGAATGCGAGGAGGAGCTGGGGATCCCCGTCGCGCTGCCCTGGGAAGACGGCGTCGACCGCCTGGTCGACTCCGTACGAGAGAGAATCGGATCGGGAGGTGGAGGATGAAGATCCTGAAGGTCGAGAGCTGGCGGGAGAGCGTTCCGCTCAGCCGCCCCTACACCATCGCCAAGTTCACGACGAGCAGCGTGGACCTCTTCTTCGTGAGGCTGCTCACCGACACGATGGTCACCGGCGTCGGCGCCGCGTCCCCCGCCGAGGGGATCACCGGGGAGTCCCCCGCCGCCTGTCGCACCGCCCTGACCTCGGTTGCTCCCGGGATCCTGGAGGGCGGCGACGCGCGCCACCTGGGGACCCTGACGGGGGCCCTGCGCGACGCCCTCCCCGAGGCGCCCGCCGCCCGCGCGGCCCTGGACATGGCCCTGTACGACCTCTTCGGCCGCCACCTCGGGGTGCCGGTCGTGGACCTGCTCGGCCGGCGGCACGACGTCCTCGACACCTCGATCACCATCGGCATCCTCACCCTCGAGCAGACCCTCGCCGAGGCCGAGGAGTACACCGACCGCGGCTTTGCCTGCCTGAAGGTCAAGGTCGGCCACGACGTGGAGGAGGACCTCGAGCGCCTGACGAAGATCCGGGAGCGCTACGGCAGCAACATCCGGATCCGCGTCGACGCGAACGAGGGCTACTCGCTCGAGGATGCGCGCCGTCTCTTCGACTACGTGTCCGTGCTCGACGTCGAGTTCGTCGAGCAGCCCTTGCCTGCCACCGCCGCGAACGAGCTCCGCGAGCTCCCCGAGGCGGACCGGCGCCGGCTGGCGCTCGACGAGAGCGTGCACTCCGAGCGGGACGCCATCGAGCTCCTGCGCGCGCCGAAGGCGGGCGGCATCGTCGTCGTGAAGCTCATGAAGTCCGGGGGCATCACGCCCGCGATGGGCATCGCCCGCGTCGCGGAGCTCGCCGAGGCGGAGCTGATGTGGGGCTGCATGGACGAGAGCGTCGTGAGCATCACCGCGGCGCTCCACGCGGCCTTCGCGGCGCCGACGACGCGGTACCTCGACCTCGACGGCAGCTTCGATCTCTCGGCCGATCCCGCGGTCGGCGGCTTCCTCCTGGAGG
>CAYRXS010000270.1:0-8955 GCA_964428225.1 uncultured Planctomycetaceae bacterium
GGTGCGCAACCGAGCCTCCCTGCGACCGGTCTTCGGGGCGTGTCCCCAGATGGGGTGGGCGGGGGCTTGGGACGGTTGGAGAGAAGACAACCGACGCCCCCACGTCTCTCCATGACCCGAAAGCCCCCAGGATTGCAGTTTCCTTGGGAATCGACGGCGGTAACGTACCCTCCCACCATGAAGGGCCTTCGCTGGACCGCCGCCGGGGAATCGCACGGACGCTCGCTGATCGCCGTGCTGGAGGGCATGCCGGCCGGGATGACGCTCGATCTCGAGCGGGTCGACCGGGAGCTGGCCCGACGGCAGGTGGGCTACGGGCGCGGGGGGCGCATGAAGATCGAGAAGGACCGGATCGAGCTGCTCTCCGGCACCCGGGCAGGGGTGACCCTCGGCTCGCCGATCTCCTTCGCGATCCCGAACAAGGACTTCGTGATCGAGGATCTGCCCGTTCCCACGAACCCCCGGCCGGGGCACGCGGACCTCGCGGGGTGCCAGAAATACGGACACACGAATCCCCGGGACGTCCTCGAGCGGGCGAGCGCACGGGAGACCGCCGCCCGGGTGGGGGTGGCCGCGATCGCCCGACAGGTCCTCGAGAACTTCGGGATCGAGGTCTTCGCCCACGTGGTCGAGCTGGGGGGGGTCGCCGTGCGAGCCGACGCCTTCGAGGCCGCCGGGGACCGCCGCGAGGAGATCCGGGAGGCCAGCGACCTGCTCACCCTGGATCCCGAGACCGACCCCCGGATCCGCGAGCGCATCGACGCGGCCAGCGGGGACGGGGACACCCTGGGAGGGGTCTTCGAGGTGCGGGCCCGAGGCCTGCCACCGGGGCTGGGAGGCTACGCTGACCCCCGAGAACGCCTCCCCGGACGCCTGGGGGGGGCGCTGCTCTCCGTCCCCGCCATGAAAGGGGTGGAGTTCGGGCTTGGCTTCGAGGGAGCCCGGCGACCGGGCTCCGAGGTCCACGACCCCATCCTGCCCGTGGAAGGCGGAACCGGGCTCCTCGGCGGCTTCCGGCGGGGATCGAACCGGGCCGGAGGACTCGAGGGAGGCATGACGACCGGAGAGGACCTGGTCGTCCGCGTGGCGATGAAACCCATCTCCACCCTCCGCCAGGGTCTGCCGACCGTCGATTTCCGCACCGGAGAGGCCACCCGGGCCACCTACCAACGCTCCGACGTCACCGCCGTGCCCGCAGCCAGCGTGGTGGGGGAGGCGATCGTGGCCCTGGAGCTCGCCGCCGCCTTCCTCGAGAAATTCGGGGGAGACTCGATCGAGGACGTCCGGAGCGCACAACGAGCCTGGCAGGACCGGCTCGGGGCTCTCTGAGGGCGGCCCGGACCCCACGGCCGAAAAAGGCGTGATTTTGGGGCCCGGGAGTTGCATGGTGGGACCACATCGGTAGGATCTCCGCCCTTCTCCGCTCGCTGGAGTCGCCCCCGCACCGGCTGGTCGAAGGCGCTCCCCGATCGGTACGCCAGGGCGAGCCGTGGCGGTCCATCGGGCTGCCCTGGCCAGCGTGGCTCAATTGGCAGAGCTCCTGATTTGTAATCAGGCGGTTGTGGGTTCGAGTCCCGCCGCTGGCTCCATCCTCCCTCGGGACCGGGGCGGGCGACGCGGGGAGGAAGTCTTCGGTCGGGCGACGGCCCCGGCGCATCCAGGCGCTCGGCTGCCGCTCACGCACGAACGAATCACAAAGGAATCACGGCAGGGTCGGCCACGGCGACGCCTTCCATCGTGTCCTTCCCGGGCTCGATGGCCGCGCCCCGCGCCGAACGGCCCCCCGGCGGCGACGAAACCGCACGGGATGCTCCCTGATAACGAGACAGGAACTGCATGAGACGGGAGCGAGTCCCCTTGGAGGGGCCTGCGATCGAACCGGACATCGGGATGCCTGCGGAACACGACCGAGCTCCGACGGGGACTCCGCGTCCGCAGTGTGCCCACTCCTTCTCGATCCACCGTCCGAGAGCTCCGGAGACGTCGCGCCGACGCGAGACTCCGGGCTCCGCACGCATGGGGGGATTCCCGAGCGGTCAAAGGGGTCAGACTGTAAATCTGATGGCAACGCCTTCACAGGTTCGAATCCTGTTCCCCCCACCACCCTGCACCGGCCTCGCACCTCGCCCCACCCGCCCGTCGCACACCGGGCGCCATCTCGGATCCGACGCCCGGATCGCGGGCGTAGTTCAATGGTAGAACGTCAGCCTTCCAAGCTGATCGCGTGGGTTCGATTCCCATCGCCCGCTCCAGCCATCCCCTCGCTCACGTCGCGAGCACCCCGCGCGGGGGGGCACGGTCTCCACCGCCTCTCTCTCATGCCCACCCGCTGCCCGGAGCACCGCCGGTCGGCGCCCGTCGCGCGGGTGGATCACCGTTCGCTGCTGTAGCTCAGTGGTAGAGCACTTCCTTGGTAAGGACGAGGTCATGGGTTCGAATCCCATCAGCAGCTCCAACTCGGGGGGATCGCCCCCCACGGCTCGACAACTCGATCTTTCAGCCGCTCGATTCGGGCGGACTCACAACCCGCGATCACGACGGAGCAACGTGCTCCGCTCGCGATCACCTCACTGAACTCCCTGGGCAATGCCCCTAGACGGCACCGGCCCTCCTGACAGCTCAAAGAAGCAAGACGATGGCTAAGGAAGTCTTCCAACGCACCAAGCCGCACTGCAACGTCGGGACCATCGGTCACGTGGACCACGGCAAGACGACGCTGACGTCCGTGATGTGCCATCTCCAGGCCGCCAGTGGCCTGGCCAAGGCGATGGACTTCGACGACATCGACAAGGCGCCGGAAGAGAAGGCCCGTGGAATCACGATCGCGACGGCCCACGTCGAGTACCAGACGGAAAAGCGGCACTACGCCCACGTCGATTGCCCCGGCCACGCGGACTACATCAAGAACATGATCACGGGGGCGGCGCAGATGGACGGCGCCATCCTGGTGGTGTCCGCGGCCGACGGTCCGATGCCCCAGACGCGCGAGCACATCCTGCTCGCTCGCCAGGTGAACGTGCCGGCGATTGTGGTCTTCATGAACAAGGTGGACCAGGTAGACGACGACGAGCTGCTCGACCTCGTGGACATGGAGATCCGCGAGCTCCTCATCAAGTACGAGTTCCCGGGCGACGACACCCCGGTCATCCGCGGCTCCGCCCTCGCCTGCGAGAACGGCCTCAAGGAAGGGACGTCCTTCGATGACGCCCTGTTCGATCCGATCCGCGAGCTCCTGAACGCGATCGACTCGTTCATCCCGCAGCCCCAGCGTGACGTCGACAAGGACTTCATCATGCCCGTCGAGGACGTCTTCTCGATCGAAGGCCGCGGCACCGTGGTGACCGGCCGGATCGAGCAGGGCAAGATCGAGAAGGGGCACGAGGTCGAGATCGTCGGCATCCGGGAAACCCGCAAGACGACCTGCACCGGCGTCGAGATGTTCCAGAAGACGCTCGACTACGGGGAGGCCGGCGACAACGTCGGGTGCCTGCTCCGCGGCATCAAGAAGGACGAAGTGCAGCGCGGCATGGTCCTCTCCAAGCCCAACACCCTGACCCCGCACACCCACTTCGAGGCCGAGGTCTACGTCCTGTCGAAGGACGAAGGCGGACGCCACACGCCGTTCTTCAAGGGCTACCGGCCCCAGTTCTACTTCCGCACCACGGACGTGACCGGCGCCGCCGACAAGCTCACGGCCCTGGACGGAAGCGACGCCGAGATGTGCATGCCCGGCGACAACATCCGCATGGAGATCACCCTTCACACCCCCGTCGCCATGGACGAGCAGCTGCGCTTCGCGATCCGCGAAGGCGGCCGCACGGTGGGCGCCGGCGTCGTGACGAAGGTCCTCCCCGACTGACGATTCAGCGGTGGGCGGTGCCCGGATCCCCCGGGCATCACCCGCCCATTCCGGTTCGGGAGCCGGACCGGGCCGGGGCTGGCGCTGGCCACCCCGGGCCACGAAGGCCCCCCGGACCGGCGCAACGAGCCACCCGTGACCCCCGGGCCTCGCGAGGGCCCAACGACGAATCCCGAAAATGACTGCCTACAAGGAAGACCAGGGACGTCTGGCGCGCATGTTCGCGTTCTGGGCCGTGGCGTTCATGATCCTTTTCGGGTGCACCTGGTTGCACGGCATGCTCGTGCAGGCCCGGTCCCTGCGCGATCCCCTCGGTGGTACGCGGATTCCCGTCGTCGCGGTGGACCTGAACATCGCCTTCCTGATTTCCTTCGCCCTCTTCGCGGTGACGATCTTCTTCCTCGCTCGGTGGATGCGGAAGCCCAAGGTGGCGGACCTGCTCATCGACACCGAGGCCGAGCTGCGGAAGGTCACCTGGCCGAAGTCACAGGAAGTCGTCAACTCCTCCATCGTGGTCATCGTGTTCGTGGTCCTACTCCTTGGATTCCTGGCCGGGGTCGACGCGATCCTGGCTCGGGTCGTCGACTACCTGATATTCGGGACGGGCTGACATGGGATACAAGTGGTACTTCGTGCGATGCCAATCGGGCCGCGAGGACTCGATCCGCAAGCAGCTCGAGACACGGATCAACGTGAAGGGGCTGCAGGACATCGTCCCGCAGATCCTCGTGCCCTTCGAGCGCGTGACCGAGCTCAAGGGGGGCAAGCGGAAGGTGGTGTCGAAGAAGCTCTATCCGGGCTACCTGATGGTCCAGGCGGACTTCTCCGACCCCGAGGAGACGCGGGCGATCGAGGCCCGCTCGACGTTGCGCGAGACGCCCGGCTTCGGCGATTTCCTCGGATCTCGAGGCGAGCCGACTCCGCTCACGGAAGCGCAGGTCTCCGGGATCCTCGCCCGGATGTCGGACAGCGAGGAGCGTCCCCAGGTCTCGATCAACATGCGCAAGGGCGACATGGTCAAGATCAAGTCCGGAGCCTTCGACGGCTTCGACGGCACGGTGGACGAGGTCTACCCGGACAAGGGGATGATCAAGGTCACGGTCACGATTTTCGGTCGGCCGACTCCCGTGGAGCTCGAGTACTGGGAAGTCGAGGGAATGTAGAGCGAGCGCATCAACGCTCAGAGACGAATCACCATGGCCAAGGAAATAACCGCCAAGATCAAGCTGCAATGCCCTGCGGGGCAGGCGACCCCTGCGCCTCCCGTGGGACCGGCGCTCGGTGCCCACGGCGTCAACATCGCCGGCTTCGTCAAGGAGTTCAACGATCGGACGCGGGACCAGGCGGGGCTCATCATCCCCGTCGTGATCACCGTCTACGCGGACCGCAGCTTCGATTTCATTCTCAAGTCGCCCCCCGCCGCGGTCCTGCTCAAGAAGGCCGCCAATCTGGAGAAGGGGGCGGGCGAGGTCGGTCACGAGACGGTCGGCGAAGTCACGCGGGCGCAGGTGGAGGAGATCGCCGAGACGAAGATGGTCGATCTCAACGCTCGCGACCTCGATCACGCCTGCCGGATCATCGAAGGGACGGCTCGTTCCGCAGGCATCAAGGTCGTCGATTGAGGCCGAAGCTGGTTTGAGGTAGCGACATGACCAAGCACAGCAAACGATACCGGCAAGCGGCGTCCGGAGTGGATCGCACTCGCCAGTACGACCCTTCCGAGGCCCTGGATCTCATCAAGGGACTGCCCTCGCCGAAGTTCGACGAGACGATCGACGTCGTGGTCAAGCTGGGGATCGATCCGAAGAAGACGGACCAGCTCGTCCGGGGCGCCGTGTCCCTCCCGAAGGGTCTCGGCAAGACGATCCGGGTGATCGTCTTCGCCGAGGGCGGCAAGGCGGACGAGGCCCAGGAGGCCGGGGCGGACGAAGTCGGCAGCGCGGAGCTCGCCGAGAAGATCCAGGGCGGCTGGATGGACTTCGACGTCGTGATCGCCAGTCCCGACATGATGAAGCACGTCGGCAAGCTCGGGAAGACCCTCGGACCGCAGGGCAAGATGCCCAGCCCCAAGTCCGGCACGGTCACCCCCGACGTCGCCCAGGCGGTCACGGACTTCAAGGCCGGCAAGGTCGAGTTCCGGACCGATTCGGGAGGAAACGTCCACGCCCCGGTGGGCAAGCGCTCGTTCCCCACCGAGGACCTCGAGGAGAACCTGACGGTCTTCCTCGACCATCTGACGAACCTGCGACCGGCGGCGGTCAAGGGGACCTTCTTCCGCAAGATCTCGGTCAGCACGACCATGGGCCCCGGGGCCTCGATTACCTACGGGAGTTGATCGCCATGCCGAACCTGGTCAACAAGATGATCGTCCGCGAGCTCACGGACGCGATCAAGGGCGCCGAGGGAATGGTCCTCGTCTCCATGAGCGGTCTCTCCGTCCAGGAGAGCGAAGACCTGCGCAACTCCCTCGCCGAGCAGGGAGTGCGGATCCAGATCATCCGGAACCGCCTGGCGATGCTCGCCATGAAGGAAGCCGGGCTGGAGCCTCCGGACGATCTGCTCGGCGGAAACATGGCGATCGTCTGCGGCGGAACCGAAGAGACGATCACCGCCGCCAAGGTGCTGCAGGGCTCCGACGCGAGAAAGAGCGGCAAGGTCGCTCTTCGCGCCGGCCTGCTCGAAGGAAACATGCTGGATGACAAGGGGGCTCTCGGCCTCGCCAGTCTCCCCGGCAGACAGGAGCTGCAGTCGATGCTGCTCAGTGCAATCTCGGGTCCCGCCCGCATGCTCGTCGGACTACTGGCGGCACCGCAGGGCGCCCTGGTCCGGGTCATCCAGGCTCGCGTCGACGAGTCGGAAGGATAACGAGGAAACCCACAACGAACCCCGCGCGGGTCAGGATCGGCCCGGCCCCTCGTTCGACGCGGGATACCAGGATCAATCACCAAGACGCGATTCTCGCAGGAGAAACTACCCATGTCGGAAGACACCACAGCCGTCGAGCTCGAGCCCGAGCTCGAGGAACTCGCCGGTAAGCTCGACGGTCTGACCCTCGTTCAGGCTTCTCAGCTGGTCAAGCATCTCGAGGACAAGTGGGGCGTCAGCGCCGCCGCTCCGGTCGCCGTGGCCGCCGCCGCGTCGCCGGACGCCGCCGCCGCCGAGGAGGAGAAGACCTCCTTCGACGTCATCCTCGAGTCGGCTGGCGACAAGCGGGTCCAGGTCATCAAGGAAGTCCGTGCGATCACCGGTCTCGGGCTGAAAGAGGCGAAAGAGCTCGTCGACGCTGCCCCGAAGGCCATCAAGGAAGGCGTTTCCAAGGAAGACGCGGAAGAGATCAAGGGCAAGATCGAAGCGGCCGGCGGAACGGCCAAGATCGACTAGGGCAAAAGGCCCTTGGCCCCCGCCCATCACACGGCAGCCTACACGAGCCCCGCGGTCGACCGACGATCCGGGGTGTGGGGAGGGTGTGCCTCCCCCGAATTCACCCCCCACGGGACCCGGCACGCGGGATCCCGTCGGCGCGGGGCGCACGCGCTCGTAGCGAACACCGCCCGCCGGCGAGGCGCGGCGGTGTCGACCGGGATTGAACAGGCACAACTTTCGAGACGATCCCAATGACCGCGACAACGACCGACGTTCGAGTCTTCGGGCGGTACCGCCACGTCACCGACGTTCCGGATCTGACCGAGATCCAGCGGAGGGCCTACGGGAAATTCCTGATGGTGGACGTGCCCCAGGGGGGCCGTCCCGTCAAGGGGCTCGAGGAGCTGCTCCGCGAGGTCTTCCCCATCTACTCGTACGACAAGACCATGTGTCTCGAGTACGTGGGGTACGAGCTCGGCAGGCCGCGCTACACGATCGAGGAATGCCGGAAGCTGCGCCTGACCTTCGGCTATCCGTTCAAGGTCCGGTTGCGCCTCGTCAAGCCCGAGCCCGTCGAGGAGGAGGTCTACCTCGGCGAGATCCCGATCATGATCGGGGGCGGCGAGTTCATCATCAACGGCTCCGAGCGCGTGATCGTCAGCCAGCTCCACCGCTCGCCCGGCGTGGACTTCTCCGTCGACACCGCGGCCGCGGACCGGAAGCTGCACAGCTGCTGGATCATCCCCGAGCGGGGCTCCTGGATCGAGCTGAACGTCACGAAGAAGGAGATCCTGACCGTCCGCATCGACCAGTCGGGCAAGTTCTCGGCCGTGACCCTGCTCCGCGCTCTGGACGAGGATCTGTCCACCGACCAGGACCTGCTGCGCCACTTCTACAAGACGAAGGTGGTCAAGAAGGGCAAGCGGCAGACGGACGCCGCCTTCGCCAAGGAGATCACCGGCAAGATCGCGGTGGGGGACATCGTGGTCCTCAAGACGGGCGAGGTGCTCGTCGCCTCCGCCACGCCGATCTCCGAGGCCGCGGCCCTCGAGATCGCGGCGGGTGATCTGGCCGAGGTCGAGGTCATCGCGATCGATCCGCAGGACCTCGACATGTTGATCGTCAACTCGTTGCACGAGGATCCCTGCAAGAGCCACGCGGAGGCCCTGCTCAAGATCTACAGCCGCCTGCGGCCCGGGAACCCGCCCCAGCTCGAGAAGGCGCGCGAGCTCTTCCACGAGAAGTTCTTCGACCCCCAGCGCTACCGCCTCGGCCGCGTGGGCCGGTTCCGCCTGAACCGCAAGTTCGAGCAGGACATCCCCGAGGAGACCCAGGTCCTCAAGCCCGACGACATCATCAACTCGATCAAGTACCTGATCGGGCTGCGTGACGGCGAGGGCGAGGTCGACGACATCGACAACCTCGGCAACCGCCGGGTGCGGACGATTGCGGAGCTGGCCAGCGAGGAATTCCGCAAGGGGCTCCTCAAGCTGCGTCGCACGGCCCAGGAGCGGATGAACCTCGAGAACCCCGAGACCGTCACTCCGCGGAACCTGATCAACTCGAAGACCTTCTCGAGCGCCGTCGAGTACTTCTTCGGGCGCGGCGAGCTCAGCCAGGTCGTCGACCAGACGAACCCGCTCAGCCAGTTGACCCACGAGCGCCGCCTGTCGGCTCTCGGCCCGGGCGGCCTGAACCGCAAGCGCGCGGGCTTCGAGGTGCGCGACGTGCAC
>CAYRXS010000271.1:0-8941 GCA_964428225.1 uncultured Planctomycetaceae bacterium
GAGTCCGGGAGGAACGGGAGCCCGGACAGGAATGGAGCGGCGGGAGGCCGCGGGGGAGAGCTGGAGGAAGAGGAGAAGGAGGCGCGTTCCGCGGGAGGGAGAGGAACCAGAGTCTGAGGTCCGGAGAGGAGGCCCTTGGTCGTCGCATGCGTGTCACCAACACTTACTGCCGTTCCAATCCGAGCTGAAAAGGGGATAATCCGGCATGGCGCTGCGTGCTCCTGGAACGGGTTGGTATGTCCTTTCATCGACCCTCCTCATTGCGTGCGCGTCATGGTCCTGCGTCGATCGAGACGGAACCGAGGATTACAGGCTCCCCGTGGCAAGTGTGTACACGAGCCGGCTCGGTCCCGAGACCCTCACGCCCACGGTTCTCGTCGCGGTCTGGTCCAGCGGCAGAGTCGTCTGGTCGAGTGACGATGTGCTCGGCGGACCTCCCTACTACGAGTGCCTCGTGGATCCCGACGCAATCCAGACCGTCCTCTCGGTTATCGATGCCGATGGGGTGTTAGAGAATCCCGTGGCCCATGACACCTACTGCGGTCTCGATATCGACTACACGACGATCGACATCGTCCATGGATCGAGATCTTTGCACATGAGCTCTCCGCACGAGATCTACGAGCGGCGGGGCAATGCCATCGCCACCAGCTACGGTGTGGTGTACTGGAGTCCTCTCACGACCGAGGAGATTCGTGAGAGTGAACCTCCCGAGTACCGGGAGTTTCGGGAGGTGTGGGACCGTATCCGCGAAGACCTTCGCGGTCTGGTGCCAGCGGAAGGTGCCCCACTGCGGGGATTCACCGCAGACTGGCTCGTGAACTGAGACAGGGCGACCCCTGCTCTTGGGCGAGTGCGAGAGTTGCCCGTCGCCCCCTCCGACCAAGGGCCTCCTCTCCGGACCTCAGACTCTGGTTCCTCTCCCTCCCCGCCGAAGGCGGCCTCCTTCTTCTCCCTCTCCAGCACTCCCCGCGGCCTCCCGCCGCTCCATTCCTGTCCGGGCTCCCGTTCCTCCCGGACTCCCGTTCTCCCCCCCATGGGAACACGTCCCTCTCCGCGGACGGTTCCATTGCCGCAGAACCTCTTTTCCCCCGCGAGGAAGCTTCAATCGAGCGGCGCGCGCAGGGCGAGGGCCTCCGCGAGGTGACGGTCCGCGGGTAGCTCCTCCCCCTCGAGGTCGGCGAGCGTACGCGCCACGCGACGGATGGACTGGATGGCGCGGGCGGAGAGACCGCGGCGCTCGGCGGCGGTCTCGAGGAGGGGGCGGGCCCGAGCGGGAATCGGGGCGAGCTCGTCGAGACGGTCCGCGTCGAGGGCGGCGTTGGGGAGGAAGCCCTGGCGCTTCGCGATGGACGCGCGAGTGGCCCGGACCGAGCGGGCGGCCGCCTCGGCGGAGGCAAGGGCGCGACGGTCGGGAGCCGAGGCGAGAGGGGCGAGATCGGTGAAGGCGGGGGCGGGGAGCTCGAGGCGCAGCTCGACGCGGTCGAGCAGGGGACCGGAGATCCGGCGGCGATAGCGACGCACCTCGGCGGGGGAGCAGTGGCAGGTCAGGGTGGGGTGGCCCCGGTAGCCGCAGGGGCAGGGGTTCATGGCGCACGCGAGGTGGAAGGCGGAGGGCAGCTCGAGCTGGCGGCCGGCCCGCGAGATCAGGACGCGCCCGGACTCGAGGGGCTGGCGCAAGGCCTCCAGGACCTCCCGGCGGAACTCGGGGAGCTCGTCGAGGAACAGGACTCCGCGGTGGGCGAGGGTGATCTCGCCGGGGGAGGGGGGAGAGCCGCCCCCGACCAGGCCCGCGTAGCTCGTCGTGTGGTGGGGGGCGCGGAAGGGGCGCTCCGCGGCGAGACCCCGGGGCCAGCGGCCCGCGGCGGAGAGGATGCGCGTGATCTCCAGGCGCTCCTCGAGGGCCGGCGGGGGGAGCAGGTGGACCAGGGCCCGCGCGAGCAGGCTCTTGCCCGTCCCGGGGGGGCCGAGAAAGAGCAGACCGTGGCCCCCCGCCGCGGCGACGACGAGGGCTCGCTTGCCCGCCTGCTGGCCCCGGACCCCGGCCAGGGCCGCCGCGGCCCGCCGGAGAGTCCCTCCTCCGGCGGAAGCCTCGCTCTCCGCCTCGACGGGACCGGCGACCGCCTCCAGGCCCTCTCCGGTCACCACCCACGCGACGACCTGGGCGAGGGTCTCGGCGGCGAGGGCCTCCACTCCGGGCAGACACGCCGCCTCCGCGGCGGTGGCCGGGGGAGCCACGACCACCGAGATCCCCGCCCCGCGCGCCACCTCCGCGGCGGCCAGGCCACCGGGAACCGCGAACAGCCGCCCGTCGATCCCCATCTCCCCCAGGAAGAGCGCCCCGCCGAGCGAGCCCGGAGGCAGGTGGCCTCCCGCCGCCGCCGCGCCCAGGGCGAGGGGCAGGTCCAGGGTCTCCCCCGTCTTGCGCACGCCCGCGGGGGCGAGGTTGAGGAGCAGCCGCCCCTGAGGCAGGCGGAGGCGATTCTCCTCCAGGGCGGAGAGCAGCCGCCCCCGGCTCTCGCGGATCACCGGGTCGGGGAGCCCGCTCAGGACGACCTCGGTGCGCTGGCGCTCGCCCCGCTCGAAGCGAGCCTCCACCGTCACCAGATCCGCCTGGGCTCCCACGAGGGAGATGCCGCGTACCCGGACCGTTCTCACGCCCCTCCGACCGCGCCGCGGCGGGAACGGTTGCCCGGTTTCGGCGGTATGCTTCGTCGCGACATGAGGATCCACGACCGATCGATCGTCGCGCTCTCCCTCGCGCTGGGCATCGGTTCCTGCGCGAGCTCGCCCGCGCCGGAGCTCCCGCCCTCCTACCGCGATCGGCACGGGGTGGGCGACGAGATCGTCGCGTGCGGGGAGCGGTTCTCGATCGGGGCGCCGGTGGTCCCTTGGTTCGAGCCGCCCGGCTACTCCGCCTACGCGACGGAGCCCCGCTTCTCCGACGACGGGTCGCGAGGCCTGCGCTACCGGCCCGGCCGGGTGATCGCGGATCCGATCCTTCGCGAGCGGGTGGTGCGCGAGGGGCTCGAGCTCGATGCGCTCCGCGAGGTCGTCGACCTGTTCGTCCTGCACTACGACGTGTGCGGCACCTCGCGCACGTGCTTCCGCGTGCTCCAGGACGAGCGCCGCCTCTCGGTCCACTTCCTGCTCGACGTGGACGGCACGATCTACCAGACCCTCGACCTGCGCGAGCAAGCGTGGCACGCCCGCCAGGCGAACCCGCGCTCGATCGGGATCGAGATCGCCCACATGGGCTGCTACCGGCCGGGCGAGGCCTCGCCTCTCGACGAGTGGTACGTCACCGACGGGAGCGGCGACGTACGGCTACGCCTCCCCGAGCGCCGGGGCGACGGCGGCGTTCGCACGAAGGGCTTCCAGGGGCGACCGGTCCGTCCCGATCGCGTGCAGGGCGAGATCAACGGAGAGCTCTGGGAGATGGTCGACTTCACCCCGGAGCAGTACGAGTCGCTGGTCCGGCTCGCCGCCGCGCTCGTGGAGGTCTTCCCCCGGATCGTCCCCGACGCGCCGCGCGACGAGAGCGGGGGCGTGCGCACGAACGTGCTGAGCGACGAGGACTTCGCGGCCTTCTCCGGGATCCTCGGGCACTACCATGTGACCGCGACGAAGCGCGACCCCGGCCCCGCCTTCGACTGGGAGCGCTTCCTCGACGAGGTGCGCGCTCACTCGCCGAGCGCGAGCCGCAGGTGACCGCCGACGGCGTCGAGGCGCTCGTCCGCCTCCGCCGCCCCGACCCCGAGCGCGTGCATCACCGCCGCGGTCTTCACGCGGCCCTGTGCCGCCTCGAGCAGGGCGGCCGCCTCCTCGCGCTCGATCCCCCGGATGCGGCACAGGGTCGAGATCCCGCGCTCGACCAGCTTCGCGCACGCCCGCGTGTCCACGTCCACCATCAGGTTGCGGTAGACCTTGCCGAGCCGGGCCATGGTCAGGGTGCTGATCGCGTTGAGCACCATCTTCGTCGCCGTACCCGCCTTCAGGCGCGTGCTGCCCGCGAGCACCTCCGGCCCCGTCACCGCGCGAATGGAGACGTCGGCCTCGTCGGGCGCCGCCTCGCGCGGGACGCACGCCAGGAACACCGTCCCCGCGCCGAGCTCGCGCGCCCGATCGATCGCGGCGTGAACGAAGGGCGTCGTCCCTCCGGCCGAGATGCCGAGCACGACGTCCCGGTCCCCGATCCCGCGCTCGTCGACGGCCGCGCGACCTTCCCCGCGGGAATCCTCCGCGCCCTCGATCGAGCGCACGAGGGCCTCGCTTCCTCCCGCGAGGACGCCCTGCACCAGCTCCGGATCGGTCAGGAAGGTGGGGGGGCACTCCACCGCGTCGAGCACGCCGAGCCGCCCGCTCGTCCCCGCGCCCACGTAGAGCAGCCGCCCGCCCCGCGAGAGCCGCTCCGCGATCAGGTCGATGGCGCGGACGACGTCCTCCCTCGCCGCGGCGACCGCGACGCTGACTCGCGCGTCCTCCGCGCACACCAGGTCGAAGGCCTCCGCGGTCGAGATGCGGTCCAGGTCGGCGGTGGCGTCGTTGGGACGCTCGGTCTCGAGGTGGTCCCGCGCTTCGGCTTGCTCGTTCATTCCTCGCGCGCCTTCCGCGGGCGCCGGCCCGGCTCCCACAGGTTGCGGGGAAGCGACGCGCCCCCGTCGACCACGAGGCACTCGCCGGTCATCCAGTCGCTCGCGGGAGAGAGGATGTGCAGGCACTGGGCGGCGACCTCCTCCGCGGTGCCGAACCGTCCCCGCGGAATCGCGCGCTCCATCTGCCGCGCGACCTCCTCGTCCGGCCACAGGTTGCTCTCCGCGCCCGCGGAGTGGAACGGGCCCGGCGCGATCGCGTTGACCCGGATGCCGTGGCGCGCCCACTCGGCGGCCAGGGTCTTCGTCAACGCGAGCACCCCGGCCTTTGCGCTGGCCGAGTGCGCGACGCCGGGCATGCCCGTCCAGGCGTAGGTCGCCACGATGTTGAGGATGTTGCCACGCTTCTCGCGGATCATCGCGCGACCGAACTCGCGACTGCAGTAGAAGGTGCCGTCGAGCACGATCCCCAGCACCGCGCGCCACGCGTTGGCGGACATGCGCTCGGTGGGGCAGACGAAGTTGCCCGCGGCATTGTTGACCAGGATGTCGACGCGCTCCGAGCGCTCGAGCACGTCCCGCGCGGCCTCGTGCACCGCGGCCGCCTCGCGCACGTCCACGGCTCGCGCGCGCGCCGTCCATCCGCGACGTTCGGCTTCCTCGAGGAGCTCCACGTGGTGGTCGGGATCGCGGGAGAGGATCGTGACCTCCGCCCCCAGGGCGCAGAGCCCCCGGGAGATCTCCCGCCCGAGGCCCGTCCCTCCGCCGGTGACCACGGCGTGGCGGCCCTCGAAGCAGCCCTCCGGCAGCCAGGCGGCGCCCGGCGTCGTCCCGTGCTCGGTCATGCCTAGAGCGTGGCAGATTCGGGAGCGGGGATCGACCGCGGGCAGGGAATCCGCACGCTCGGAGCTCGGAGGGAACTTCCCGCTCCCCCGGTGGGTCTGAAATGTCGGGGTACAATGGTCTCGACCCCCTCCTCCCCCTTCGATCTCGCGGGCCGGCCCCCCCCCGCACTCGCCCCGCCGTCCACCGATTTCATGAAGAGCACCACGCTGGCTTTCTTTGCGCTCCTCGCTCCCCTGGTCCCGATCTCGTCGGCCCAAAGCGTGGAGATCCACGCGAGCACGACCGAGGTCCGGGCGAACACGTACACCTACGGCTCCCAGGAGGATCCCACCCTCGCGATCGACGCGAAGGGGCGGATCCTCGTGACGTGGAGCAGCCGGTACCAGGAGCTGGGCAACTACGGCGTCTTCGCGCAGCTCCTCGATCCCCTCGGCCGTCCGCTCGGCACCGAGCTGCACGTCAACCAGACGCTGCCCGGCTGCCAGCAGGACTCCTATCCGGTGTTTGCTCCGGACGGCAGCGCCTGGGTGGTGTGGAGCTCGCTCGATCGGCGCACCGAGAACAACGGCATCTTCCTGCGCCGCCTGGCGGAGACGGAAGATGGCTTCCGGCCCGTCGACGACGAGGTCTTCGTCGCGGGCGGGATGCACGAGCTGTACACGGACGCGGCGATCGCCGTGAACGGGAAGGGCGAGCTGCTCGTCGCGTGGGTGTGCAACGGTCCGTTCGCGTTGACCGTCGAAGCCTGCAGGATCTCTCCGGACGGCGAGGTCGGCGAGGTGTTCCGGCCGGGCGAGGCCGCGCCGGGCTACGAGCGGATGCCCGACATCGCCGCCCTTCCCGATAGTCGCTTCGCGATCGTCTGGCAGCGCGCCGATCGACACGGCGTTCCCCGCGGGCTGTTCGGTTGTCTCGTGGGCGACGAGGGCGTCGAGGGCGACGAGCTCGTCCCGCACGACTTGGCCGAGGCGCAGCACGTCGAGCCGAGCCTGGACGTCGACGCGCAAGGACGAATGCTCGTGGCGTGGATGTCGCGCGCGGAGGATTCCGAGAGCTGGCAGGTGCGCGCCCGCCGGTTCGACGCGACGGGAGCGCCGCTCGGCGAGTCCCTCGTGGTCGACGTCGGCGGCGAGGGCCACCGCAACGGAGCGACCGCGATCTCGGCGCCGGACGGTCGCTTCCTCGTGGCGTGCAACGTGCACGGGGACGCCTACGAGCGCGAGGACGGCCGCACGGGGCGGCGAATCGACGTCCGCGCGAGGCTCTTCGACGCGGAGGGCGCTCCCCTCGGCGAGAGCTGGCGGGTGAACGAGCCGGCCCCGGGTCAGCGCGCGATGCAGATCGCGAAGAACGGCCGCCATGCCGTGTGGAGCGACACCGGCCTGCTGGTCTTCACGTGGGCGGGTACCTCGAAGGACGACGAGAGCGGCGTCGCGGTGCGGATCTTCGCCCCGGAGGGCCTCGACGTACCGGCCCCGCCGAAGGTCACCCCGGTTGCCGCGGGCATCGGGCTGATCCCGAAGGATCTGGAGCGCTCCGCCAGGCCGGATCCCCTGCCGGAGTGGCGACGGCGGCTCCCGCGGACTCCGGGCTCCTCACCGCAGAGCGCGTTCGGCTTCGTGGCTCACGACCAGACGGGCTGGATCCCGCCCGATCCCGACCTCGCGGTGGGGCCGGGTCACATCGTCTCGCAGGCGAACCAGGAGATCGCCTGCCACGACAAGAACGGGAACCAGAAGTGGCGCAAGAGCAACACGGGGGGCAGCGGCTTCTGGGCCGCGCAGGGGGCGGAGAACTTCGTCTACGACCCGGTCTGCGTCTACGACTGGCACTCCGACCGCTTCATCGTCGCGAACGGTGAGTACGCGAGCGACGGGGAGTACGTGTGCTTCGCCGTATCGAGGGATTCGACGCCCGACACGGCCAGCGACTGGTGGAAGTACCGCGTGAAGATCTCCCCCGCCTGCACGGGATCGGACTTCCCAACCTCGGCGTGGGCCGGGACTACATCTCCGTCACGTTCGCGTGCTTCGGCGTGGGCGAGACCCGCGCCATGCTCTTCGACAAGAGCACCGTGATGAACGGCACCCTGGGCACGTGGTGGAACGAGCTGATGGTCGACAACGGCGTGACGCTGGGGACCATCAAGGACTACGACACGGACAACGGGTACGTGTTCTTCGTCACGAGCTCCGGGTACATGAACGACCTGAAGATCATGTGCAAGCGGACCCCGACCGACGCCTCGGTCCAGGCCCTGATTACCGTGACGCCGTGGACCTCGCCGCCCGGCGCCCCGCAGCAGGGCAGCTCGAACCTCCTGGCCACGATCGATCACCGGATCAAGAACGGGGTCATCCGCAACGGTCGGTTGTACGCCTGCCACGGCGTCGGTTCCGGAGGCGTGACGAAGGTCCGCTGGTACGAGATCGACCTCCAGGGTTGGCCCGACAGCGCGAACGATCCGGTGCTCCTCCAGGAAGGTGAGCTCGAGCTCGGGACCGGCGTCTACAGCTGGTTCCCCGACATCCACGTGAGCGAGGCGGGCAACGTCACCGTCAGCTACAACCGCTCCGCCGCGAACGAGTTCCCCTCGACCGAGGCCTCGTGGCGGACCGTCGGCGATCCCGTCGGAACGATGCCGAACGTGCAACGCCTGATCACAAGCAACGTCCCGTACACCGCCGATCGATACGGCGACCTACAGCGGGATGGACGAGGATCCGTCCGAGCCCGGCTCCTTCTGGAGCCACGCCGAGTACAGCGTGGGGCCGTGGGAGACGTGGATCGACAAGTGGACCGTCGACACCGGTCCCGATCCCCACGCGGACTTCACCGCGAGCCCGACCTCGGGCGATGAGGACCTGCTCGTCGACTTCACCGACGCCTCGAGCGGGACGGGGATCACCTTCTGGAGCTGGGATTTCGGGGACACCGGCACCGCGTTCGACCAGAACCCGACGCACCTGTACGTCGACCCCGGCACCTACACCGTCGCCCTGACGGTGCTGGGTACGCACGGCATGGACACGGAGACGAAGTCGGACTACATCGTCGTCAACGACGTGTCGGACGCCTCCTTCACGTACTACAACGGCACGGGCATCAACCCCTTCATCTTCACGAGCACGAACCTACCGGTCATCGGCACGAGCTGGATCTCGGAGATCGACGGGGGAGCGGTCGGGGCCGCGGGTCTGACCTTCGTCGTCGGCTACTCCGCTCCGTTCGGGTTCATGACCGGGATCGGCGAGCTGCTGATCGACGTGAGCTCGACCTGGATGCTCACCCACATCGCGGGCGGGGGCTCGGGCATCAGCCCGCACACGATCCCGATCCCCAGCGATCCGGGCCTCGCCGGGGTCCACGCCTACACGCAGGGGCTGCTCAACAACGTGGGCGGCTCCGCGCTGCTGACGAACGCGATCGAGCTGGTGCTGGGTTACTGATTGCGCCAAGGAAACCTGGAAGCGGGGGATGGCCATGACATGACCTGACCTGAA
>CAYRXS010000272.1:0-8835 GCA_964428225.1 uncultured Planctomycetaceae bacterium
GCCCGAGCGCTTCCCCGTGACGGAGGGGGGCGCGCCGTTCGAGGGTTTTCGCTGGCGCACGGATCCCGAGCTGAACGTGAACTTCCTCTGGCTCCTCCTCTACGTCACCGAGGCCCCCGAGGATCACGTGACCACCGTGTGGTTCGACGACGTCGTCGTGGCCACGGAGTACATCGGCCCGCTCGAGCCGCCCGAGTGAGCGCGGCCGGTCGCCCGAGGCTTGTTCGACACCGCCCCGCACCTATGATCCGGGGGCTCGTCCCGGCGGGCGCCGACGGGGCGCACGGGGATTCCGGAAGGAAGACGGGGGCATGTCTGCACCGAGAAGGCAAGCATCGACGGCGGCATCCGACCGGGCGAGGACTCCGGCGCTCCTGACCGTCGCCTTCTTCCTCACCGGCGCGGCCTGTCTCGCCCTCGAGGTGGTCTGGGCGCGTTCCCTGACCCTGATCTTCGGCGGCACCATGGCGTCGGTGAGCACGGTGATCGCCGCCTTCATGGCCGGCCTGGGGGCGGGCAGCGTTCTCTTCGGCCGTCTCGCGGACCGATCCCGGAAGCCGGAGCACCTGTTCATGTTCCTGGCCCTGGGGGCGGCGGTCACGGCCCCTCTGGTCCACTGGAGCCTGCCCGCCGTGCGGCTGGCATACGGCGCCCTGCTCGCGGGAGATCCCGCGCCGAGCCTCCTGGCCGGAGCGGTCCGGTTCGTCCTGGCCTTCCTGCTGCTCCTCGCACCGGCCGCCCTGATGGGGGGCACCTTGCCCGCGCTCTCGCGCGCGCTGGTGAGAGGCCCCGGGGTGGGAGGCGCGGTGATCGGACGGCTGTACTCGGTGAACACGCTCGGAGGCGTGGCGGGATGCGTGGCGGCCAGCTTCCTCCTCATCGGCATCCTGGGGCTCCAGCGCACGGTGTGGATCGCCTCCGCCGCCCAGGCCGCAGGCGCTTGTCTGAGCTGGATCGCCTTCAGAGCGCGGGCCGTCCCGACGGCCGACACCGAGGCGACCTCGCCTCCCGCGGAGACCCGGCGGCCCGCGTCCCCGGGCGCGATCGAGCCCCGCCTCCTCGCCGTCCTCGCGCTGCTGTCCGGCTTCAGCGCCCTCGCCTACGAGGTCCTGTGGACCCGGGTCCTCGGGGTCTACCTGCGCAACTCGCCGCACACCTTCGCCCTGATCCTCGCGGTGTACCTCGCGGGGATCGCCATCGGCAGCGCCATCTACGCCGCGTTCCTCTCCCGACGGGAACGTCCCCTCGCGATCTTCGCGTTTCTGCACGTGGCGGTGGGCTTGCTCGCCCTGGGCCTCACGCCGGCCTTCGGCATGCTCCCGGACCTCCTGATCCGGCTGCGCGGGCTCACGGACCTTCCCCTGCAGCGGCTGGTCCTTCCCCCGCTGCTCCTCTCCGGAGCGGTGGTCCTCTTGCCCGCGGTGCTCATGGGCATCTCTCTGCCGCTGCTGTTCGGCCTCGCCGCCCGGGAGGGGCGTGGCGTCGGAGCGCGGGTGGGTCATCTCTATCTGGCCAACGCCGCCGGCGGCATCGCCGGATCTCTGGCCGCCGGCTTCCTGCTGATCCCCCTGATCGGAACCCACTCCGGGAACGCGGCGGTCGTGATCGTCAGCTTCGGGTGCGCGCTGCTGGCCTTCACCGGGGCGAGACGCACCGGGTCTCGCTTCTCCGGACCGCGGATCGCCTGCGTCCTCCTGATGATCTCGGCCGTGGTCGTGGCCTCGAACCCGTCCTGGTTCGGCAAGGTGCTTCCTCCCAGCTTCGGTCGCAATCCGGCCACGACGGACCGACTGGTCTTTCACGAGGAGTCCGTGGAGGGCAGTGTCGCGGTGATCGAGGACGAGCGCACCGGCGAGAGGGCCGCCTTCATCAACAACAGCCGGGTGTGCGGCTCCTCCTACGACGCGATCAAGACCGTGCACATGCTGGGCGCGTTGCCGGTGCTCTGCCATCCGGATCCCCGGGACGCGCTCGTCATCGGCCTGGGTATCGGCATCACCACCTCCGTGATCGCCTCCTGGGAGGAGATCCGCGTCGATTGCGTGGAGATCTGTCCGGCGGTGGAGGGAGTCCTGCCCTTCTACGACTCCCTCAATCACGAGGTGCTCTCCAATCCGCGCGTTCGTCTGATCGCCGGGGACGGGAGGAACTTCGTCGCCTTCTGCGAGAAGCGGTACGACCTGATCTCCTGCGATCCGACGCACCCCGCCCTGGGTTCGGGGACGCTCTACGCGCTCGAGCACTACGAGGCCTGCCGCGCCCGTCTCCGGGAGGGCGGGGTGGTCGCTCAGTACCTTCCCCTCCACAAGATGGCCCGGGAGGACTTCCGGACCGCCCTGGCCACCTTCGTCTCCGTCTTTCCCGACTGCGCCTTGTTCATGGGTGTGACCCACGGGGTGATGGTGGGATGTCGCGGACCGCTGACGTTCGATCTGGCCCGCTTCGAGGAGGGCCTCGCCTCGTGCGGAGTGCGTGGGGACCTGGCGGGGAGCACGATCGGCGAGCCCTTCGGGCTGCTGGGCTGCTTCCTCGCCGGCGGGGAGACGCTGGCATCGTTCGCCGCCGGCGGGGAGCGTGGCGAGCTCCGGCTGAACACCGATGATCTGCCCGTCCTCGACTACGCGGGAAGCCGGGGCCTGGTGCGCGACACGTGGCTGGAGAACATGGAGGATCTCCTGGATCTTCCCGAGAGCCTGCCTCCGCTGATCGCGTCGGGCGACGGCACCGCCGACGCCGCGCGGCAGGACCTGCTCGACAAGACCTGCACGGTCAAGCGGCTCCTGCTCGAGGGGCAGTGGCACGCTCGCCAAGGCGATCGGGACAGGGCGATGGAGATCTTCCTCGAGGCCGCGGCCCTTCTCCCCGACGATCCCGAGGTCCGGCAGATCTTCGGCGCCGCCCCGGGATCGCCCCGGTAACGCCGTCAGTCGCTCGCGGTGGCGTCTCCGGCGGGCGCGCGATAGCGCAGGACGGGGACGAGGCGCCCCAGGAACCGGAGCACGCCGTGCTCCTCGATCCACTGCGCGTACTCGACGTACACCGGATCCTCGGACAGGTGCTGCTCCTCGGCGCGCGCGCGGAAGAAGTAGAGGGCGTTGACGCCGAGCAGGGCGACGGAGTGCTGCAGCGCGAGGAGCGGCGATTCCACGGAGAGGAAGGGGACGCTCAGTAGCCACCACGAGACGTTCTTGAACAGATACGACGGGTGCTTCGTGAAGCGGTACGGTCCGTTCGTGATGATTCCGCGGTGGGTGAGGTTCGAGAACCGCGTCCCGAAAGACACGTTGGACCAGGCCCACCCCAGCTTGCTCAGGATGATCAGCGTCCCCCAGACGTAGAGGAGAACGGGCACGTTCCCCATCCAGTGCGTCCAGTCCTCGTTGTCGCCGTAACCGAAGTAGCGGTTTCCGATCAGCCCCCAGAACGGCGTGTAGAGTACGAGGGTCACGACCCACCCGTAGGCGAACGGATTCGGCGAGCGGATGTGGGAGTCGATGACCCGCAGGGTGAGCGAGTAGCCGATGGCCACGAAGGCGAGGTCGATGGCGAGGGAGAGCTTCGCGACGTACGTCACGAGCAGGGGGAAGCTCTCCATTGCGGAGCTCAGCTCCACCGCGGAGAAGGAATTGATCGCCCTCGACAGCAGGGTCGTCATCAGGGGCAGGTAGAAGCCCTTGATGACCCACCCCAGCGCGTAGTGGCGCATCGTCCTCCCGTCGAGGCTTGCCCACCGTCCCGTCATCACGCAGCCGGCCTGCCAGTACTCGTCCTCCGGATCCTCCTGCCGACGATCGACGAGGGCGAAGTACGGAATCGATCCGACCAGCAGGACGGGAAGCGCGAGCCGGATGATCTCCCAGAACGGCTCGTAGAAATCCCGGCGGTACTCCGGGGCCACCCAATAGACGAGCGCGATCACGCCGAGCGTCGTCCAGAACCCCAGGAGCTTCGTCCCCACGCGCCGGAGGTCCAGCGGTCGGGCGCGCCGCTCGAGCGCGAAGCCCGCCGAGCGCCGGCGATGCACGCCGCGCAGGAAGACGTCCGCCAGGATCATCGGCCCCGCGGTGGCGAGCATGCAGATGATCGTCCGCATGGCGCGGCTCGCGTCCGATTTCTCGAGCAGATCGGCAGCGACCAGGAACCCGATCATGCCCAGCAGACAGACCGTCTGGTTCGTGACGGATTCGGGACGTCTCGGCGGATTCACGGGATTACGATACCGTACGCGGAGCCACGACCGATCCTCCGGCTCACCGCGGACGTCGGCGCCTCCTCCGGTACGTCCCGTTGCTATCGGAGGAACCCGGCGCGGACTTGGCGGAATTCCGGGCCTTCGGCTCCTTCGTCCACGGCGAACCGCAGAGTCCTCGCCCATGCCCGAGCTTCCGGACGTCACCACCTACGTCGAGGCCCTGGACCGTCACGTCCGCGGCCGTCGGCTCGCCGGGATCCGCCTGAAGAGCCCGTTCCTCGTGCGGACGTTCGATCCGCCGCTTTCGGCGACGGCGGAGCGAGAGGTGAGAACCGTGGAGCGGCTGGGCAAGCGCCTCGTCCTCGGGCTCGAGGGCGACCTGTTCCTCGTCCTGCACCTCATGATCGCGGGTCGGTTGCGCTGGAGGAAGGCGGGGGCCGGCCTGCCGGGCAAGATGGGGCTCGCGGCGTTCGACTTCGAGCACGGCACCCTGGTGCTGACCGAGGCGGGGACGAAGCGGCGCGCATCGCTGCACGTCGAGCGCGGTCGCGAGGCCCTCGCGGCGCACGACCGCGGCGGGCTCGACGTGCTCGCGGCCGATCTCGACGCCTTCCGCGAGCGCCTCGTCGCGGAGCGGCACACCCTGAAGCGCGCTCTCTGCGACCCGACCCTGTTCGACGGGATCGGCAACGCCTACTCGGACGAGATCCTGTTCCACGCAAGGCTCTCGCCGCTGCAGCAGACGACGAACCTCGACGCCGCGGAGGTCGAGCGGCTGTGGCGGACCGCCCGCGAGACTCTCGAGCGCTGGATCGCCCGTCTGCGCGAGGAGGTCGGCGACGGCTTTCCCGACAAGGTGACCGCCTTCCACGAGGCCATGGCGGTGCACGGACGTCACCGCAAGCCCTGCCCCGATTGCGGCGCCCCCGTGCAGCGCATCGTGTACGCGGAGAACGAGACGAACTACTGCGCCGCCTGCCAGACCGGCGGCAAGCTGCTGAAGGACCGCGCCCTCTCCCGCCTGCTCAAGGACGACTGGCCGCGGTCCCTGGACGAGCTCGGCTGAGGAAGGGCGGAGAAGGCCGCTGAGGAAGGCAAGAGGGCAGGAAGAGGGACCAACCCCGTCCCCACACACGCTATCCTCCCTCTGCCAAGTTCCTGCCTTCCTGGTTTCCTTAGCGGTCTCCTGCCGCCCGAATCCATGAATAGACTCCTCGTCATGCTGGCCTTCCTGAACCTCGGCTGCGCTTCCCCCTCGAACGTTCCGGAGGACGAAGCTCGCGAGCCAACGCTTCACGTCATCGAGCTGCGTTGCGAGTACCTCGAGAATCCGCTGGGCATCGACGTGACGCGACCCCGCTTGAGCTGGAAGCTGGCGGCGGTCGATCCGGACGCGCGCGGGCTACGGCAGAGCGCCTATCGCGTCCTCGTCGCCTCCCGCCCGGAGATCCTGGCCGACGGCAAAGGGGACCTGTGGGACTCGGGGCGCGTGGAATCCTCCCGCACCACGCACGTCGAGTGGGAGGGCGTGCCCCTGCGCTCGCGGATGATGTGCTACTGGAAGGCGTGCTCGTGGGACGGCGACGGCGCGCGCTCGGAGTGGAGCGAGCCCGCGAGGTTCAGCATGGGCCTGCTGGACGCCGCGGACTGGGGGGCGCGGTGGATTGGCGCGAGCCGGACCGCGGGGCCGTTCGGGGACGCGAAGTGGATCTGGTATCCGAAGGGGAATCCCCTCGAGAACGCGCCGCCCGGACACCATGCCTTCCGAACCGTGCAGGCGATTCCCGCGGGGCGAAGCGTGACGAAGGCCGAGATGCTGATCTCCGCGGACAACGCCTTCGCCCTCGCGGTGAACGGGACGCGGATCGCCGAGGGGGATCGTTGGGAGGAGCCGATCCTCGTGGACCTGCGGCCGCACCTGCGCGAGGGCGAGAACGTGCTCGCAGTGGGGGTGAGGAACGAGGGCGAGCAGCCGAGTCCGGCGGGCTGGATCGCGCACCTGCGCATCGAGCTCGACGAGGGCGAGCCGATCGTCCGCGTCACCGATTCGAGCTGGTGGGCGGGTAGCGTCAGGAGCCCCGACTGGATGTCCTCCCCCGATCATCCGGCGGGGTGGATGCCGGTGCGGATCCTCGGCCCCTACGGGATCGCGCCGTGGGGCAAGGTCCTGGGCGATGGTCACTCACCCGATCCGTGGCTGCGGCGCTCGTTCGACCTGACCGACTACGCCGCCGAGGCCCTCGCCTGCGTCGCGTCGCTCGGCTATCACGAGCTCTGGGTGAACGGCACGAAGGTCGGCGACCACGTGCTCACGCCGAGCATCAGCGACCTGTCGAAGCGCGCGCGGTACGTGACCTACGACATCCGCGACTACCTGTACCCGGGCCGCAACACGGTCGCTCTCTGGCTCGGCGGGGGGTGGGCGCACTTCCCCACCTTCGGCTGCGAGGACAAGCCTCTCGTCATGGCGAGGATCGACGTGACGGGGGACGACGGCTCGACGGCGCGCGTGGTCACCGACGAGAGCTGGAAGGTGCACCCCAGCCATCGCACCCTGCTCGGGGGGTGGCGCTTCGGCCGCTTCGGGGGTGAGCGCGTGGACGCCGGCGCCCAGGACCGCGAGTGGAACGAGTCCGACTTCGACGACTCGGAGTGGGCGGCCGCCACGCCTTACGATCCGGAGATCCGGCTGTCGGCGGAGATGATCGAGCCGAATCGCCTGGACGAGAAGATCGCGCCGAGAGCGATCGAGGAGCTGGAGGACGGCGGTTGGCGAGTCGACATGGGCCGAAACTACACGGGGTGGACCGAGCTCTACCTTCGCGGGGAGCCGGGAGCGACGGTGACCCTGACCTTCTCCGAGCGCGAGGACGAGGAGTGCACCTACGACCAGCGGAGCGAGCTCGTGCTCGACGAGGGCGGCGAGGGTCTCTTCCGTCACCGCTTCAACTACGCCACCGGGCGGTGGATCACGGTGCGAGGCGCGGAGCTCCCGCTGCAGGCCGACGACATCACGGGCGGGCTCGTGCGCAACGGGTACCGCTGCGTCGGGCGGTTCGCCTGCTCCGACGGCCTCTTGAACCGGATCTACGAGACCGTGCTCTGGACGTATCAGTGTCTGAGCCTGGGCGGCTACGTCGTCGACTGCCCGCACCGCGAGCGACAGGGTTACGGCGGCGACGCGCACGCCACGATGGAGACCGCGCTGGCGAGCTTCGAGAAGGGCGCCTTCTTCACGAAGTGGATGCAGGACTGGCGCGACGTGCAGAGTGAGGACGGCGACATCCCCTACACCGCGCCGACCTACGAGGGCGGTGGCGGGCCCGCGTGGAGTGGCGTGTGCATCGCTCTGCCGTGGGAGGTCTACCTGGCCTACGGCGACACGTGGATCCTCGAGGAGAACTACCCGATGATGCAGCGGTGGCTGCGGTTCCTCGACACGCAGAGCGAGGGCGACATCCTCCATCGTTACGGCCACGAGAACTGGGGCTTCCTTGGCGACTGGGTGCCTCCCGGCCGCCAGCAGGGCAGCGACGGCCGCGTCGACGAGCGCTCGACGTCGTTCTTCAACAACTGCTACCGCTTCTACAGCGTGAAGCGAATGGCGGAGATCGCGGAGATCCTGGGCCGGATGGACGACGCGGCGGTGTATCGCGAGCGGGCGGAGGTCCTTCGCCGCGTGGTGCACGAGGAGTATTTCGATCCCGAGACCGCGACCTACGCGAACGGCGAGCAGCCCTACCTCGCGTTTCCTCTCCTGGCGGGCCTGACGCCTCCGGAGCATGTCCCCGCGGTGATGGCGAACCTGGAGCGGAAGATCCTGCAGGAGAGGGAGGGGCACGTGAACTCCGGTATCCACGGCACCTATTTCCTTCTGAAGTGGCTGACGGAGACGGGGCGCCAGGACTTGGTCCACGAGATGGTCTCGAAGACGGACTACCCGAGCTGGGGGCACATGCTCGAGGAGGGTGCGACCACGATCTGGGAGCAGTGGGATGGACTTCACTCCCGCTGTCACAGCTCGTTCCTGTCCGTCGGCGCGTGGTTCATGGAGGGCGTGGCGGGAATCCGCCCCGATCCCGCGCGTCCCGGCTACGAGCACTTCTTCATCGTCCCCGCCCTCGTCGGCGACCTGACCTGGGCGCGGGCGAGTCTCGACTCGATCCGCGGCCTGATCGCGAGCTCGTACGAGATCGAGGGCAACGCGGTGACCTTGAGCATCGAGATCCCCCCGAACACGAGTGCGACCGTGTTCGTCCCCGCCGACGACCCGACCGCCGTCACCGAGAGCGGCATGCCCGCCGGCGAAGCCGTGGGAGTCCGGTTCCTTCGGCACGAGGAGGGCGCCGCGGTCTACGAGGTGGTGTCGGGCTCCTACCTGTTCGAGTCGAAGGTGGCCGGCTTGATGGTGCGCTGAGCTCCCTCTCCTCTGCATCTCGTGGGTGACGTACACGAGCACGGAAGGGGGGAGGGCGGGAGATCTGAAGACATGGAGCCGGAGATGGAGAGGGCGGAAAGCCCGTTGTGAGGCCGGGACGGTCAACTCGTTCACAGCGTCCTTGGGATGGTTCACAGGAGGCACCCTCTTGGTACCCGTCCGGCGGATCCATGGCGCGGGGACGACCGTCCCTGCACGGTGGAAT
>CAYRXS010000273.1:0-8824 GCA_964428225.1 uncultured Planctomycetaceae bacterium
CCGTCGAGCATGCAGGTGACGATATCAGCAGGCCCTCATGAATATGGCGGGTTGAGTGACATGGCCCGGAGAAGCTGCGTAAGCCAGTTAGGATTCACACCATGACTTGGAGTGACCACGACGGCATGCTCCGAGGCCCAGAACTCGCCGGTCGCAAGAATCACACAGCCGCAGAGCGCACCCTGTCTGCCGATTAGAGGGCACGCGCCTTCGTGCGTGAATGACGACGTGTAGCCACGTATTCCGTTTCCCCCAAAGACCGGATACTCACCGGTGGGGTCGATATCATCCGATGTGATAGCGGTCCCGGCACGCATAGCTGCAAGCCGTTTCAGCGCCTTGACTTTCCAGTGCGCAGGAATCTCACCCAGCCACTCGACGCCAGAATCCTTGGACTTCGGGTATCGCACGAACCGTTTCGTGTCCACGGCCCGACGACCTGCCTGCGATTCCTTCATGCCTCCTCCCAAGGCCCGCCTGGCCGCCATTTCGCTGAGAACGGGTTTCCTCGTGCCGCTGCCAGGAGCACCGGTCCCACGAGGCCGGCGACTCCCTCGATCGCGGTCGCCAGAGTAGGGGGTGAAGTACTCGAGGGAATGCGTCGTACGAAACCGGTCCATTGCGCTTCCTTGCCATCCACCTCGGCGAAGGCCGGGGTGAGGGCAAGAGGCAGATCGCGGGGAAGCTCGGTCGTGCGTCGCGCAAAGGTCGAGACGAGCGCATCGGCGAGCACCGCACCATCGAAGGACTCGCCGGCAGCCAGAGCGTGGATGTCGAAGAAGTCCCGCATGCGGCTGTTCTTCGATCCGAGGACGATCATGGCGTGGACCTTCTCCGCGATGGCGGTCTCGGGGCGATAGGCGCGCAGACGCGGGGAGGGAAAGCCCAGTAGGCTCGGGTAGTCGAGCCACTCGGGCTCCGGGGTTACCGCATCCCCGATGCCCACGTCCACCTGGACCTTGAGGCGCGCCCTGCCCATGTGGGCGCGCAGAATCACGCGCTGGCCGCCGTAGGTATCCTCGGGGCGGATCGGGAGGACGCGGATCGACGCCGCGTCGAAGAACACGCCGTCGTCTGCCACCGGGAAGGTGCAGATCTCCGCGAAGGTCCTCGCCAGCGCCTCCTCGTCCAGCTCACCGTAGCCGAGCAGGTCGGCATCCCGCGTCGGCCGGATCGTCTCGCCGAGCCACACGAGGAGCAGCAGGGCCCCCTTCAGGACGAAGCGCTCGGCATGGGGCGAGCGCGACAGCCGGTACAGGAACCGCTCGGTCACGTAGCGTACCAGGACGACGTTCGGATCGATCCCGAGGGCCTTCGCGTGCCGAACCAGACGCGCCTGCACGGAGCGGGCGAGATCGGCACTCATGCGACGATCCCCTCTACATAGGGTCGCATGACACGCTCCACCCGGCAGACACGCGCCGCGCGGTCGAGCTCCTCGATCGTAACCCGACGGTCCCGCCAGGCCTCCCGCAGCGCCTCCATCGCTACGTCCAGGCCGATGCGACGGCGGAGCTTGAAGAGATCCGCGAGCGTCTTCGCCACGCTGTAGACGCGCACGTCCTGCCGTTCGATGCGGTGGGTTTCGATTCCCTCGGTGAACGCCGCGCCGCTGAAGCGGAAGATCCGTAGCGGGGGGTAGGGGAGCTTCGGTGCTCGCGTTCCCCGTTCGATCGCGAGCCACACCTGTGCCGGAAGCTGGGTGCCGATACCGTGGAAGCTCAGCGCGGAGAGGAGGCAGACGATCCCCTCGGGAACGGAGGCCCCCACGAGGGCGAGGCCGTGGTGCTCGGTGACGTCCGAGTCGGCGAGCCGATAGCGCCCCCGGGCGATCCGCTCGAGGACTCCTTCGGCCACGAGTCGGGTGAGCTGCTGGCTGTGGATCCCGGCCTGCGCGACCTCCGTCGCGCTCAAGAGACCGCGATCCCGGACCATCGCGAGCAGTCGTTCTCGGTGGGATTCCCCCATGTGTGAAAGTGTTATCACAAATGAATTAGTGTTGACAGTTTCACACATGGGATTTCCGGGCGGGGGCCACGGCTCCCCTCATGACCCGTCCCACGGCGGGATGGTTGTTACGAAACCTCGGCACTTGTCGACATTTACCGAGGAAACGGAACCCGCGGAGGCCACCCGCCCGGGGCTTCCTCCCGGGCCGTCCCGGCGCCGCAAAAGGTCGGCACTTCCGCCATGAGTGCCGACATTTAGTGTCTCCGGGGTATCACCCGGCGGCCGGGGGCGAGCTTCCCGTCACCTCCCGGAGCATCGTCACGATCTCCGTCTCGATGGCCCGGATGTCTGCCTCGATCTCCTCCAGGGGTCGGGGTGGGGTGTAGCGGTAGAAGTAGCGGTTGAAGTTGATCTCGTAGCCGACGAGGCCGACGCGGCCGTCCCTGGGATCGCGGCGGGAGGTGTCGATCCAGGCGTCGGGGACGTGGGGCTTGACCTCGCGGTCGAAGAAGGCGCGGACGCTGGCGGGGACGCCCTCGTCGTCCACGGGGTCGTCGTCGGGCGGGAGGGGGACGCTCTCCGTGTAGCGAAGCTCCGGGGCGGGCTCCGGATCGCCGTTCTGGTCCCGACAGATCTCCGCCGTCTCGTCGCGCTCGCCGAGGGCGGAGAGGATCGCCTTCCTGATAGGAGCGGGCAGCTTCAGGCCGGCATCCTTCGCCGCCGGCTCCAGGACGCCGAGGAACTCGGCGCGGTCCGTGAACCGCGTGTCGGGAAGCGAGCCTACGAAGGCGCGGATCTCCTTCTGGACCTTCCGACCCGCGGCCATCTCCTTCTCGCCCGCGGCGCCCTTCTTGCGGGACTTCGCCAGGTTCTGGAAGCCACGCTCGTCCTCCAGTCGCGCGATGCGCTCCGGGGTGGCCTGGAACTCGAGCCGCAGCGGCCGCTCGACCGTGATCTTGCGGAAGCCGAAGTGGGTCGTCGGAAAGACGTGGCTGACGACGACCTCCTCCTCCTCACCGTTCTTCGTGACCTGACGCGTGTCACCGTCGGTGAAGTCGGCGAGGAGCAGGAGGATATCCTGCGCCTGCTCGAACGGAATCTCGCGGCGCTTGTCGCCGAGGCTCTTGCGCATCGGAACCCAGAACGACGTGGCGTCGATCAGCTGCACCCTTCCGCGGCGCGCCTTGGCCTTGCGGTTCGTGACCACCCAGACGTAGGTCGCGATGCCGGTGTTGTAGAAGAGCTGCTCGGGTAGCGCGATCAATGCCTCGAGCAGGTCGTTCTCCAGGATGTGGCGGCGGATTTCGCTCTCCCCACTGCCCGCGTCGCCGGTGAAGAGCGGCGAGCCGTTCATGATGATCGCGATGCGCGAGCCGCCCTCCTTCGGCTTCTTGGCGTGCGCGAGCATGTGCAGCAGGAAGAGGATTTGGCCGTCGCTGATCCGGGGGAGGCCCGGACCGAAGCGCCCGGCCGAGCCACGCTCGTGCTCGGCGCGAACGGCGTCCTGGTCGCGCTTCCAGTCCTTGCCGTAGGGCGGATTCGTGATCAGGTAGTCGAAGGTCGTGCCGGCGTGGCGGTCGTTCGAGAGCGTGCTCCCGTAGGCGATGTGGTCCGCGTCGCGCCCGGTCGGGTCCTTCATGAAGAGGTCCGACTTCGAGACCGCCCAGGTCTCCGGGTTCACCTCCTGTCCGAAGAGGTGGATGTCGGCCTTCTCGTTGATCGCGGGGCGGAGCAGCTCGCCGTTCTTCCGCAGGCCCTTCGTGACGTGCTCCTTCGTGATCATGAGCATGCCGCCGGAGCCGCAGCAGGGATCGCAGACGGTACAGACCACGCCGCGGCGGCGGATCCGCCTCTCGTCCCCCGCGAGCATCAGGTCCACCATCAGGTGGACGACGTCCCGCGGCGTGAAGTGCTCGCCCGGGTTCTCGTTGAGAGCCTCGTTGAACTTCCGGATGAGCTCCTCGAAGATCGTCCCCATCGTCGGGTTGTCGACCCGGTCCGGGTGCAGGTCGACGTTCTTGAACCGCTCGAGCACCTGGAAGAGGAGTCCCGCCTCCTCCAGCTTGCTGATCGTATTGTCGAAGTCGAACCTCTCCAGCACCTCGCGCATGTTCGGGCTGAACCCCGCGATGTAGTTACGGAGATTCGCGGCCAGGTTGGGCGCATCGCCGAGGAGCCGCTCGAAGTCGTACCGCGACGTGTTGTAGAAGGCGAAGCCCGCGGTCTTGCGAAGCTGCGGATCCAGGTTCTCCAGCTTCTTCTTCGTCAGCGCGGCCTGCCGTGCGAGCACTTTCTTCTTCGTGTCCGCCAGCACGCAATCCAGCCGCCGCAGAACCGTCAGCGGCAGAATGACGTCCTGATAGTGCCCGCGCCGGAACGTGTCCCGAATCAGGTCCGCGACGCCCCAGAGGAAGCTGACGATTTCGCTATGGTTCAATGGGCTGGCTCTCCGTGCTCGTGCGGGGTGGCTGCCTCGTTCTCCGGAACGTCCGTGGCGACCGGCTCGTTCTCTCAGGTGTGCTTGCCAGGCTGCCCCAGTTTGTTCTCCCTCGCTTCGAGTCGAGTGATCAGGAACTCCTCGATTGCGGGGGCCTCGAAGGCGTGTTCGTGGGGGAGTGGTATGGTGCGAACGTACTTTGCACCCTTCCAGCCCGGGGGCGGCTCGGCGGAGCCATCGGAGCTCCTGCTGAAGTGGGCTCCCAGGCGGCTTCCCAGGGTTGCATCGAGCGAGGCCTTGCCGATGTAGATGAGCTTGTTGTGGTCGTCGTACACGACATACACCCCGGGAAGGGTGGAGTACGGCCAGTACTCTTCTGACCAGTGCTCGTCGAGACCACAGGGCTCGGACAGGTACAGGGGTCCGATGCCCGGTCTGGCGTATCGTCCGTTGAATTCCATCAGAGCCCCCGTAAGGGCATCGATGGTGGTGCGGTCCTTGTCTTTCTTCATGCCCGTCTCTGCATGAGCAGGATGTGTTGGGCGGAACCCTGTCGGATCAGTCCGCGGGAATCGGGGAGCTCAGGGAGCAAACGAGCAGTGCGAACGCCTGGCTCGATAATAGGTGGGGGGTGATGGCGGTCAAGGCGCGGAGGACGGAGAGGTGTGGGATCGGAAGGCCGCGCGCAGGACTTCGATCGTCTCGTCCATGCTCGGACCGTCGATCTCGGGGGATACTGCACCCGGATCGGCGAAGCGACGCCAGAGGAAGAGGGTGAGGTCGGCGCCGTCGAAGTCGGAGAGGGTGGGGGAGGCGGCGTCGGGAGGGGAGGCGTGGAACGAGCGAAGCTTCGGCGCGAGCTCGTCGGCGAGGAAGCGCTCGACCGTCCAGGCGTACACGGGCAGGACGTGGAAGTGGACGGTGTGGTCGGGCTCGTGGCCGTAGCGGCCGCAGTAGACGCGGGTCGCGCCCAGGCGCGTCTCGAGGGCGTGCACGCAGGCGGCGAGGAGGCCGCCGAGCTCGGCGAGGGCTTCCGGACTCAGGCTCGCGAACGACGTAGCGTCCGGAGCCCGGGCGCCGACCATCAGGTAGCCGGGGTAGACCGTGTCGATCCGGTGGTTCACGAGCCAGTGCTCCGTCTCGTGGATCACGAAGCGAGCGGGGGGAACGAAGGGCGCCATGGCCGCGCGATTGTAACCGCCGGGACGTTGGAGGCCGTTGCTCGTCGTCTACACTGAGCGGATGCCGTCCCCGGAGGGAACCACCACCCGCCCGACACGCCGACGCCGGGACGTCGCGGTCTGCCTGGGGCTGATCGCGGCCTCGTTCGCCGTCTACGCGCGCGTCCTCGGCCACGGGTTCGTCTCCTTCGATGATCCCAACTACCTCGTCGAGAACGAGATGGTCCGGGGCGGGCTGACCTGGGCCGGCGTGAAGTGGGCGTTCACCACGAGCCACGCCGCGAACTGGCATCCATTCACCTGGCTCTCGCACATGCTCGACGTCGAGCTCTTCGGGATGCGCGCCGGAGGACACCACGCCACGAACGTCGCGCTGCACGGCCTGAACGCGGCCCTGCTCTTCCTCGGGCTGCGCGGGATGACCCGGGCCTTCTGGCCGAGCGTGCTCGTGGCCGCCCTGTTCGTGCTCCACCCCCTGCGCGCGGAATCCGTGGCGTGGGCCGCCGAGCGCAAGGACGTCCTGTCCGCTACGTTCTGGATGACGTGCCTGCTCGCCTGGGCGTGGTACGCGCGACGCCCGAGCCTCGGCAAGTACGCCGTCGTCGCGCTCTCGCTCGCCCTCGGGCTCATGGCGAAGCCGATGCTCGTGACGCTGCCGTTCGTGCTGCTGCTGCTCGACTTCTGGCCGCTTCGTCGGCTTCGCGACGGAACGGCATGGCGTCTCGTCCTCGAGAAGATACCCCTGCTCCTCCTCGTCGCGGGCTCCTGCCTCGCCACGATGTGGGCACAGGAGAGCGGCGGATCCGTGCGCTCGCTCGGTGCGCTGTCCCTCGACGAGCGGCTGGCCGTCGTCCCCCTCTCATACGTCGGCTACCTGGCGAAGACGATCTGGCCCGTCGGCCTGGCGTGCTTCTACCCCCACCCCGCGATCGGGATCGGGGGCGAGGTCTCGATCCTCGGCGCGAAGACGATCGGCGCGATCCTGGCGCTGCTCGTGATCACCGCCTGCGCCGTCCGGTGGGGGAGGCGGATCCCGTACCTGCCCGTGGGGTGGTTCTGGTACCTGGGCACCCTCGTCCCCGTCGTCGGTCTCTTCCAGGTCGGCGACCAGGCGATGGCCGATCGATACGCCTACGTCCCGCTCGTGGGGATCTACCTCGCCGCGGTCTGGGGAATCGTCCACGTGGCGGGGAGCCGGTTGCCGCGGTTCGCGCTCGGGGCGGGAGCGGCCGCCGTCCTCGTCGCGCTGGGGATCGCGACGTGGCTTCAGGCCGGAACGTGGCGCGACTCTCTGACGCTCTTCGAGCATGCGGCGTCGGTGACGGAGCGCAACTACCTCGCGCACACCGTGGTCGCCCAGGAGCGGGAGAAGCTCGGCGAGCTCGAAGCGGCCCGCGACCACCTCGAGGAGGCCCTGCGCTTCCGCCCGGGCTACGTCGCGGCCCGCAACCGGCTCGGGATCGTGTACGGAAAGCTCGGCGACTGGGACCGCGCCGTCGCGTTCTACGAGGAGGCGATCCGCAGCCAGCCGCGCAACGTCGACGCCTACGTCAGCCTCGCGGGCATCCTCGCCGGCGGGCGGGATCCCGGGCGCGCTCGGAGCCTGCTCGAGCAGGCGCTCGCCATCGATCCGAACCACGCCCGAGCCCACGGGAACCTGGGCGCGCTGGCCGAGCAGGCGGGGGATCTCGCGGGCGCCCGACGGCGATACGAACGCGCGATCGAGCTCGATCCGCGTCTCGTCGAGGCTCACATCAACCTCGCCGCCCTGTTGCAGAGGACGGGCGACGAGCGCAGGGCCGTCGACCACTACCGCGCCGCGCTGAGGGTGCAGGGGCGGCAGGTGCGAGCGGCCCGAGCCCTGGCGTGGATCCTCGCCACGAGCCCCGACGCGTCGCTGCGCAACGGGGGCGAGGCGAGGCGCTGGGCGGAGCTCTGCGCCGAGGAGGCCGAGCACCGCCAGCCGGGCGTCCTCGCCACGCTCGCCGCGGCCTGTGCGGAGGGCGGGGACTTCGCGGCCGCCGTGCGGTGGCAGAACGAAGCCATCGGGCTCTCCGATCCCGCGCGGCGCGGGGAGCTGCAGGGCGCGCTCCAGCTCTACCGGCAAGGCCGGCCGCTGCACCGCGAGTAGAAGGGGGACCGCCCGGGCTACTCGGGAATGGGGACGAGGCGGATCCAGCGCAGGTTCATCAGCGCTTCCTCGGCGAGCTCCGTGCAGCGCACCGTCGCGGTGACGTCGGCGGCGTCGCCCGCGCGGATCTCGCCCAGGGTCGTGCTCACGTAGTTGTGCCAGGCTTCCGTGTGCCTCTCGAGTCTGGCGGGGAGCAGGGCGTCGCCGAGCGACACCTCGAACTGGCTGCCCTCGTTGCCCCGGCGGCAGCCGTACTCGAGCTCGACGCGGTAGAGTCGGCCCGGCTCGACGCGCAGGTCCCACGCCACGAAATCGGTGTCGCGCAGCCAGTAGCCGACGTTGAAGCGAGGCTCCTCATGGCCGCTGCGCACCACGGTTCCGGTCTCGATCTGCACTCCTCCGTGGAGCTCGGCGTGCTCGGCGCGAAGGACGATCGTGCCGTCGGCGTCGGGGAAGACGCGGTCGTCGATCTCGGGCTCGCCGGCCAGCTCGAGGGCGATTACGCTCGCGTGTCGGAAGGGATGGTAGCCGAGCAGATCGAGCACCGGCCGGCCTTCGCCGTTGCCCTCGATCGTGAGCGGCCGGCGCTCGGGATCGTGCAGCAGCGAGGCCTTCTCGATCCGCGTCCGCAGACCGGGGACGGCGAGCCGGTGATCGTCGGGCCAGTCGAAGACGTGCAGGTAGACCGTGCTCCCCTTCGTCGTCGAGCAACCCCAGGGCAGGTGGCGGAAGAGGCCCTTGCGCGTGCCGTAGATCGCCTCGCCGTTCACCTCGAGCCACTCGCCGAGACCGATCAGGCGATCCTGCTGGATGACCGGGATGCGGCCGTCGGCGGTCGGGCCGAGGTTCAGCAGGAGCCCGCCGCCCTTGGACACGAGGTCGATCAGCATCTGCACGAGCGACTCGCGCGTCTGGTACGCGTCGTAGCCCTCGAGACGATTGAGCGCGAAACTGTGGCCGATGCCGCGGCACTCCTCCCAGGGCTTCGTCGGGTCCGCGACGCCGGAGGAGTTGCCCATGCTCCCGTACTCGGTCGTGTAGTAGTCGCCGACCTGCCCGCGAAGCCCCTTGCCCCACCGGTCGTTCACCACGAGCTCCTCCGGATTCTCGCAGTTCTCGTAGAGC
>CAYRXS010000274.1:0-8770 GCA_964428225.1 uncultured Planctomycetaceae bacterium
GACCCGGACCGACGAGGAAGGCCGGTTCCGCTACGTCATGCGCGACGACCGCCCGTTCGAGGAGGGGACGCGCACCCTGACCTTCACCACCGAAGACGATGCGCCCGAGCCCGCGGAGGCGCGCGTGGACCTCTCCTACGTCCTGCCTCCGGGAGAGACGGACCTGGGAGACCTGATCCTGGGCTCGAAACCTCTCCTCGTGTCGGGAACGGTCGTCGACGAGGCCGGAGCCCCGGTACCCAAGGCACAGATTCGCGTCGCTCGCGAGGAACGCTACGGCAGCTCGAACGAGCACGTGTACTGGGACTCCCTCTCCGATCTGCGCGGCACCTCCGACGACGACGGACGCTTCCGGATCCATGGGATGGCCGAGGAGGGGCTGCTCGGGATCCGCGCCAGACACGACGGCTACGCCCAGGGCGAATACGTACGCTTCTCTCCGTTCAGCTCGGACGTGGTGATCATCCTGGAGTCGGCGGGCCGGATCGTGGGCCGCGTGCTGCACGACGGGGAAGGGAGTCGTCCCCCCGTCGACATCCGGGCTCGGCTCGACACCGGCGAGGACGAGGGATCGCACGGGGTCAGCTTCGAGGACGAGGGGCGCTTCGAGATCCGGAGCCTTCCCCCCGGGAGCTACACCGTGACGGTCACGCTCGGGTCGAGCCAGAACCCCCTGCTCGAGGTATCCGGAGTCGTCGTCCGTTCCGGCGAGACCACGGAGGATCCGCGGCTGGCCGAGATCGACCTCCGGGGTCGGCTCCACCGCTTCACGGTGACCGTCGTCGACGTGGACGGAAAACCCCCGGAACGGGTGATGGCCAGCTATCGCTCGCCGAACGATCCCGAGGGCGAGGAGTCGTGGGCCATGGCCTGGAGGGACGGCCTCCTCCGGATCGACACTCTGCACGAGGCGGTGGACGTCGACATCTCCGCGCAGGGCTACCGCTCGCTGCGGCTGGAGGGGCTGTCCTCCGACGAGAAGGTCGTCCTCCAGGGGGGGATTCCCGTGCGCCTCGTGCTCGCGGACCGAGGGGCCATGCCCGGGCCAGAGCACGGCCTCCACGCCTTTCTCGTGAGGCAGGAGCATAGAATGTACGACTATCCGGAGCCCGTTCCGTTCGAGCCCGACGGAAGCGTCCGGCTCACCCTGCCGAGACCGGGGACCTACCACCTGGACTTCATGATCGGGAGGGTCCGCGAGGGCGGCGGCAGCATGAGCCTGCGAGGATTCATTTCCCCGAGCGAGCGCCAGGAGATCGAGGTCCTCGACTCGCACGCGGAGCAGGTCTTCACCGTCCCTCTCTTGCGCGAGGCGGTGCGGGCCGGGATCGAGAAGATGGGCGAGGACAGGTAAGGAAGCGGCGAATCGGCGGTCCGACGGCAGACCGCGAATTGAGGAATTCGCGTCCGCGTGCTCCAATGCCCGGCCCGCGTCGGCCGCGAGGCCGCCCGTTCGAGGCGATCCCCACGCCGTCCCAACCCATGCACTCGACATGAGACACCCTGCCACCCCGCTCACGACCGGCATCCTCCTGGCGTCGCTGGTCGCGGTCGCCTCCGCTCTCCCGCAACGCTCTGACGACTTCCCCGGCTACGGCCTCCTCCCCAAGGAGGACACCGGCGCCGCGCGGTTCCTCGACCGGTTCCCCGACTACGACGGCCGCGGCGTGGTCGTCGCGATCTTCGACACCGGCGTGGATCCGGGAGCGCCCGGGCTGCAGGTCACGACGGACGGCAAGCCCAAGATCGTCGACATGGTCGACACGTCCGGGAGCGGGGACGTGGACACGTCTCACGTCGTGCAGGCGAAGGACGGGACGCTGGCCGGGCTGTCCGGCCGCGCCCTCGCGCTCGATCCGGCGTGGACGTGCCCGAGCGGCGAGTACCACCTCGGCTTGAAGCCGGCGTACGAGCTCTACCCGGGCGGGCTCGTCGGCCGCCTGCGCGGCAAGCGAGGCGAGAAGTGGGCCGAGCGGCAGCGCGCCGCGGTGACCGCGCTCGAACGGGAGATCGCGGCGTGGGACGCGGGGCATCCCGCTCCGGACGCGGAGACGAAGAAGCAGCGCGACGAGCTCGCCCTTCGCCTCTCTCTCCTGCAGGGGTTGCAGAAGGGCTACCGGGATCCCGGCCCGATCTTCGACTGCGTCGTCTTCCACGACGGCGAGGTGTGGCGCGCGGCGATCGACACCGACGAGGACGGGGACCTCGCCGACGAGGACCTGATGACGAACTTCCGGCTCGAGCGCCAGTACGACACCTTCAGCGACGAGGACCTGCTCAACTACGCGATCAACGTCTACGCGGACGGTGACGTGCTCTCGATCGTCACCGACGCGGGCGCGCACGGCACGCACGTCGCCGGCATCGTGGCCGCTCACTTCCCGGACCAGCCGGAGATGAACGGTCTGGCGCCCGGGGCCCAGCTCGTGGCGGTCAAGATCGCGGACACGCGGATCGACGGAGCCTCGTGCGGCACGGGCGAGATCCGCGGCGCGGTCGCGGTGCTCGAGAACGAGTGCGACCTGATCAACATGAGCTTCGGGGGGCCGACGGCGGACCCGAACGACGGTCGCTCGATCGAGATCTACGACGACCTGGTCTGGAAGCACGGCGTGATCTTCTGCGCCTCGGCCGGGAACGACGGCCCCGCCCTGTCGACGGCCGGTTCGCCGGGCGCGACGACCGAGTCCCTGTTCGGGATCGGCGCGTACGTCTCGCCGGACATGCAGGAGATGCAGTACTCGATGCGCGAGACCACGCCTCCCCGCAACTACACCTTCACCTCGCGCGGGCCCACGTACGACGGCTCGCTGGGGGTCAAGTTCTCCGCGCCGGGCGGCGCGATCGCCCCGATCCCGAACTGGACGCTCTCCGGCAAGCAGCAGATGCACGGCACGTCGATGGCCTCGCCCAACGCCTGCGGGAACATCGCGCTGATGCTCTCGGGCCTGAAGGCACGGGGGATCGCGTACTCGCCGCCGAGCGTGCTGCGAGCGATCGAGAACTCGTGCGTCGACGTCGATGGCGTCGGCGAGCTCACGATGGGACAGGGGCTGATGCAGACCGACCTGGCGTTCGACTGGCTCACGACGCACACCGACCATCCGGATCGCGACGTGCGCTTCGGCATCCGGGTGCAGTCGCGCGGAAACGCGCGGGGCATCTACCTGCGCGAGCCCTTCGAGGTCGACGAGCCGCAGGACCTCCGCGTCTACGTCGAGCCCCACTTCCACGAGGACGTCCCGAACCGGGAGAAGGTCGACTTCGAGGTGCGGGTGCGGCTCGAGCCCTCGGAGAGGTGGATCGAGTGCGCCGAGCACCTGGTGCTGCCCGCGGCGGGGCGCCGGCTCGACGTGCGCGTCGATCCGACCGATCTGCCGGAGGGAGCGCACTACGCCGAGATCCTGGGAATGGACGCGACGAATCCCGAGCGCGGCCCGGTTTTCCGCGTTCCGGTGACGGTCATCCGCGCCGAGGAGGTCGACGAGGAGAGCTGGGCGTGGCAGGAGGTCGTGCCGTTCGGCCCGGGCTACGAGCAGCGCCACTTCTTCGTCGCCCCCGAGGGTGCAACCTGGGCCGACATTCGCGTGCGACGCATCGACAAGAACCGGGACGTCAACGTGCTGGTGATGCATGCGGTGCAGCTGATCCCGGGCCACGCCTACTCGGACTTCCAGGCGCGCAGCTACATGCGACTGGCCGCGGAGGAGGAGCAGACCCACAGCCTTCCGGTCTTCGGCGGCCGCACGCTGGAGCTCGTCTTCGCCGAGTACACGGCGTACCTCGGCCGGGGCGAGGTCGAGGTCGAGCTCACGTTCCACGGCGTCGTCCCCGACGAGCGCACCCTCGTGATCGACGGCAGCGAGCTCCGGACGCGTCTGAACCTCGAGACGCCGCTGCGCAAGGAGCGCGTGGCGCCCTCCGGTTCGCTGACGGTCCGCCGCCAGGCCCTCCGCCCGAGCCGATCGACGATCCGCCCGCTCGACGGCGGACGCGATCGCCTCCCCGAGGAGCGGCAGGTGTACGAGCTGGTGCTCGACTACGAGATCTCGATGGACGCGGCGGGGCGCGTCACGCCGCGCATCTCGGCCCTGAACATTCCCGACGAGAAGACCTGGCAGTCGCGGGTCTGGATGATCTTCGACGAGGCGAAGCAGGTCGTCGCCAAGGGCTGGCTCGATCCGGGCCCCGTCTCCCTCGCCAAGGGGAAGTACACGCTCCGATTCCACGCGCGGCTGGACCGCGCGGAGTGGCTGGGGAAGGTCGACGACATGGTCCTGATGCTCGACCACCCGCTCTCCTCCCCGGTGTCGCTGCGCTTCTTCGAGGATCCCGACGGCGCGACCTTCGGCGGCGGGGCGTTCGGCGGTCGTACGATGTCCCGGGGCGCTCGCATCCAGCTGAACGTCACCGCCGGGAACCCGCCCGCGAGCGCCAAGCCCGGGGACCTGCTCGTCGGCAACGTCACCTACGGCGGCGGCGCGACCGGCGCCGGGCACCGTCCGGGCGGCTACCCCGTCGTCTACGTCGTCCCGCCCAAGCCGGCCGCGAAGAAGGGAGGCGCGGGCGGAGGCTCCGCGAAGAAGGACGAGTCGTCGGCCGAGGAGCGCTACGCCGAGTCGCTGATCGACTTCAAGGTGAAGCAGCTCGCCAGGCTCCACGGCGAGGAGGATCGCGAGCTCTTCGACCGCATCGCCGCCGAGGTGCTCGCCGAGCGCCCGGACTACTTGCCCGTGCTGGTGGCCCGCCTCGAGCGCGCGGACGGAGTGAAGCGCGAGGAGCACCTCGACGGTGTGATCGCGGCTGCGGACAGGGTCATCGATCAGATCGACCAGATCGCGCTCGCGGCGCACTATGGCGTACAGCTCGATCCCGACGACGAGGCGGCGGCCGAGCAGCGCAAGGAGTCGGACGAAAAGAAGGCAATCCTGGTCGACGCCCTGTTCCGCAAGGCGAAGGCGTTGTCGGACCTCTCCGATGGGGCTGCCGATCCGGCCTTCGAGGCCGCCTTCGCGAACCTGCAGAAGTGGGTCGACACCACGGAGGGCCGCTACCTCGACCTGCACATCGAGCGCGAGCACCGCCACGGGCACCTCGGCGCCGTGCTGAAGCTTCTCAACGCGAAGATCGCGGCCCAGCCGACGAACCGCAAGCTCTACGAGCGCCGCATCGAGCTCCTCGGCGAGCTCGGCTGGTCCCACTGGAAGGACCACGAGGAGATCCGCCAGCTCATCCGCTTCCCGCGGGGCTACCCTCCGTTCTGATCGCGATCCGCGTCTCCTATTCCGCCGAGCTCCGGTCGCGCCGAAGGGGCTGGAGCCGGCGGTAGGTGAGCGTGCGCCACAGCCACTCGAGGGGGCCGAAGCGGAAGCGGCGGAGCCAGAGGGGGGAGATCACGAGCTGCACGGCCCAGATCGCGACGACGATTCCCGCCTGACCGACGCGGCTCACGCGGCCGAACTGCCCGAAGCCGTGGCCGTAGAAGATCGTCGTGCAGATCAGCGTGTGCAGGATGTAATTGCTGAACGCCATCTGCCCGACGGCGGCGAGCGAGCGCGCGAGCCATCCGGTCGTCGAGCGTCGGCACAGGAGCATGATCAGCCCGACCCAGCCCAGACTGACGAGCAGGCTCGCCCAGTAGTTGTACTGGTATCCGAAGTAGAGCACGTAGGCCGGGTTCCAGCCCTCCTCCTCGTAGCGGTGGATCCCGTAGCCGACGAGCGGAAGTCCGACGAGCAGCCCCACCGCGAGCATGAGCGCATAGGTCCGCGCCGAGAGCCGGCCCGAGAAGACTCCGAGCTTGTAGAGCCCCATCCCGAGCAGCATCAGCCCGCCGGCGCGCCAGGAGCTCCACACGAGGAAGACGAAGGTCTGACAATCGATCGTGCTCGGGACGCGGTAGGCCATCTGCCCGATCCAGCCGGATCGGTAGGTGTCCAGCTCGCGTTGAATCTCCAGGAATCCCGGTCGGAAATCCGCGACGTAGCCCTGGCCCGGGGCCCAGATCCCGAAGTGCATGGCGAGCCCGCAGAGCAGAAACAGCCCCGACGCGACCGCGATCGACGCGATGCCCCACACGATCAGCCAGCTCGGGCGCACACGCCGAAACAGGTAGACCACGAGCCCGCACATTCCGTACGAGTAGAGGATGTCGCCGTACCACAGCAGATAGCCGTGCAGCATCCCGAAGACGATGAGCCACATCATCCTCGAATAATGCGTCGCGGCGGGCGAGCCCCTACGCGCGGCGACACGCTCGGTCAGGATGACGATCCCCGCACCGAACAGCATCGAGAAGATCGTCATGACCTTCTGGTCGAACAGGAGGTAGCTCACCACCCAGACCAGGCGGTTGGCGCCGGTCAAGTCGCCGTAGGCCGGAGGGTTGAACAGGACGGCCTCGATCATCGCGAACAGCTGCATGTTCACGACCAGGATCCCGAGCAGGGCGAAGCCGCGCAGCACGTCGATCGACACGATGCGCTCGGACTGCGTCACCGGCCCGGCCGACACGGAAGTCGAACTCATTGCAGAGTCGTTCACGAAATCCCCCCCGGAGTCGACGGCACGGAAGCCGGATTCTATCCCGGCACGCCGCCTCCCGGTCATCCCGAGGGAGAGCGCGATTCGGGGAAGAAGCCCGGTACTCGGACGTCGGTGTCGTGTCCCATCGCTCCTGCCGGCCGGCTCGATCCCCGGGCCGAGCCACCAACCCATCGATCGCCATGCGTCCTCTGGCCGCTCTCGTCCTGATCGTCGGCTCCGTGGCGGCGCTCCTCTTCGCGGCGCGGGCGCTCGCGCGCGTGGGGGACGAAGCCGTGGGCGAGATCGCGGCGCCGGCCGTCGAGCCGAAGGTTGTGGCGGACACGACGCTGGGGGACCTGCCGGTCGCGGAGACGGCGCTGCGGTTCCCCGACGTCGGGAGGGGCGAGCGCCGCCTCGTGGAGGTCGCCTCCGATCGGGCGGATGGCACGCTCGGCAGCATCCGGGGTGTCGTCGTGACTCCCGCGGGGGATCCGGTGCGCGACTACCGGCTGCTCGTGCGGCGGTCCCATCCGACGCATCGGGCCTACGGGTACATCGTCGAGCAGCTTTGGGTGAGAGACCAGGAGGACGGTCGCTTCCTCGTGCGAGGGCTGAAGGCGGACACGTACGTCGTCCAGGTCGACGCCCGCGGCTTCGCGGCCAGCTTCAGCGAGCCGGTCGTCGTGGAGGAAGGGTGTACGAAGGCCAACGTGATGGTACGCATGACCATGGGAGGCACGCTGGTCGGCCGCGTCGTCGACCGGGCGACCGGGCGGCCCATCGCGGACGCACGGGTGCGCACGGATGCGCCCGATTCGTTCGACAGCGACTTCATCGGTTTCCTCCACTCGATCCACCCGCTGGGCCTGACGCAGGCATCCGTGCGGACGGACGCAGACGGTCGGTTCGAGATCCCCCTGATGACGTCCGAGACCTACCAGATCCGCATCCGGCACGACGACTTCGCGATGGAGATCCGGAACGCGGTCTCGGTTGCCGACGGCGTGACGACCGATGTGGGCGAGATCTCGCTCAGGGAGGGAGCCACGATCACCGGCACCGCCTACCTGGCGACGGGCGAGCCCGCGGGCCGCGCCATGATCAGCCTGCGCGCGGCCGATCCGAAGAGGATCTACCACCAGGCGCACGTGCGCTGCGATGCGAAGGGACGGTTCACCCTGGCCCATGTGAATCCCGACCGCTACCAGCTCTCCTGCAGCCGCAGGGTGAAGCCCGGCGCGAATCCGTTCATCTGCGTGATCGACAACCACAAGACGAAGGTGGAGATCGTCGTGCTCGACGGAAAGGAGTACGTCCAGGACCTCCACCTGCCCGCCCGGTAGTCCGCCCCGGCGCTTCGCGGCGCGCCACATGAGCCGGGAGCGCAGGGACCACACCTTGCAGCCGACGGCCCTGGCCAACGAGACATACCTGCGGCTGCTCGATCGCCGCGAGCCGAACTGGGAGAACCGGACGCATAACGTCGGGGCCTCGCCGCTTGCCAGGCGAAGCCCCCGCTCCCCCGCCTTCGGGCTAGAATGGGCTCCTCGCGATCCCCCGTCGCAAGTCCTCTCGAGAGCTACGGTCCATGCGCTACGCGTTTCTTTCCCTGCTCCTCGTCCTCTGCCCGATCCCCGGTTTTGCCTCGACCATCTGGGTTCCGGACGACCACGCGACGATCCAGGCGGCGATCGACGCGGCGGGGAGCGGCGACGAGATCGTCGTCCGCCCGGGCACGTACGTCGAGTGCATCGACTTCTCGGGGAAGACGATCACCGTGCGGAGCCTCGCCGGCCGGCAGGTGACCACCATCGACGGGAATGGGCTCGGGAGCGTGGTTACCTTCGCGAACGGCGAAGGATCCGACGCCGTGCTGGAAGGATTCACCCTCACCAACGGCACGGGGACCATGTCGGGATTCAATCTCCGGGGCGGGGGGGTCTACTGCGAGTCCGCCTCCCCGACCATCCTCCGGAACGAGATCACCGGCAACACCGCCCAGAGGGGAGGCGGCGTCTACTGCGGCTACTACACGAGCCCCACGATTCGCGGCAACACCATCACCGACAACACCACGGTCGGCGTCTACTGCGATTGGTACACCTCGGCGACCATCGACGGCAACGTGATCAGCGGCAATCCGCGGCAGAGCAACGATTGGTCTGTAATTTCGTGTGACGTGGCGGGTCAGTTCTCGGGACCCATGCGTAGGTATGCGCGGTCGGCGGTCTCCCAGTCCTCAGAG
>CAYRXS010000275.1:0-8693 GCA_964428225.1 uncultured Planctomycetaceae bacterium
TCACCGACAGCTCGACGGGGACGATCACCAGCTACGACTGGGACTTCGGGGACACGGGCACGTCGGCCGAGCAGCACCCGAGCTACACCTACGTGGCGCCCGGCACCTACACGGTGAGCCTCACGGTGATCGGACCCGGCGGCTCGGACACGCTGGTCCGCACCGACTACATCGTGGTGCAGGTCCCGGCGAGCGTCACCAGCCGCAACGGCTCGGGATTGAACCCCGCGATCTTCACGAGCACCAGTCTCCCCGTCATGGGTACGAACTGGACGTCGGAGATCGACGGAGGCTCGATCGGGGCCACCGGCATGACGTTCGTGGTCGGCTACTCCGCGCCCCTGCCCGGAGTGACCCTGGGCGTCGGCGAGCTCCTGGTCGACGTCACCTCACCGTGGCTCTTGACCAGCATCGCCCCCGGCGCGGACGCCATCAGCTACCACTCGCTCCTCGTCCCGACCGACCCGATGTTCGCGGGCTTCCCGGTCTACACGCAGGGCATCCTGCCCAACGTCGGCGGCTCGGGTCAGCTCACGAACGCGAACGACCTAGTCATCGGCTACTAGATCGACCCGCAACGACCGCGAGGAACCGCCTCCCTCCGCCCGATGCCGCGCGCATCGGCGGGGAGGGAAATGGTCGGGGTGAGAGGATTTGAACCTCCGACCTCTGCGTCCCGAACGCAGCGCTCTACCAAGCTGAGCCACACCCCGACCGGATGGGGGCGCAGAGGGTAGGGGCGGCTCGGGGTGGCGTCAAGGCTTCCCGGCCCTCCGGCTCGCCTCCCGTGGAGGTCAGCGGCCGAGGTCGACGAAGACGCCGCCGTTATCGGAGGCGAGCTGGCGCATGAAGCCTCGCTGGAACTCGCCGATGGCCAGGGTGTGGATGACCACCTTGCGCAGCTCGTTGGCCTCGCGCACCTCCCGGAGGATGTCCCGGGTGTCGACGTACTCGCCCGCGGAGGGATCGCCGTCGGAGAGGAAGAAGATCGTGTCGACGGCTACCGCGTAGCTCTTGGGCTTCTTGCGCTTCTCCGTAGCGACCCCCAGGGCGTGCATGAGGGCGCCGTAGGTGTTCGTCCGGCCCGCCTCGAGGTTCGCCGAGCCGGTGAGGCCGGCGCGGGCGAGGTCCGTCTTGGAGGCCCCGCCGAGGGCCTCGAGCCGCTTGATCCACGTGGCCGCGCTCGACTTGTTGAGCACGTTCGCCCCCACGAGGCTCTTCTTCCACGTCTTCACGTCGGTGGCGAAGGCGAGGATGTTGAACTTCACATAGGAGTCCAGGCCCTCGATCGTGCGGGTGAGCTCGGTCTTGACGATGTCGATCCGCTCGAAGGAGGGATAACCGCCGTCCCGGAACCGCTCCTTGTCGATGACCTCCTGCTCCATCGAGCCGGACACGTCGATCACGAAGAGGATCGACCGGCTCGGGGTCTCCACCCCGTGGTAGGTGACCTCTCCCGGCGGTGGCTCGTACTGCGCCTTGCGCTCCGCCTGCTTCTCGCGCAACCGGGCCAGCTCCTCGTCGGTGGGGATCTGGAAGCGTCCCGCGTAGGTCTTCCAGAACTGCTGCCAGGCATCGAGCCGGCGGCCGAACTCGCGACCCGTGATCTCGCCGAGGGCCACGCCGATGTCCTCGGTCAGCCGGCCCTCCTCCTCCGCCATGCGCTCGATCAGGGGACCGATGGACTCGACGCGTCGCACGCGGGCGAGCGCGTGGATCGCGCTGGCCCGGACCTGCCACACCCCGTGGCCGAGCAGCTCGATCGCGGGCGGAACGACGAGCCCGGATCCCAGCGCGGCGAGCGCCTCCAGGGCCGCGCACTGCACGGCGGGCTCCCGGTCCTCGCAGCACTCGACCATGGTCTCGATCGCCGACTCGTCCCCGGTGGCAGCCAGGGCCTGCAACGCGCGGCGCCGGACGTCCCACGCGGAGTCCTCGAGGCAGGCGTGGAGCGGCTCGCCGAAGCCCGCGTACTTCCCCGCGGCCACCGCCCGCAGCAGCCCGGCGCGGATGGCGGCGTCCTTCTTGTCCTCGAGGGCGGTCAGAATCCGGTCCACGGGAGGACGCGTCTCGAAGGCCCCGAGGATCCGCACGGCCGCGCGCACCACGTCCGGCTCGGAGTCCTTGAGCACCGGCAGGAGCACCTTCACCACCTCGACGGACTCCACGTCCTCGAGGGCCAGGATGGCCTCGACGCGCGAGGGCGTGTCCTCGTACTTGCGGAAGTAGCGCTTGAACTCCTCGACGATCTCGTCGTCCTGGGTTCCCGCGAGCGCGAGCGAGACGGGGACGACGAGGATCGCGAGCAGGAACGGGACGAGCCGGGAGATCGGAGAGGTCATGACGCGGCACGGGGTCTGCTCCCCGCCAGGCCATAGCCTACCGCGGGGAGCGAGTCACCGTCCCGGGCCGCCGGATCCGATCCTACTGCTCGACGACGATCGCTCGGTTGGAGCCGACCGGCTCGATGTCCGGGTCGGTGAGGGTCACGCGCCCCCCCCCGTCGGTGACCAGGATCACCTGGCTGCCCTTCCTCGTGATCACGCGGCCGTAGAGCACGCCGCCGAGGGTCTTCACGCGGACGAGGTCGCCCCGGGCCACCTCGACGATCGCGCCGGGGCCCACGGGGGCGCTGGCCAGGCGCTCGATGCGGTCGACGCGGCTGCCCTCCAGGCCCATCCGGCCGAGGTTCGAGTCGATCCACACCCTCTCCTGGCCCATGGCCACGAGCTTGCCCTCGAAGGACTTGCCCGAGGTCATGACCACGCGGACGTCGCCCACGCGGGGCATCAGGACCTTGACCGGAGCACCGATGGCGGCCATGGCCGGCTCCGGACCCCGCCAGATCATCTCGAGCTGATCGGTCCCCGCCCATTCCAGCCCCGCCAGGAAGTTCTCGTCGAGGACGGTCCCCGGAGGCAGCTCGGGCATGCCGGCCCCGGCCACGCTCTCACCGGTGCCGAGAGGACCGCCGCCCGAGTCGAGCTCCAGGCCGAGGGCGCCGAGGTCGAGCGTGGGAGGCGTCGTGGGATCCGTGGTCACCGCGGGATCCGTGACCGCGTCCGGGGGATCGACCGGGGTGTCCGGTACGTCCTCCGCGACCGCCGAATCCTCGACGGCATCCGAGGCCGGGTCGCTCGCCACGGGGGGATCCTCCACGGCCGCGGTGGGATCCACCGCATCCGGCGTCGACTCGTCGCCGGGAACGGAATCCGACACCGGAGCGACGGGGGCGTCGCTCGGAGCGCGCGCGACGTGATCGGTTCCGACCGAAGGGGTCGTTCCCTCCGTGCCGTCTCCGCCGAGGAAGCCCGGTCCGAAGACGACGCCGACGACGACGATCAACCCGACCAGGAAGGCTCCCGCGGTCATGACCACGAGCCGGTTGGGTCGGGACCGCGGCACGTCCTCGTCCAGGTCGAGCTCGTCGACCGGCGCCTCCTCGTCGTACGGCCCGAGGTCGTCGGGCGGCGCGCCGTCCAGCTCGTCCGGGCCCAGGAGCGCGCCCTCCTCGTCGTGCTCCTCGAGGTTCGTCTCCGTCGAGACGACCGACGCGTCGGCCAGCTCCAGCTCCGCGTCCAGGTCGCTCGCATCCTCGGCGGTGACCTCGACGTCGAGGCCCAGGAAGTCTCCGGCCGTCTCGGATCCGAGGAAGTCCTCGGAGAGGACCTCGCCGGGGGTCACCTGGCGCGCGCCCTCCGCGGGACGGTTCCCGAAGCCGGGAGGCGCGGGAGAGCTGGCGCCCTCGGTCGGCGATTCGAGCGGATCCAGCGACGGATGCTCCTCGTACTGATCGTGCTTGGACTCTTCTTCGGGCATGGCTCGTCCGCTTGCTCTGGAGTGCAATGCGGGGGGGCGAAGGGACTCGTGCCCCCCTGGATGCGGTTCCCGTCTGGGCGGCCCCACATCGGGGCCTCCTCCCCTATCGGCGCGATCCCCCGGATGCCCCGAGGGGCTTTCGGGAAAGAAAGTGCACGAATGGGGGCTCGTCCCGTCCGAGGGGGGAGCCCGGCGGCGGCCGACGGGAAGATCTTTCCCGCCTCCCCGGCGGACCTCAGCGCTTCCGCAGCACCCGGTGGGCACCCTGCCGGAGGGTGAGCCCGCTGCCGTCGAAGTGCTCGAGGAGGGGGATCAGGAACTTGCGGGTCGTGCCGAGCCGGTCCCGCAGCTCGGGGATCTCCAGGTGACCGTGGCGCTCGCAGTTCTCGACCACCGCGGAGCGCGCGTCCTCGAAGGCGGAGGCCGAGAGGTAGAGCTCGCCGGTCACGCGCACCACGCGCTCCTGGTCGACGAGCCGCTCGAGGGCGCGGGCCACCTCCTTCTCGCCCGCTCCCGGACCTTCGAGCTCGGTGAGCGACGGGGGCTGGAAGCGGGCCGTCTCGAACCGCGAGGCCACCTTCTCGCACAGGGCGGCGAACGCGGGCTCGAGCGACGCTTCGCGGCCGACGAGACGCACGCGCCCTCCGGCGAGACGCTCCAGGGTCCCGCGCTTCTCCTCCTCCTCGAGCAGGAGGTTCATGAAGCTCGGCTCGAGATCGACGTCCCGACGCAGGCGCAGGACTTCGACCTGGAGGCGGTGGGGGTTGGCCGCGAACCAGCCGTCGAGGGCGGCGCGCAGGCGGGCGAGAGCCGCGTCGAAGGCGTCCGCGTGGATCCAGTGATCGGCTCGGATGGCGCGGAGCCTCCCCTCGGCCTCGAGCTCTGCCACGAGCTCGCGCACGTCGCCGCGCGGTCGCTTGATGGCGACGGACAGGTCCTTCGCGGAAGCGGCCTCGACGCCGCGGCGGGCGAGCACCGACTCCAGGAGCCGCACGGGCGAGTCGAGGCTCTCCTCCTGCCGGCCGAGCTCATCGAGGACGAAGCCCTTGTACCGCTTCAGGCGGTACCGGCTCTCCTCCAGGATCGTCCCCCCGCCGAGCGTGACCACCGGGGAGGCGAGACGGAGCACGAAGCGATCCCCGGGGGCACAGACGAGGGGGGCCGCGAGGCGAACCTGCACGAGACCCGACTGCCCGGGTCCGATCTCCTCGGCGTCGAGCAGGATGACCTCGCCGGGGGGATCCGCGGTCCCGGTGTGCAGGCGGACCGGCATGCGGTTCGTGATCGACCGGCTCAGGTCGGGGAGAGCGGTGAGCCGCGCGGCCACCATCCGCCGCGGCGAGAAGTAGTTGGGAGTCGCCACCACGTCGCCGCGCCTCACCGCGCCGCGATCCACGTCGGAGAAGTTGATCGCCGACGAGTGGCCGCACCGGATGTGCTCCGCCTTGTGCTGGTAGGCGTTGAGCCCTCGCACCTTTCCCCGCACGCCGGAGGGCAGGACCTCGAGCGAGTCCCCGATGTCCGCGGAGCCGCTCACCGGGATGCCGGTGACGATGGTCCCGAAGCCCTGCTTGGAGAAGACCCTCTGCACGGGCATGCGGAAGATGCCCTCGGGGGCGGACGGCTCGGCCTCCGCGACCATGCGCAGGAGCGCGCCGCGGAGCTCGTCGAGCCCCTCGGACGAGACCGGGGACACGCGAAAGAGCGGCGCGTCCGCGAGGAAGGTGTCCCGGACGCCGTCGCGCACGTCTTCCTCCGCGAGGTCGACGAGCTCGGAGTCGACCATGTCGATCTTGGTCAGGGCGATCATCCCCTGGCGGACGCCGAGCAGGTCCATGATCTGCAGGTGCTCGCGGGTCTGCGGCATCATCCCGTCGTCGGCGGCCACGACGAGGATCACCAGGTCGATCCCGCTCGCCCCCGCGACCATGTTGCGGACGAAGCGCTCGTGCCCGGGCACGTCGACGATGCCGACGAGGCGCCCGTCGTCGAGCTCGAGCGGCGCGAAGCCGAGGTCGATCGTCATCCCTCGCTCGCGCTCCTCCTTGAGCCGGTCCGGATCGATGCCGGTGAGGGCGCGCACGAGCGTCGACTTGCCGTGATCGATGTGACCCGCGGTGCCGATGACGATGGGCTGGATCTCCATGAAGGGCTCCCGAACCGACGTATGGTAGCTTCTGGCCCGATGGACGCAGAGCCGCGGATCCGTTCCCTACGCCCCTGGCTGATCGAGACCTTCGGGCGCCCGACGTATCGCGTCGCCCTCGACGCGGGCTCGACCTGCCCCAACCGGGACGGCACGAAGGGCACGGGGGGGTGCGTCTGGTGCGACGTCGAGGGCTCGGGGACCGGGGCGATCCGGGACGGCGTCGAGCTCGCCGCCCAGCTCGAGCGGGGAATCCGCCGCGTCTCCCGCCGGGATCCCGACTGCGGGGTCATCGCCTACTTCCAGTCCTACTCGAACACCTACGTCGATCCCGCGAGGCTCGACGAGATCCTGCGCATCGTCGAGCCCTGGCTCGGGGGACCGCTCGCGTGCGTCTCGATCGCCACGCGTCCCGACACGCTCTCCGACCAGATCCTCGACCGCCTCGCGATCCTGGCGCGAGACGTTCCGGTGTGGGTCGAGCTGGGGCTCGAGACGGCGAACGATCGGATCCTGCGGGAGACGAACCGCCTGCACGAGGTCGCCGACTTCCGCGACGCGGTCGCCCGTCTCCACGACGCGGGCATCGCGGCGGTGGGCCACGCGATCCTGGGCCTGCCGGGGGACGGCCGCGAGGGAGCGCGCCGTACCGCGCGGGTGCTCGCGGAGCTCGGGGGCGTGGCGGGAGTCAAGGTCCACCAGCTCATGGTGCTCCGCCGCACCGCGCTGGCCGCGTGGTGGAGAGAGGGGCGCGTCGAGCCCCTCGAAGCCGAGACCTACGTCCGCTGGCTGGCGGACTTCGTGGAGAGGTTGCGCCCCGACCAGGTCCTGCACCGCCTCACCGGGGACGCGCCCGGCGACGAGCTGCTCGCTCCACGGTGGGACGTGGACAAGCACGTGATCCGCACCCGTCTCGACGCGGAGCTCGCGCGACGCAGGACGAGGCAGGGCTCGCTCGCCCGGTAGGGATCAGTCGGGCAGGAACAGCACGCGCCCGCAGCTCGGACAGGTCACGAGGTCCGCTCCCCGGGCCAGCCGCACGTAGACGTTCGGGGGCACGGTGACGAAGCAGCCCTGGCACGTGCGGTTCTCGAGCATCACCATCGCCTGGCCCTCGCGCGCGTCGAGGAGCTTCTCGTAGGCGCTGAGCACGTCGGGCGGGATCGAGCCGCCGCCCATCCGGCGACTCCGCTCCTCCTCCAGCTTCGCGCGCTTGCTCTCCGCCTGCGCGATCTCGGTCCGGATGCTCTCTCCGGTGACGCCGAAGTCCGCCTCGGCCGCGTCGATCGCCTCCTGGAGCTCCTTGCGTTGCGTCCCGAGCGTCTCGGACTCCTCGACCAGGCCGAGCCCCTCCGACTCCGCCTCGCTGATCTCCCGCTTGAGCGACCGGATCTGGTGCTGGTACGCCACGATCAGCGCGGTGTCCGCGCGCGTGTTGGCGACCTCGTTCTCCAGCTTCCGGATCCGCTGCCGCTGCGACGTGGTGAGATCCTCGATCTCCTTGATCCGGGTCCTGAGATCCGCGAGGCGCGCATCCAGCTCCAGGCCGCGGTGCAGCTCGGCGTCGATCCTGCCGCGATGCCTCTGGAGCTCGGCGGGCAGGCGCTTCAGCTCCTCCTTGACTCGATACAGGTCCTGGTCCAGTTCCTGGAGCCCCCGAAGCAGCTTCAATGTCTCCTGCATGTCACCCATCACCGCGTTTCTGGCGAGGAAAGAGCCGGACAGTCTAACCCCGCTCCCTCGACAGGAGAAAGCCGTAACGACGCTCTTTATGCGTCGCCTCTACCGGACGCGCAGCGGATCGACGGTCTGCACTTCGAGTGAGCCCCCTGGACTCGCCCGGCGAGCAGCACCGCCCGAATCCGGGGCACGCGATAGAATGGAGCCGTTCTTGGCGTCCGTTCTCTCCACCCCCGCCACGACCATGCTCCGACTACTCTCGTTGATCGGGGTGGCTCTCGCCGGATTCCCGGTGGTGGCCTCCCCCCAGGACGTTCACGTTCCCGGTGACTTCCCCACGATCCAGGAGGGCCTCGACAACGTGGGTTCCGGCTGCACGGTTTGGGTGGATCCCGGGATCTACATCGAATCCCTGGTCATCGATCCGGGCGGCCACCTGGGTGCGCCGCACGGCAGCTTCGGGATTCGGATCGCAGGGGCGTACCCGGGCGTCGTCGTGAAGTGGGCGGAGGGAGCCCACTCCCTGCCCTCCCCGGCGACCACCGCTCTCGGAGAGCCGATCGACTATGTCCTGCTCGTGTACGGTGCCCACGGGATCGAGCTGGAGAACCTCGAGCTTGCCGGAGCCGACGACATCACCCCGGGAATGCGCTCGGGGGGGATCTTCGTCCTCGATTCCTCGGTCACGATCACGGGCTGCTTCGTGCACGGCTTTCGCGAGTCGCCCACCGGGAGCGCCGCGAACGGTATCGGGATTCAGGTCGAAGGTGCCAGCTCGGTCGTGGGCCTGGTCAACTGCACCCTCGTGAACAACCAGGAGGGGCAGGTCGCGGCCTTGGCGGGAGCGACCGTCGACTTGACCGCGTGCGGCCTGATCGGCCGCGGCCCGACTTCCAGCCTCGCGCAGTATGGCGTGCGATACGGACGGGCGGGGATCGAGGCAAACGGCACCGGCATCGTAGACGGCTGCATCCTCGAGGGCTTCTGGTACACGGGAGCCACGTCGAGGGCCGTCGGCATCGTGAGCGAGGACGGCGGCCCGGGGCTG
>CAYRXS010000276.1:0-8674 GCA_964428225.1 uncultured Planctomycetaceae bacterium
GCACGTCCGGATCTGTGGGGGACCCGGGTGGGCAACTACCCGGGTCTACCCGGCCCCGCGCCGAGCGCCATGGCCATGAGAGCGGTGGAGTAGATCCGACCGCCGGAGTAGCCCCAGGGCCCGATCGGATCCCAGGAGCCGCGGGCGGAGCCGTCGGTGCGCTGGGAGTCGATCACCGCGGGCAGCATCGCCGATTCCCATCGCTTCCGGTGGGCCGTGCCCATCCGCGCCATCGCGTGGCTGCCGTAGTACCAGTAGTACATGTCGCAGCCGAACGCCTTCGGATCCCACTCGGGGGGCTTGCGCTTCAGGAGATCGGCGTGCTTCTGCATGATCTCGATCTTCGCGGGATCCTGTCCGAGGGAGAGGCGGCAGAGCAGGGCCACCGCGGTCATCGCCTCGCCGCTCTCGCGCGGGTAGTGCTCGTTGGCGGGCGTCCGGGAGGACATCGAGGCGAACGAGTCGTACCCCGCGCGGCCCGTGGCGGGATCGGAGACCTGGTCGAGCCACGAGAGCGTGGCCACGAACGCGGCATCGTCGACCGGGAGCTTCGCCTCCCGGGCGGACAGCAGGGCGCGCACGCACCACCCCGTCACCGAGGTGTCGTTGTCGCCGGTCGGCGGGATGTCGTAGCGCCAGACGTTGTAGGGATTCCGGGCGCGCTGGAGGAACTCCGCCCCCATCCGCGCGTTGCGCTCCAGGAGCGGGCTCTCCGTGAGGCGGTAGGCCTCGCACACCGCGAAGGTCGCGATCGAGTGATCGTACATGAAGTCGTGGGAGACCGAAGCGCCGAACAGCCCGGTCTCGGGATCCTGCTGCTCGCGAAGCCACTTCAGGCCCTTGGCCACCGCTTCCTTGTGGCGGCCCACGGCGGTCGTGTGGCCGTCGCCGAGGAACGCGAGCAGGGCCAGGCCGGTCACCCCGATGTCGTGGGTCTTGTGGCCCGCACCGTCGCATTGATCGCCGGCGGGATCACGCTCCATGAAGCCGTCGGAGTCCCAGCGGCCGTCCTCGCTCTGGTGCTTGGCCAACCACGCGAGGGCCCGCCCGACGGCCTCTCGCCGATCCGCGGTGTCCCGCGGCTCCGCGATGGGCTCGATCTCCTCGACGATTTCCTCGACCTCCACGGGCTCCTCGACGATCTCCACGAGCTCCACGAGCTCCTCGAGGGGCTCCGCGGGGCACGTCACCTCCTCGATCTCGATGATCTCGACCTCTTCGGGCGCGGCCTCGTGACCCTCGCCGCCCGTCTCGACGACCACGACGAGGCAAGAGGTGGCGAGGAGGAGGGCGAGACTCGCGGAGAGGACGGGAGCCGTTCGGGCGAGCGACGTTGCATGAACCCCGGGGGGCGGCGTTTCGTTCACGGGCATGGGATCGTCTCCGACAGGGTTGGCGGAGCGAGCGACCCGATCCCCACGCCAGGACGGGGCCACACCGCTCCCGAACGCGTTCCGGCTGACAACGTAACCCGGACGGCGGAGGTTCACGCCATGTTCGTTTCGGGATCGCGGTCCCGGATACGGGTCTCGCGACCGGCGTGGCGCCCTCCCCGATGCGTGTCTCGCGGCGGTGGGGGGCGATCCACCCCCGCATGGCGACCGGTGGTAGAATGGGCGCGGGACGAGGGCAGCGTCCCGGGGGGTGCTCGCCCTTCCGTCTCGGTGCGGAACGGAGACGAGCTGACCATGAACTCGCGTATCCCGGCCCTGCTTCCCCTCGCCCTTCCCGTCCTCGCGCTCGCCGGTCTCGTCGTCGTGGCTCCGGCGCAGGGTGTCGATCCACCCTCCCGGAGCATCCAGGATCCTCCGCACCACGCGACCATCGACGTCTCCTCGGGCGAGCTCGTGCGGGGGAACGGCGCGCGGAAGTCGGTGGGATGGACCGTGGTGTGGGCGAACACCGACTGGTCGGGATTCTACACGCTGGGAACTCCCGGATCGGAGTGGCTCGACTGGGGAGTGCTCTCGCGGACCAGCGGCAGCGACGTCGTCTGCTCCTACCAGTTCGCCTACGCCACGACCGTGCTCGACACGCTGTCTCACGGTCCGGGAGTCGATCTCTGCACGAGCTTCTACGACGACGCCACCGGCTGGTGCGCCGTATCGGGCCAGGGGCTGCTACCGGACGCGGGGTACTGCTTCAGCGACCTGCCCGGCTCTCCGGATGGAGTGACACCCTGGGCGTGGATCGTCACCGCGATCCTGACCGGGGGGTACGAGTACCAGCAGGACGCGGGCCCGTTCGGCTACACGATGAGCTTCACGGACTCCTTGACGGGGCCCCTGCTCTGCTATGCCGGCGAGAAGAACTGGGGGAGCGGGGCCGACCAGAACGGCCAGGAGGACGCCTTCGACGTATACGTCCCGAGCGTGGCGTCCGGTATCTGCGCGACCTACTGGTTCAGCAGCTATCCGCACAACTTCTGCTCGTGGTGGCTCGTCGTCTCCACCGCGGAGGCTTCGAGCGGCCCCTTCGCCTCCGCCATCTTCCGCAACGACTCGGGCGGCTCGAATCCCGCCACGTACGTCGCCGCCCCGCCCGTGCTCGGCGAACCCTTCGCCGCGGCCGTCACGGCCACCGGTCCGAACGTCGGGGCCTGGATCGTGGGCTACGGCGTGCCGGCCGAGCTCGGCCTCCCGTGGGGCTACGCGCTCGTGGACGTGACCGCTCCTGGCGGCGAGCTCCTGGGCGCGCCGCCCGTCTTCGGGGATCCCGCGGTCCTCGTCCTCGAGGTCCCCCCGAACGTCCTCCTGTGCGGCGCCCCCGCGTTCACCCAGGCGATGGGCTTCGGCGGGGGGGCGATCACCCTGACGAACGCCTACGACCTCGTGGTCGGGTTCGCGGGTTAAAAGGTCGGAGGTGAGTCCGTATCACCCCTGCACGGACTCACCTCCTCGCCCGGTTGAGGTCCTGCCTCAGTCTCCGGGGCTACGCGGATTCGAGGGGGGTCCCGGCGGGGGTTGGTCCGCCTTCCACTCGTCTCCGTGTTCGTTCCACCACCGCTTCCAGGCGGCGGTCGTCTTGCCCGGGTCCGCTCCGGTGAGGGTGGAGAGGGCCCGTCGCGCGCCGGTGAGCTCGGTCTGGAAGCGGACCGTCGACGCCCCGAGGACGGCTGCGTCGAGGACGGAGCCCTCCAGGCCGATGTTGATGACGGGATCGGCCACCGCCGCCCCGGAGGCGACCTCGACGTCGAAGTCCTGCACGTAGGCGAACTGACGACCGATGAAGATGTGCGCGTGGGGAGCGCGAGACGCGCCGGACTGCACCGCCACGAGGTGGTTGTAGATGGGCTGCACCGCGGCGTGGTAGCCCATGACCGCCATGGCCTCGACGGCGTTCTCGCGCACGGTCTGGTGCTTCGAGTCCAGGGCCCGGACCGCGGGAACGATCACCGCGGGATCGTTCACGTCGCGCAGGGCGAGGCTCGCCGTCCGGCGAACGTCGACCGAGGAGTCGAGGATCGCGCGCCGCAGCAGGGGCTTCACCTCCTGCCCGGGGAAGATCCGGCGGAGCGCGTGGGCCGCGAGCTCGCGCTGGCGAGGACTGCGAGCGGTCAGTCGGTCCTGGAGCGCCTTCCGCAGGCCGGGCACCTCGCCGTCGCGGGTGAGGCGGAGCACCGCGATCTCCCGGGCCGCGGGCTTCAGCTTGGCGGCCGTCGCCAGGAAGGTGGCGAGCTCCTTCTCCTCCGACCCGCTGGAGATCGGGGGAAGGGCGAGGGGCAGATCCGTCTTGCGCAGGAGCTCGAGGGCCTGGGGCTGATCCGGGGAGACGGCCAGGATCCGGTCGAGAGCTGCGAGGGCCTCCTCGGCGAGCCCCTCGCGAATACACCAATCACACCAGGCCACCCGGCGCACCGCGTCGCCGTCGCGCTCCAGCTCCCCCTGGAGCCGGCGCGCCTGGTCGAGGACGTCCTTCTCCACCGTCGCCCGCCGCACCATGTCGGGAGGCAGGAGCTTCCAGTCGCGACCGTTGCGGACTTCCCAGCCGCCCGCGACCTCCCGGGCCCGCACGCGCAGGACCCGGCCGTCCGCCAGGTGGAGAATGTGGTTGCGGCCCCGATCCTCGCGGGGGACTGCGGCGGCCTCTCGGGCCCGGATCCCTCCGGTCTCCTCCTGAGGAGCCTGGGCCGCGCTCCAGGGAGCGCTCCAGCCGAGGGCGAGGCCGGCGAGGGCCAGCGCCATGGGCCGGGCCACGGCCCGTCGGCGGGGGACGGTCGTCTCGAGTCGGGTCATCACGTTCTCTCCAGGGGGGACTACACGGGTGGGCGGCGCAGGTTGCCGGTTTTCGTGGGGCTCGCGTGGGCTTCCTCGCGCCGGGCTGCCGTTCCCGGCGGGGAAGAAGGAGGTTCGACGGGGGGGTGGGGAGTGGCTCGGGGCTCCGGAGGGCTCCGGGCCCCCCCCCGCCGGTCTCCATGCCTCTCCCGGTGGCAAGAACAGTGCCAGACTTCCGTCCCGGCCCGTCCAGGACCAGGCCGCGCCGCGGCGGTCGAGCTCCGCTCCCACCGCGGGAGGGGAGGAGGCGCTGATCCAGAGCTCCCGGGGGGCAACCTGCTCGAGGAGGGGGCCGAGCAGGGGGGTGTCCGATCCATGGTGGGGCAGGACGAGGAGACGGGGCTTCCGGGGGAGGAGATCGGCCTCCAGGGCAATCTGGAGGCCCTCCCCCTCCGCGTCGCCCATGAGGAGCACCCGCTGGTCGCCGAGGCGTACCTCCAGGCTCCGCGATCCCTCGTTCCCCGAGCCCCTCCCTCCCCGGATCAGGTGCAGGGAAGGGCCGGCCGGGCTCTCCCCCGGGATCCGGAGGCGGCCCACATCGACGTCCAGAACCCGTGCGGAGTGCGGCAGGCGCTCATCGATGTGTGCGGGGAGGGCACCGAGCCAGAGACGTGGGGGGTAGCGCTCGATCAGGCGATCGAAGGCGGCGCGGTGGTCCGCGTGGTCGTGAGTGAGGGCCAGCGTGGGCCGGGTCGCCTCCCAGCGGCCCAGCAGGGGGAAGATGGCCTCCTCGCAGAGCGGATGGCGGTCCCGGGAGCCCGCGTCCAGGACCAGGGCGGACAGCCCCGGACCCCTCGCCACGGTGCAGGAGCCGTGTCCTACGTCGAGGACATGGATTTCGAGCCCCGTGGGAGCGGCGCTCCAGGGCACCAGGATCGTGGCCCACAGGAGGGCGGCGAGGCGCCGCAGCCCCGCCGTCGCCGCCGGCGGGACGCCTCGGGGAGGCCGCAGGGCGGCGAACGCGGCGACGGCGGCGAGCCACAGCAGCGCGGTGGGGCGGGGGGGGAGGGGGATCGGGGTGCCGGGCAGGCCGTCCGCCACGGTGAGGAGGGCGGTCAGGGCGCGCGCGAAGGGCTCGACCCAGGCCGGGTCGAGGGTGCCGGGGACCAGGGCGAGCACCCAGCCCCCGACGAGGAGGGGGACGAGGAGGAGGCAGGCCAGGGGGGTGGCGACCACACCGACGGGGCTCACCTCGCCGAAAGTGGACCACACCTCCGCCACGGTGGCGAGCACGGCGGCCACAGAAGCCGCGAGGGCGAGGGCTCCCGCGCGGCCCAGCCACCGCAGGGGGACGAGGAGCCAGAGCGATTCGGCGGGACGAAGGACGTCGGCCGGGTCTCGCGCGCCCTGCCGTGGAGCGAGGCGGGAGGCGAGGGCTCGCGTGCCCAGGAGGATCCCGAGGGTGGCCGCGTAGGAGAGCCGCACCGCAAGCTGGTTCACGGCGTCCGGATCGGCCAGGCACTCGAGGGCGAGGGCGAGCGACCACAGGGAGAGGGCGTCGGGCCGCCGGGGCGGTCGTCCCGCGTCTCGCCGGGCGAAGAGCGGAGCGAGGAGTCCCAGGGAGACCGCGATCGTGGCGCGCACGACGGGCGGCGCGGCCCCCGCCAGGAGCGCGTAGACCGCGAGGAGCGGGCACGCGGCGCACGCGGCCAGGAGCCGGCGCCGCCCCGGCCGGCGACGGAGCAAGCGTCCGAGCGCCCGGGTCAGGGGGAGGATCAGGATCGCCGCCACGAGCCCCACGTGCAGCCCGCTCACCGCGAGCAGGTGGCGGGTGCCCGTCCTCGTGAACAGGTCCCGCCGCTCGTGGTCGAGGGCGGACCGGTCTCCCAGGACGAGGGCCCGCAGGAGGCCGTGCAGGGGCCCTTGGCCTTCCTCTCTGCGGAGCCGCTCGGCCAGGACGCCCCGTCCGCGCGCGAGGGCTGGCCAGGTCGGCGGCGGGGGGCGGGGGCCGAGGAGCACCCACTCGTCGGGCAGGATCTCCGCCAGGCCGAGGAAGCGCCCTTCCCGGGCGATCGGACCCGGCACCGGGCCGCGAGGCCAGGGACACGGCTCCTCGCCGGGGAGGATCGCGATCCACGCTCCCTCGGGCGGCGGTGGCCCGGCCACCTCGAAAAGGATCCCGGCCGCCCCCTCCTCCTCGTCCGGCGTCGTCTCCAGCCATCCCCGGTCGTTGCGGCCGGATCGCCACGGCCTCCAGCGGCCGACGAGTACGGTCTCCCGCGCCCCCGCCGCCTGGTCGAGGGACGCGGGTGGCGGGGGGGCGAGGGGGACCGCCAGCCCGCGCATAAAGGAGAGCAGGGCGATGGCCGCCACCCAGAGGGGCGGAAGCCGGCCGCGTCCCCGGGCCCGGGCCGCGAGCCAGAGCCCCACGAGCGGCAGCCCCACCCACGCCGCCACCCGCTCTCCAGCGGCCCAGCCGGTCCCCGCCCTCGCCCCGAGGGCCAGGGCGGCGGCGAGCCACACGAGCGGTCGCCGGATTTCCTCCGGCCCCTGCGGCGGAATCCGGGCCTGCTCACCCACGCACTGGGGACGCGCCGCGTGCCTGGCGGTTGCGCGGATTCCCCTCCTTGCCGCCCGTCGAGCGGAGGCGGGCCGGGTCCGCGGGCCGAGAGCCGGCAGGCGACGGGGTCGATCGCGACCGCGTTGGCGCTAGAATCGCGGGGCGATGAGCGCTCTCCACGCCCTCTTTCCCGGCACCTTCGATCCGCCCACCCTCGGGCACCTCGACGTCCTCGGTCGGGCGGCCCACCTCTTCGACCGGGTGACGGTGGCCCTCGCCGACCACCCGACCAAGGAGGCGCTCTTCCCGGTGGACGAGCGGCTGCGGCTGCTGGAGGAGTGTGTCTCGGGGCTGGACGGCGTCGAGGTCGCGCGGTGGAGCGGCCTCGTGGTCGACGCCTGCGAGGCGCTCGGCTGCGACGTGATCGTGCGGGGAGTGCGGTGCGGGTCGGACTTCGACTACGAGGCCCAGCTCGCGGGCACGAACCGGACCATGCGCCCGGGGATCGACACGGTGCTGCTCGCGTCCGCTCCCGAGCACGCTCACGTCACGAGCACTCTCGTCCGCCAGATCGCCCGCATGAAGGGGGACACGAGCGCGCTCGTTCCCGCGCCGGTGGAGGCGGCCTTGCGGGCGCGCCTGGGTGGTTGAGCTCGGGCGCCCGCCCACCGCACCCACCCACCCACAACCCCCCACCCCCCCAGGGGATTGCCCGGACGCCCTCCGGTTTCCCACGAATCGATGAAAACCCACGGCCGAGCCTCGGCCGAGATCCCGCCGACCATGGAAGACCCGCAAATCGTCGAGACGAAGGACGCCCCCGCCGCCATCGGACCCTACAGCCAGGCCGTCGTGTACGGGGGGCTCGTCTTCTGCTCCGGACAGATCCCCATCGATCCCGCCACGGGCGAGTTCGTCGAGGGGGGCGTCGAGGCCCAGACCCAGCAGGCCCTCGACAACCTCACCCACGTGCTGGCGGCGGCGAAGTCGAGCCTGTCGCGCGCCATCAAGATGACGGTGTTCCTCGAGGACATGAACGACTACCCCAAGATGAACGCCGTCTACGCCTCTTTCTTCCCGGGCGAGAAACCTCCCGCCCGCGCCGCCGTCCAGGTCGCGCGCCTGCCGAAGGACGCGCTCGTCGAGATCGACTGCATCGCGGCGGTCGAGGACTGACAGACCGGCGTCGCGCCGGCGCGTCCGTCAACGACCGAAGCCGCCGCCCCCCAGGCCGCTCGGGCTGGCCCCCTCGAGCGCGCCCGTCTCCGGGTCGATCCGGATCCCGATCCAGTAGCCGCGCGCTCCCCCCTGGATCTCCGGGCCGACCTCGTCGATGGGCTGGCCGAGCTCGCGGGTGGCTTCGAGGAGCTCGGTGTCGAATTCGCCCTTCGACACCTGCCCCGTGGTGCGGCCGAACGCGCCGAAGGCCGGCAGGAGGAAGCTCGGCTCGTCGATGGCGGCCCCGGGAGATCGTCCTCCGTCGAGCACCCAGCTCAAGCACTGAAGCGTCTCCTGGTGCAGGCCGCCGCCGATCGAGCTCGAGACGAGCACCGGCCGCCCCTTCCTCAGGACGAGCAGGGGATTCGTCGGATCCGGAAGCCTCGCCCCCGGGCCCGCCGTCGCGATCGCCTCCTGCTGGTAGGCCGCCGAATCGGGGATCGAGACCCCGTCCACGAAGATCCCCGTCTCGCCCCAGGTCACCGTGTTGATCGAGTGCACCACCGCCACCGCGTTTCCTCGACGATCGACGGCGACGACCGCATCGGAGTGGGTGCCCTCCGCCGGCGCGCGCGTGAGGATCAGCTTGCCGTTCCGCATGCGGTCCAAGATCCAACGCGCCCACTCCTTCGTCACCCTCGTCTCCCGCGTGACCTCGGGGGCGGTTTAGTGGTATGGCTTC
>CAYRXS010000277.1:0-8436 GCA_964428225.1 uncultured Planctomycetaceae bacterium
TGGCCGCCTCGCGGCTCAGAGTCCTCGAATGCATCCCGACCTCAGCGCGGTGGAGACCATCCTCGGTCGCTATCCCCGGGACGAAGCGTCCCTGGTCATGGTGTTGCAGGACATCCAGGAGGAGTACCGCTTCCTGCCCTGCGAGGCGCTCGAGCAGGTCGCCGACGCGCTGCGGATTCCCCGGTCCCGCGTCTTCTCCGTCTCCACCTTCTACAAGGCGCTCAGCCTCGATCCCCAGGGACGCACGATCATCCAGATCTGCAAGGGAACCGCGTGTCACGTGCGCGGCGCGTCGCTGATCGAGGAGGAGATCAGCCGCGAGCTCGACGTCCCCGTGGGAGGGACGACCGAGGACGGGAGCTTCACGATCAAGACCGTCAACTGCGTCGGAGCCTGTGCGATGGCTCCCGTCGTGGTCACCGGCGAGCACTACCACGCCGACGTCAAACCCTCCCGCATCCGACGCCTCCTCCGGGATGCGGCGCGAGCGGAGGCGAAGGCCGCCGAGGCCCCGGCGATCTCCCCCGAGATCGCGGTCCCCGCCCTGCGATCTCCGGAGGGTCTCCTGGAGCACCACCGTCGCGTCACCGCGGTGGAGGACTCTCTCACCGTGCGCATCCGCGTCTGCGGCGGACCGGGTTGCCTCGCGGCGGGGGCCCGCGACGTCTGCCACGCCCTTCGCAAGGCAGCGAGCGAGGCGGGGCTCGAGGTCCAGGTTCGTCTCGAGGAGTGCGGCCACGAGGGCGACGGACGACTGCTCGGGCTGACCGGATGCCAGGGACTGTGCCAGCAGGGACCGCTGGTCCACGTCTCGCCCGAGGACACCCTGTACGCGCGCGTGAAGACCTCGCACGCGAAGGACATCGTGCGCGCCATCGCTTCGGGTGCGATCGTCGAGGACCTGCTCGGCGACGAGCGCGGGCGCGCGAACCACCCCTTCTACGAGGGCCAGCGGTTGCAGGCTCTCGAGACCTGCGGTCGGGTCGATCCCGAGAGCTTCGACGACTTCGTCGCCGCGGGCGGCTTCCTCGCGCTGGCGGAGGCGCTCTCCGGGAAGAGCCCGGAGGACGTGCTGCGCGCGGTGGAGGACTCCGGCCTGCGCGGCCGTGGCGGCGCGGGATTCGGCACCGGGCGCAAGTGGCGCTCCGCGCGTCGCGCCGCCGCCGAGACCGGGGCGCCACCCTACGTCCTGTGCAACGGCGACGAGGGCGACCCCGGAGCGTTCATGGACCGCGCGATCATGGAGGGCTCGCCCTTCCAGGTCCTCGAGGGAATGCTGCTGGGCGCCTGGGCCCTCGAGGCGCACGAGGGCTACGTCTACGTGCGAGGCGAGTACCCGCTCGCCGTCACCCGCCTCGAGCGCGCGATCGACGCCTGCCGGCGCGCGGGGCTGCTCGGCAAGGGCATCCTCGGAAGCACACTCGACTTCGACGTCAAGATCTCTCGCGGCGGGGGCGCGTTCGTCTGCGGCGAATCCACCGCCCTGATGCGCAGCATCGAGGGCAAGGTCGGCGAGCCCCGCGCCAAGTACACCCGCTCCGTCGAGCGCGGCCTCTACGATCACCCCACGGTCCTGAACAACGTCGAGACCTGGTCGCTGGTGCCGGGCATCGTTCGCCACGGCGCGAGCTGGCTCTCCTCGGTCGGCACCGAGCGCTCGAAGGGCACGAAGGCCTTCTCGCTGTCCGGTCAGGTGCGACGCACGGGCCTCGTCGAGGTCCCGATGGGCACGACCCTGCGCGAGCTCATCTTCGGCATCGGCGGCGGCATGCGCCAGGGACGCGAGTTCAAGGCGGTGCAGACCGGAGGTCCCTCCGGCGGTTGCCTCCCCGAGAACCACCTCGACCTCCCCATCGACTTCGACGCCCTCGACGAGGCCGGCTCGATGATGGGGTCCGGCGGGATGATCGTCATGGACCGGGAGACGTGCATGGTCGACGTCGCCCGCTACTTCGTCGACTTCCTCCTCGAGGAATCCTGCGGCAAGTGCACGCCGTGCCGACTGGGCCTCTCCCAGCTCTCCTTCCTGCTCGGCCGCGTCACGCGCGGAGAATCCAGCCTCGCCGAGATCGAGACCATCGAGGCGATCGCCCACGGCATGGAGACGAACAGCCTCTGCGGCCTCGGCAAGAGCGCCCCGAATCCCGTGCTCTCGACCCTGCGTTACTTCCGCGACGAGTACGAGGCGCACCTCGCCGGTGAATGTCCGGCCGGCGTGTGTCGCGAGCTCATCCGCTACGAGATCACCGAGGACTGTCCCGGATGCCTGCTCTGTCTGAAGGCCTGTCCCAGCGAGGCGATCACCGGCGAGGTCGACGTGCGGCACGTCATCGACCAGAGCCTCTGCGACAAGTGCGGGATCTGCAAGGCGATCTGTGACAAGTACGACGCCGTCCGCGTCGTGACGGGGGTGGAGCGATGATCGACTCGACACGAGACGAGAAGCCCGTCACCCTGCGCATCGACGGCCGCGACGTGACCGCCGCCGCCGGGACCTTCGTGCTGCAGGTCGCGCGCGAGGCGGGGATCGAGATCCCCACCCTCTGCGACGATCCGGCCCTCGAGCCCGCGGGCGCGTGTCGCCTGTGCCTCGTCGAGGTCACGCACCCCGACTGGAACGGGTGGAGCGGGTTGATGACCTCGTGCCTGTATCCCGTCGCGGAGGGGATCGAGGTCTCCACCGCGAGCGAGCGGGTGATCGAGGCGCGCCGGCAGGTGCTCACCCTGCTCGCCGCGCGGTGCCCGAATTCCGAGCTCATCCGCGACCTCGCCGCGCGCCACGAGGTGAAGACCGAGGGGCTGCACGTCGATCCCGGAGCGGACGATTGCATCCTCTGCGGGCTGTGCACGCGCGCGTGCGAGACCTACGCCACCTCCGCGATCACCACCGTCGGGCGCGGCGCCGGCAAGGCGATCGGCTCGTTCGGCTCGACGCCGCCCGGGGACTGCGTGGGCTGCGGCGCCTGCGCCCTCGTCTGTCCCACCGGCAACATCTCCGCCGTGCGGACGGGCACGGACTACCGGATCTGGGATCGCGCCTTCGACACCGCGGTCTGCACCATCGATCGGACCCGCTGCCTGGGCTGCGGTTCGTGCGAGGAGGCCTGCCCCTTCGCGGTGGCGCGCGTCACGTTCCATCCCGACGGGCGGCGAGTGGCAACCATCCCGCGCGAGCACTGCCGCGGCTGCGGGGCCTGCGTGGGGGCCTGCCCGAGCGGAGCCATCGACCAGGAGGTCCACGACCGCGCGACCCTCTTCGACCGGGTCTCCGCGGCGAAGGTCTCCGTGCTCGCCTGCGGGCGCGCCGACCTCGGACGTTCGGAGCCGCCGGAATCCGTCGAGGTCACCGAGCTGCCCTGCACCGGACGGGTGAGCGTCCCCCTGCTCCTCGCCGGCCTCGCACGAGGAAGCGAGGGCGTGCTCGTCCTCGGCCGGCACCAGGAGAGCTGCCGCCTGAACGGAGCCGAGGATCCCGTCCGCCGACGCGTTCGCCGGGCGCGAGAGGCCCTGCGCCTCGTCGGCCTGGACGCCGAGCGGATCCACTTCGCCGTGCCCGATCCCGGGCCCGGGGGACCGCCCCGCGCCGTCCGGGATTTTGCGGCGAGCGTGGAGGCCCTCGGCGCCTCGCCCGTGCGCGAGCCCGCGCAGCTCCTCGCCGACGAGGGGCTCGACACCGGCCTGGCCCTGCTCGACTGGCTCGCGGAGCACGGGGGCGGAGCGTCCGGCGGCGAAGCCTGGCTCGAGAGCCGCGCGCTCGCCCCGGCCTCTCCCGGCGGACCGGCCCTCTTCCCGGGTGCGCTGCCCCGCGTCTCCGTCCTCGCCGGATCCCTCCTCGCTCCGGTGCGGATCCCCGACGTGCTGCAGATGGCCCTCGCCTCGCTCGCCCGGGTGGGCGTCGAGGGCGCGGGTCTGCGGATCGGTTCCCTCGACGACGCCTCCGCCGTCTACACCCTCTCCGCGGACGACGCGCGCGCCCTCGCGAAGGCGGGGATCGACGCGACGCCCCTCGACGAGCTCCTCCTCGAGCGTGGCCGCGAGCACGCCGGCGGGGAGAGTCGACCCGTGGCCTGCGACGGCTCGCCCACGGCGGTGAAGCTGATCGAGACCTTCGGCCACCGCCCCGTCGACGTCGGTCCGGATCCCCTGCCCGAGCGCTTCGCCTTCTCGCCCGTCGAGCGTCTGCGGGCGGAGGAGCGGCTCCAGCTCGCCGAGCGCGAGGGCGCCACGGCCCTCCTCGTCCTCGATCCCCTCGCCCTGGTCCGCCAGGCGTTGATCACCCGCGACGGCACGTGGCGCTCGAGCCGCGTGCTGCCGGTGCTCGCCCCGCAGCTCTTCTGGTACGCGAGCTCGGGCACCCCGCTGACCACCCGCGCCCTCGAGAATCCGCTCCATCGCGAGCCCTGCGCCGTGGGGAGTGAGTCATGAGCGACGAGCGCCGTATCGCGAGCCACCCGGTGCTCGCCCCCCTTCCTCCCGCGACGGTTCCCTTCACCTTCAACGGCCGCGAGCTCATGGCCCGGCCCGGGGAGATGATCAGCTCGGCGCTGTTCGCCGCGGGCATCACCGTCTTCGGCCACCACCACCGCGACGGCGGCGCCCAGGGGATCTTCTGCGTCAACGGCCAGTGCTCGCAGTGCACCGTGCTGGTCGAGGGACGGCCCCTCAAGTCCTGCATGACCGCGGTGCGCGAAGGGCTCGAGGTCCGAAGCTGCGAGGGCAGCCCCGCTCTTCCTTCCGAGGACGAGGTCCCCGAGCTCGGCCGGCCGGGCGAGTATCAGGCGCGCGTGCTGATCCTCGGGGGCGGTCCCGCGGGTCTTTGCGCGGCGATCGAGCTGGGCAAGCTCGGCGTCGAGGTGCTGATCGTCGACGACAAGCTCGCCCTGGGGGGCAAGCTCACCCTGCAGACCCACCAGTTCTTCGGCTCGGTGGCGGAGTGCTGGGCGGGGGTGCGCGGCATCGACATCGCGACGATCCTGGCCGAGGAGGTGAGGCGCCTGCCCTCGGTGGAGGTCTGGTTCGACAGCACCGCGGTGGGGGTCTTCTCCGACGGCAAGATCGGGGTGGTCTCGCCGAGCGGCTATCGCCTGGTGTCTTCCGACGTCCTGCTCGTCGCTCTCGGCGCCCGCGAGAAGAGCCTGTCCTTCCCCGGCTGCGACCTGCCCGGCGTCTACGGCGCCGGCGCCTTCCAGACCCTGGTCAATCGCGATCTGGTCAACGCCTCGCGCAAGCTCTTCGTGCTCGGCGGGGGCAACGTCGGGCTGATCGGAGCCTACCACGCTCTGCAGGCGGGCATCGACGTGGTCGGGCTCGTCGAGGCCCTGCCCCAGGTGGGCGGCTACAAGGTGCACGCGGACAAGCTCGCCCGCCTGGGCGTGCCCATCTGGACCTCGCACACCGTCCTACGCGCGGACGGCGACGAGAAGGGCGAGAAGCTCGAGAGCGTCACCATCTGCGAGATCGACGCGAGCTTCCAGCCGATCGCCGGCACCGAACGCACCTACGAGGTGGACACCCTGCTCATCGCCGTGGGGCTGAATCCCTGCGACGAGCTGCTCGCCAAGGCGAAGGACCTGGGCCTGCGCGTCTACGGCGCGGGCGACACCGCGGAGATCGCCGAGGCCTCGGCCGCCATCTTCGGCGGGCGCATCGTGGGGCGCGAGATCGCGAACGACCTCGGGATCCCGGTGACGATCCCCGAGGACTGGCCGGGCATGGCCGAGATCCTGCGCAGCCGTCCGGGCCCCACGACGCCGTTCGAGGTGGAGGACCGTCCCCTCGACGTCTTCCCCGTGATCCGCTGCGTGCAGGAGATCCCCTGCAACCCCTGCGAGGCGGTGTGTCCCGACGGGCTCATCCAGCTCGGCGGCTCGATCATGAACCTGCCGACATACCGCGGCGTGTGCCTCGGCTGCGGCGAGTGCGTGTCGGTCTGTCCCGGGCTTGCGATCAACCTCGTGTTCAACGACTACGACGTCGAGGGCGAGAAGGCGCTCCTCATGCTTCCCTTCGAGTTCGATCTCGAGAAGGTCCCGCTCGGCGCCGAGGTGAGCACCGTGGACATGGAGGGGAATGACGTCGGCAAGGGCCGCGTAGTCGCCATCCGGCGCCGGGAGGAGCAGGATCGCCGCCACCTCCTGCTCGTCGAGGTGCCCGCCGCCGACAAGCTGCAGGTCGCGGGCTTCACGATTCGCGAGCGCTCGATCCCGACCCACACGATCCTGGACACCGGCGAGGAGGATCCGATCGTCTGCCGCTGCGAGCGGGTCCGCAAGAGCGCCATCGTCGACGAGATCCGTCAGGGCGTGCGGGACATCAACCAGCTCAAGGCCCTCGCCCGCGTCAGCATGGGGGGGTGCGGAGGCAAGACGTGCACCGACCTGGTCCGGCGCCTCTACGCGATGGAGGGGGTCGAGCCCGGCGAGGTCACCGCGGGGACCGGCCGTCCCCTGGTGGCCGAGGCTCCGCTGGAAGCGTTCACCCACGGGGAGGAGGAGTAGGATGGCGAGCGCGACCGGAACCTACGACGCCATCGTGGTCGGCGGCGGCTCCGTCGGCGTGCCCTCCGCCTACTACCTCGCGAAGCGGGGGCTGAAGGTCCTCGTCCTCGATCGTCGCCCCGCCGTCGGGCAGGGCGACAACAAGGCCGCGATCGGCGGCGTGCGGGCCACGCACTCGGATCCCGCCAAGATCCTCCTGTGCACGCGCACCCTGGACGTCGTGCGCACCTGGAAGGAGGAGCACGGCGACGAGATCGGCTGGAAGCCGGGCGGCTACTGCTTCCCCGTCTACGGCGAGGCGCTCGAGAAGACCCTGCGCGGCCTCTTCCCCATCCAGCGCGAGTTCGGCCTCGAGAACGACTGGGTGGACGCGGATCGCGTCGCGGAGCTCGTCCCCGGAATCGCCCGGGAGGGTTTGCGGGGCGGCACGTACTCGCCCAACGACGGCCAGGTCTCGCCACTGCTCCTGCCGGTCGCGCTCATGCGCCACGCCGAGCGGATGGGCGCGGAGCTGCGGGTGAACGAGCGGGTCACAGGCTACGTCGTCGAGGGCGGAGCGATCCGGGGCGTGAAGACCGACCAGGGTCTCTACCACGCCCCGCGCGTCGTGCTCGCCACCGGCGCGGACGCCGCGGAGGACGGCGAGATGCTCGGGATCGAGATCCCGGTGATCCCCGACAGCCACGAGGCGGGCATCACCGCTCCCGTCGAGCGCTTCCTCGCCCCCCTCGTCGTCGACATGCGTCCGGGACCCGAGGGCAAGACGGCGAACTTCTACTTCGGCCAGAACCACGAGGGCCAGATCATCTTCTGCTACACGCCGAAGGAGCTCTTCGTGGGAACGAATCGCGACTGTCTCTCGGAGTTCCTGCCCATCCTGGCCGCGCGCATGATCAGCCTCGTGCCGCGCCTCAAGAACCTGCTCGTGCGCCGGCTGTGGCGGGGCTGCTATCCGATGACGCCGGACGGAGTGCCGATCATTGGCAACGCCTCGGAGATCGAGGGCCTGACCCTGGCGGTGGGCATGTGCGGACAGGGCTTCATGCTCGGCATCGGCGTGGGGCAGGAGGTGGCCTCCCTGGCGATCGACGGCACTTCCGAGCTTCCCCCCGAGGCTCACGAGCCGATTCGCTACGGCCGCGATTTCACGGTCGGCAAGAAGGAAGCGTTGAAGTAGGGAGGATCGAGGCCATGGCTCTGCGGTTCCGGGTGATCTGGCTCCTCATCGCCCTGCTCGCCGCCTGCGCCGCCCCGAGGCCGACCGGCGACGAGGCTCGAGGCGACGACGCCGGGTCGCGCCCGAACGTCGGCTTCGTCCTCATCGACGACCTGGGCTACGGCGACCTCGGCTGCACGGGCGGCCGCGACGTCCGCACGCCGAACATCGACCGGCTCGCCGTGCGAGGCGTGCGCCTCACCCGGTTCTACGCGAGCTCGCCCATCTGCTCCCCCTCGCGCGTCGCCTTCACCACCGGGCAGTATCCCGCCCGCCACGGCATCCACTCCTACCTGGACAGCCGGGAGCGCAACCGGGCGCGGGGCATGAGGGACTTCCTCGATCCCTCCGCGCCCTGCCTCGCCCGGGTGCTGCGCGACGCCGGCTACGCGACCGCGCACTTCGGCAAGTGGCACATGGGCGGAGGGCGGGACGTGGGCGACGCGCCCCTGCCCCGAGCCTACGGCTTCGACGAGTCGCTCGTGAGCTTCGAGGGCCTCGGCGATCGCGTCCTGCCTCCCGGCGGCCTCTCCGCGCAGAGCGCGAAGCTCGGCCGGGGGCGGATCGAGCACGCCCCGCGACACGCCTCGACCGGCATCTACGTCGACCGCGCGATCGACTTCGTCCGCCGTCACCGCGACGGCCCCTTCTACGTACAGCTCTGGCTCAACGACGTGCACGATCCGTACGAGCCCCGGCGGGAGCGGCTCGCGGAGTACGAGC
>CAYRXS010000278.1:0-8416 GCA_964428225.1 uncultured Planctomycetaceae bacterium
TGAGCCGATGACGATCGTCCTGCTCCTCGTTCTGCTGCTCGTCCTGTCCGGGGTCTACTCGGGCAGCGAGACCGGCGTCTACTCCCTGTCGCGGGTGCGGCTGGATGCCGAGGCCCGCGGGGGGAGCCGCTCGGCCGGGCTCGTGCGGTACCTCCTGCGGTGGGAGACGGCGCTCCTGATCACCTTGCTCGTGGGCAACAACCTGATGCTCGAGCTCGCCACCCACGTCACCCGGATCCTCGCCGTGCGGTGGGACGCCCTGCCCTCCTGGGGGCACGAGCTGTTCGTGACCGTCACCCTCACCCCGTTCGTGTTCGTCTTCGGCGAGCTCCTGCCCAAGGACCTGTTCCGCCGCCGGCCGCACACCCTCCTGCGCACCTGCGCGCCGGTCCTGTCCCTCTCCCGCCTGCTGTTCCTGCCCGTCACCCTCCCCCTGCAGGGCCTGAGCGCGATCCTCGAGCGCGTCCTCGGCATCCGGGGGGGCGACTTCACCCGGGCCCTGCGGCGCGAGGAGGTCGTCGAGGTCCTGCGCGAGGGAACCCTGGAGGGAGCCATCGCGCCCCAGGCCGAGGAGCTCGCCCGCAACGTGCTCGTGCTCCGCGAGACCCCCGTCTCGAGCGTCATGGTCCCCTGGGCGGACGTCGAGACGGCCAGCCTGGACCCCGAGGCCGGCGAGGCGCGCCGGCGGGTCGAGGCCTCGGACCACACCCGCCTGCCCGCCCTCCGGGCCGCCCCCGTCGCCTCCGGCGCGGGCCCGAAACGACCGGCGGTCGTCGGCTACCTCCACCAGCTCGACGTGCTCGGCGCCCCCGGGGGGGCCCTCCTCGAGGGGCTCCTCCATCCCCTGCCCGGGATGCCCGCCGACACCCCGGTCGATCGGGCCCTGAGCCGGATGCGGGTCTCGGGCCAGCGCCTGGCCCTCGTGGGTGCCGCGGACGCGCCGGAGGGGCTGGTCAGCCTGATGGACCTCATCGCCGCGATCTCGGGCGAACCCGGAATCCAGACCCCGGGGAAGGCGTCGCGCCCTTGGCGGTAACCACCACCCGCCGCTAGGATATGGCACGATCCATGAAGCGCACGAACGAACGCATACGGTCCGGCTGGATCCTCGTGGCCGGTTTCGTCCTGGCCGCCCTCGGTCTGGTGGCGGAATCCCAGGTCGACTCCCACGAGATCGGCAAGCAGGCCGTCCCCTTCCTGCCCGGCTACGCCACCGCGGATTCCAACGGCAGCATGATTGCCGTGACCGGGCTCGACATCACCGGCGGATCGATCCTCTACCTCGTCGACACGGAATCGAGACAGCTGGCGGTCTACCAGGCCACCGGCGGAACCGCGAGCACGATGGGGATCAAGCTGGTCGGCGCGCGCAACATCGACCTGGACCTCCAGGTCGACGGCTACAACGACAAGTCCGAGTACACCTACAAGGAGCTGGCCGAGCAATTCGCCAGGGCCGGCGCCGGGTCCGCAGGACCCGACGACGAGTAGCCCGGGCCGTCCCGACCGGTTCCCGCCCCACTCTCCCCCCAACCCACCGAACAGGAGTCACCACCCGTGGCGAACGAAGAGTTCTACAACTTCGAAGAAGCCCTCGATCAACTGCGCCTCAAGGAAGAGGAGCTCAAGCGGCTCGTCTCCGAGGGCGAGATTCGTGCCTTCCGCGAGGGGGAGACGATGCGCCTGCGCCGGGCCGACGTCGAGAGCCTCAAGCGAGAGCTCTCCGGCGGTGAAGTGGTCGGTCTCGAGGCGGCCGGTGAGGAGCTCGTGTTCGAGGACGATCCCGACCTCGAGGAGGCCGGAATGGCCACCGAGGAGATCTCCGAGATGGACACGCTCCTCGAGGAGGACGTCGAGGACATCGGCGAGCTCGAGCTCGTGGAGGAGGCGGCCGGCGCCGCGGTGAAGCGGACCGGAGCCATTGCCTCCTCCAAGCAGACCGAGGAGGAAGGCGAGGGTCTGGGAATCCGCGCCCTGGCCATCCTGACCAGCCTCGTGCTCCTCCTGGGGATCCCCATCACGGTCTCCATGAGCACCGGGAACGTCAGCGACATCGCCAAGTCGATCGCGGGCATCTTCGCCACGTTCGAGGAAGAGGAGTAACCCCGCTCCCCGCCCCGGGGCGACGCGAGCCCCGGGCGCGCTCGGAATCCGACCGAACGCAGACCGGCGCGACGACGGGACTTGCAGTCCTTCGTCGCGCCGCGTGCTTGCTTGCGGGGGATCGGATCGGTATCCATGAGCGTGGCAATCCAGCACCTGACGAAGACGCTCGAGAACCCTTTCCACGCCTCACTTGGGATGAAGATCGACACCCGGAACCACTCACCTCGCCTCCTTCCCGCGGCGCTCTGTGCCGCCGTCGTGCTCCTGAGCGCCTCCTGCGTGACCCAGGCCCGCTATGACGAGGCCATGCAGAACGCCCAGTACTACCAGAGGGGCCTGCAGGACCTCGACTCCTACGTCGGGGAGCTCGAGGCCGAAAACGAGCTCCTCCGGCGCAGCCTCGCCGCCTACGAGGAGGTCGACACCCTCGAAGGCAGCTACACGGAGGACATCGATGCGCGGCTGGAAGAGCTGAAGGACATCGCCGCCGGCATCGGAGCCGCTCCCGGAGACGTCACCGTGCTCCCCGTCGAGGGCGGGTACGGGCTGCGGCTCTCGGACGCGGTCCTGTTCGACTCCGGCAAGGCCGAGGTCCTGCCCGAGGGCCGCGAGCTCATCGGCCGCCTGGCCACGGAGATCTCCAGCCGGCCCTACCAGCGGATCTGGGTCCGGGGCCACACGGACGCCGATCCGGTGACCAAGCCCGACACCGTCGAGCGCTATCCCCACGGCAACCTGCAACTCTCGACGGCTCGAGCCATCGAGGTCGCGGTCCTGCTGCGCGAGCAGCCGGGGATCGACTCGACGCTGATCGTAGCCGCGGGCTTCGGCGCCAGCCTGCCCGTGGTGGCGAACGACTCCGCGGACAACAAGCGCCGCAACCGGCGGGTCGAGATCTTCGTCATCGAGGACGAAGAGGCCGCCGGCGGCAAGTAGGAGGCGGACGCCGAGGGCCGGCCAGGGTCGCGCCATGCGTAGCTTCCCACGCAGGAAGGCGACCCGGCCCGTCGCGGTCTCGCTCCTGGGCATCGTTGCGTTGCTCGCCGGCTGCGGCCCGGTGGACGGCGAGGGCTCGCGCGCCCTGTACGAGCTTGAGCGGATGACCTTCGTTCCCGCCGCCGCCGGGAGCATCGAGGGCTTCACGGAGCGCTGGGCCGATTGCTCGCTCGACCGGGCGATCGTGATCGACCTCTACGAGTTCTCCCGGCAGGACGGGCTGTACTACGACCTGCCCGATCATCGCTCCGAGGACAGCTTCATCACCGACGCGGCCACGCAGGGCGACGAGAAGACGCGCTGGCCCCGGTACATGAGCTACTGGGAGGCCGCGGAGATCGCCGAGCGACGGGGCATGCGCCTGCCGACGGCCAAGGAGTGGATCCACGTCGCCACGGATCGCGGCTCGAACGGCTACCCCTGGCACCGCTCGATGTTCCAGAAGGGCGTCGCCAACACGCTCGAGCTGGACGTGGGCACGCCCCTGCCGGTGGGGACCTTCGAGAACGGGCGCAGCATTCCCTTCGGGTGCTACGACATGGTGGGCAACGTCTGGGAGTGGGTGCAGGACGTGGCCATCGGGTACCTGGATCCCAGCTACACACCACTGGAGAGGCCCGATGACTGGCAGTACTCCTCGACCTGGGAGTACGTGCTGTGCTGGGTGGCCCTGGTGGTCCGCCATCTGCACGATCCCCAGTCCACGCCGCTGGAGACGTTCGACGAAAGGCGACGGTACTCCTCGATCTTCGGGGGGGCATACGACTCCCGAGCCCGCCTGACCTTCGGCCGGGGGGAGCAATCGGAGCTGCGCTTCAACGCCCAGCAGAAGGCGCGCGGCTTTTTCGCCCCCTCCGTTGGGGCCCGCATGTGTGCGGATGCTGAAGTCTACCTCTGGGCGAAGGCCCCCGAGTGGGGCGACGACGAGACGGCCCAGGCGCGGATCCGGGCGATCGGGGGGCGCTGGGCGGCGATTCCGACCGGGGAGTCGGTGCGTCGCTTCCTCGACGAGCTCGCGAGCCGGGAGGGCGCTCCCCCCGCCCTCGCCTGGCTCGCCGAGGGAGCGCACGAGTAGGGGCGTCGTGGGGGATCTCGGCGGACCCGATCCGGGCGCGCGGGGGGCGCGTCCCCCCTGGAGCGAGTTCCGGGCCGCCCTCGAGGCGGTGGGCTTCCGGCCCTCGAAGAGCCGGGGTCAGAACTTCCTGCTCGACGGGAACATGGCCCGCTCGATCGCCCGCGATTCGGGGGTGGGGGCGGGCGACTTCGTCCTCGAGGTAGGGCCCGGCTGCGGCTTCCTCAGCGTGCACCTCGCGGCCCTCGGCGTCCGGCTCCTGGGGATCGAGATCGACGAGCGGCTCCTCGAGGTGGCGCGCCGCTTCCTCGCCTCCTTCGAGGACATCGAGCTCGTGCGGGCCGACGTGCTCGCGGGCAAGCACCGCCTCGCCCCCGAGGTGGAGCGCCGCCTGCCCGAGACCGACGACTGGCACCTCGTCTCGAACCTGCCCTACTCCGTCGCGGGGCCCCTGCTCGTCGTGCTGTCCCGCCTCGCCCACCCGCCCCGCTCCATGACCGCGCTCGTCCAGCGCGAGGTGGCCGAGCGGATCACGGCCCGGCCCGCCGGGGAGGGATGGGGGGTGCTGGGGGCGAAGCTGGCTCCCCTCTACCACCGCACCGCGGGCCGGCGCGTGCCCGCGGGGCTCTTCTGGCCCCGGCCCCGGGTCGAGAGCGCGGTGGTGCGCCTGGAGCGCCGGCCGGAGGATCCCGGGCCCCTGGGGGCCTACGACGCCCTCGTGGACGGGCTCTTCCAGCATCGCCGCAAGGCCGTCGGGGGGACCCTGCGGGGGCTCTTGGGGGACGCCTCGCGCGCCCGGGCCCTCCTGGAGGAGGCCGGGGCGGACCCCGCCGCCCGCCCCGACACCCTCGAGGTGGCCACCCTGCGGGCCCTCGCCGGATCCCCCCTCTGGAGGGCGAAAACACCTCCCGAGGGCCGGTAAGTCGCCCCGATCCCTTGTACTCGGCCCCCAGCGTGCTACGTTTTGGGGTCGAGGACTGTGGGCGCGGGCGGACCGTGGTGGCGGGCCACGCACGAACGACAGGCGGCCAGGCGTCGGCTCCCGTACCCCCGGCAGGCGGAACTCCACATCAGGTATCCGGTTCGGATCCCCGTGGGGTTCTCGCAACGCAGGATCCCTAACCCTGTCCGGTGGGCTGAATCGGGCCGGATTTCGAGCTCGGAGAGCATCCCGTGTGAGGCTCCCGGGTCATCCGGTCCCCGAGGGAGGCGCGCACCGGGACCAACTTCCCACGCCGGCTCCACCCTCTCGCGGAGATTCTCCCGCCTCAGCCCCATCGCCCCACTCCCCAGCCCACCCGTGCAGGATCTCGAGTTCCGACAACTCGTCGAGCGCATCAAGCTCCGTTCACCCATCGAGACGGTGGTGGCGGAGCGCGTGCAAGAACTGCGCAAACGGGGGGCTCTCTACTGGGCCCGCTGTCCCTTCCACGAGGAGCGCACCCCCTCCTTCGCCGTGGATCCCCGTCGGGGGACCTGGCGCTGCTTCGGCGCCTGCGGAGAGGGCGGCGACGTGATCAGCTTCCTCGAGCGCTTCGACGGCCTCTCCTTCCTCGACGCCCTGCGACTGCTCGCCGACGCCTGCGGCGAGGAGCTGCCGGACCTGCGCTCCCGGCCCCGCTCGAGCGAGGAGGAGAAGCGCATCGAGCGGATGTACGAGGTGATGGACCGGGCCGCTCGGCTCTACCGCGCCCTGCTGGCCGCCCCCGATGCGGGGCGCGCGCGGGAGTACCTCTCCGGTCGGGGATTCACCGAGGCGACCCTGGAGACCTTCGGCGTCGGCTGGGCGCCGGGGCAGGGCAATCCCCTGCTCGACAAGGCCACCCGGGCCGGCTTCCCGCTCGAGCTGCTCGTCGACGCGGGCCTCGTCAAGCAGGCGGAGGACGGTCGCCCCTTCGACTTCTTCCACGGCCGGGTCCTCGTGCCGATCCGGGATCGGCTCGGGCGCGTCGTGGCCTTCGGCGGCCGCCGCCTCCCCGGGGACGAGCGCGCCCTGGGCAAGTACGTGAACACGCCCGAGACCCCGCTCTTCCACAAGAGCCGGCTCGTGTACGGCCTCGACCTCGCCGCCGATGCGGTCCGGCGCTCGTCGCACCTCGTCCTGATGGAGGGGTACACGGACGTCATGGCCGCCCACCAGGTGGGCCTCGATAACACCGCCGCGATCCTCGGTACCGCCACGACCGAGGACCACGCCGCCCTCGTGCGGCGCAGCGGCGCCCGTCGCATCACCCTCGTGTTCGACGGCGACGAGGCCGGACGCCGGGCGAGCGCCCGGGCCCTGGCCGGCCTCCTGCCCCTGGGCCGGACGATCGACGTCGCGACTCCCCCCGAGGGGGGCGATCCCTGCGACATGCTCTTCGGCGAGGGAGCCGAGGCCTTCTCCGCGTTCCTCGAGGAAGCCCGCGACTGGTTCGCCTGGTGCCTGGCCGGCCTCGAGGGGCTCTCGGGAGCGGAGCTCGCGGAGGGCGTCGACCGCCTGTTCGAGCTCCTTGCCCGCCTGCCCAAGCCGATCGAGCGCGAGACCCGGCTCAAGGAGCTCGCGGAGGCCCTGGACCTCTCCACGGACACCGTGCTCGAGCAGTGGCGCAACTTCCAGAGCCGCGGCATCCGCCTTCCCTCCCCGCCGCGGGCCGACGAGCCGCCGCTCCCCGACGAGGACGACGGCCCGATCGATCCCCGCCGCGTCGAGGCCTTCCGGTCCCTGGTGGGAGCCCTGCTCCTCGACAACAGCCTGATCCCCCTCTACGCGGAGCTCCTGGATCGCTGCCCGGGGGGCGACATCCGGGAGATCTTCCAGGCCGTGCTCCACCTCTACGAACACGGCGAGGAGACCGAGCCCGTGGACGCCGCCGCGGTCCTCGCCCACCTCGCCGATCACCCCGCCCGCGACCAGGTGGTCGCGCTCGAGATCCTCGCCTCCACGGCGGAGAGTCCCCAGACCCTGGCCCGCGACCAGGAGCAGTGGCTGGAACGTCTCCGTCACGAGCGCGAGCTCGCCTCCCTGCGCGAGGAGCTGACCCGCCGCCCCGCCTCCGAAGGCGAGAAAACTCCGGAAGAACACGTCTTGAAGAGCCTGCACGACCAGCACAGGAGACGCCACGTCCCGGGCTAGTCCCGCTCCAACCCCTACCGACCCCATGGCCGACCGAATCGATCAGATCATCGAGGCCCTCCTCGAGGAAGGAAACCGCAAGGGCTTCCTCTCCTACGCGGAGATCAATGCGTTGCTCGAGGACCAGTTCGTCCCTCCGGAACGGATGGACCAGCTCTTCATGTCCCTCGAGGACAACGGCATCGAGGTCGTGGACGACGCGGACTCCGAGGAGGCGGGACCGATCCCCGCCGCCCCCGCCGCCGCCACGCCCACGGCCACCGTCGGGCAGCCCGCGGCTCCCGTCGAGTCGCCGGCCGCGGTGCTCGAGCGTGTCGTCACCCCCGAGCGCATCGACGACCCGGTGCGCATGTACCTCACCCAGATGGGGGAGATCCCGCTGCTGACGCGGCCCGAGGAGATCCGCCTCGCCAAGTCGATCGAGATCACGCGCAAGCGCTTCCGCAAGAAGTGCATGGGATCCGGGCTGTGCATGACCGCGTCCCTGCGGACCCTGAACGAGGTCAAGCGGGGAGAGCTCGCCTTCGACCGCACCCTCAAGGTGAACCCGAATCCCAAGCCGGACGACGATCCCAAGATCGTCGAGACCCTCGGCAAGCAGTTCCTGGCGATGCGGCTGCCGGTGAACATCGAGACCATCCGCCGGCTCCTCGTGCGGATCCGGGAGGAGTACGCCGTGATCCAGGCTCCGAAGCTGACGAAGGCGAATCGCTCGGAGCAGCTGGGGAAGGTGCAGATGCTGCGCCGGAAGCTGGTGGTCCTCATCGAGGAGTGCCACCTGCAGGTGAAGAAGGTGCGCCCCTACGCCCAGATGCTCGAGGAGCACTACCGGGAGATGCGGGCCGTCGAGCGGAAGCTGACCACCCTCAAGGGCTCGAAGTCCCAGGCGGCGACCGAGCTCAAGGACCGACTCCAGGAGCTCGAGCTGATGGCCCTCGAGCCGGCGAGTCGCCTGCGGCGGCGCGTCGCCCAGATCAAGCTGCACCACGAAGAGTACGAGGAGTCGAAGCGCCTGCTCTCCAGCGGGAACCTGCGCCTCGTGGTCTCGATCGCCAAGAAGTACCGCAACCGCGGCCTCTCCTTCCTCGACCTGATCCAGGAGGGCAACACCGGCCTGATGAAGGCGG
>CAYRXS010000279.1:0-8253 GCA_964428225.1 uncultured Planctomycetaceae bacterium
GGTTGTAGAGGATGTCGAACTCGACCTTGCGGAAGGGGGGGGCGACCTTGTTCTTGACCACCGTCACCTTGGTCCGGTTGCCCACGACCACGTCCGCATCCTTGATCTGCCCGATGCGCCGGATGTCGACGCGGACCGAGGAGTAGAACTTGAGCGCGCGGCCGCCGGGCGTCGTCTCGGGGCTTCCGAACATCACCCCGATCTTCTCGCGGATCTGGTTGATGAAGATCACGAGGCACTCGGACTTCGAGATCGAGGAGGTCAGCTTGCGCATCGCCTGGCTCATCAATCGAGCCTGGAGCCCGACGAAGCTGTCCCCCATCTCGCCCTCGATCTCCGCGCGCGGCACGAGGGCGGCCACCGAGTCGATGACCACCACGTCCACCGCGTTCGAGCGCACGAGGGTGTCGACGATCTCCAGGGCCTGCTCGCCGGTGTCCGGCTGGCTGACGAGGAGATCGTCGAGGTCCACGCCCAGCTTGCGGGCGTAGGCCGGATCGAGCGCGTGCTCCGCGTCGACGAACGCGCAGATGCCCTCGCCCTTCTGGGCGTTGGCCACCACGTGCAGGGCGAGCGTGGTCTTGCCGGAGCTCTCCGGGCCGTAGATCTCCACCACCCGGCCGCAGGGGAAGCCCATGCCTCCCAGCGCGAGGTCGAGCGAGATGGAGCCGGAGGAGATCCCGCGCACCGGCTTGATCGGGCCCTCGTCGCCGAGGCGCATGATCGCGCCCTTTCCGTAGCTCTTCTCGATCTCGGAGAGCGCGGCGGTCAGGGCTCGGTCGCGACCGGCGGCGTTCTTGGCGGGCTCGGGGCGGGTACGGGGGGGGTTCTTCTTGGAGCGGGAAGGGGTCATGGGGCTCATCGTATGGAGCCGCCCTCGAGGCGGCTGGTGTGTGGATCCCCCCGGTTCGCGCGTCTCGCCGCCGAGCGCGCACGTCGTGGTCGATGATATCGACGAGCTCCCCGGTGATGAAGCCGCGTCAGGGGACCGTTTTCAGGATCTTCCGAGGCCCCCGTCGGTTGCGCGGTCAATCGGAGATTCCCGCATCGGTCGGCGGGACGAGGGGGAGCTCCGCGATCGGGCGGTAGACGTTCGGCCCCCCCGGCGCCCGCACGGCCTCGACCAGCGCCACGGCCCGCGGATTCCACGGCCGCCCGGGAGCGAGCGCGTAGAAGGCCTCGGAAACCCCCGGCCGTCGGGCGTCCCGGGGGCGGGCCACGGTGACGTGGGGCCGGAAGGGCCGGCGCTCGTCCTCCGCGGTGTCGAAGCCGGCGCCCCGCACCGCCCGGAGCACGCTCTTCTGCAGGGGCGGCAGCACCGGATCGACGCCCTCCTCGCGGACCCCGAGCCAGAGGACGCGCTCGCGCCTCCGCTTGGGGAACGCCCCCGCGCGGTCGATCACCAGCCGGGGCGCGACGCGGTCGGCGGTCTCCGTCGCGAGCCGCTCGCGGAGGGGCTCGATCCGCTCGGCGGCCACGTCCCCCAGGAAGAACAGGGTCGCGTGGAGGCCCTCGGCCCGCGGCAGCCGGAAGCGCCTCGGGGCGTCTTCCCCGCCGAGGGCCTCGACGACCTCGGCCATGAGCGCGCCGCCCCCCTCCCCCACCATCAGGGCGACGAACAGCCGCCGGGTTCGGGGCTCGTCCGCCGCGCTCACAGCGTCACGATCGAGAGCAGCTCGTTGAACCGCGTCTCGACGTGCGAGCGGTCGCGGGACTCGAGCTCCTCGACGCTGAAGCCCTCGACGCAGAAGGACGCGGTCACCGTCCCGAAGAGCATGGCCCGCCGCAGGGTCTGGCCCTGCGTGTTGTCCACCGACGCCAGGTATCCCATGAATCCCCCCGCGAAGCAGTCACCGGCGCCGGTCGGATCGACCACGTTCTCGACCGGATAGGCGGGGATGGAGAAGTGCACGTCGTCCCCGAACAGGAACGCGCCGTGCTCGCCCTTCTTCAGCACGATGAACCGCGGCCCCAGCTCGAGCAGCTTGCGGGCGGCCCGGAACATGTTGCGCTCGTCGGTGAGCATGTGGGCCTCCTCGTCGTTCAGGACGAGGCCGTCCACGCGCCGCATCAGCTCTCCGAGCGCATCCCGGCAGTTGTCGATCCACAGGTTCATCGTGTCCGCCACGACGAGCTTCGACCCCTCGCACTGATCCAGCCCGCGGAGCTGGATCGTGGGCTCCGCGTTGGCGAGGAACACGTAGTCCGACCGCCGGAAGGCCTCGGGCACCTTCGGATCGAAGTCCCCGAAGACGTTCAGGTCGGTGAACAGCGTGTGGCGCGTGTTCCAGTTCGCCTCGTAGCGGCCTCCCCACCGGAAGGTCTTGCCCTCCGCGACCTCGACGCCCTCGCAGTCGATGCCCATCGCCTGGAGCCGGGGCAACGCGTCCGGAGGGAAGTCGGTCCCGATCACGCCGACCAGGCGGGGCGGGGAGAAGTAGCGGGAGGAGTGGGCGAAGTACGTGGCGGATCCACCGAGGATCTCGTCGCGCCGGTCGAACGGCGTCTCGATCGTGTCGATGGCCAGGGTTCCGATGACGAGGAGGCTCATGCCCCGCACCATAGTGCGCGGCGGCGCCGATGTCTCGCGGCTACATCTCCTCGTACCAGGCGATCCAGACCTCGGGGCGCAGCGTCTGGTGCGCTCCGCCGGACAGGGTTTCGAGGGCGCGGCAGGCGGCGATAGTCACGTTCCCCTCGAAGGGATTGCGCAGCAACTCGACGAGCAGCTGGATCCACCGCTCCTCGATCGCCTCCCGCTCCTCGGCCGAGAGATCCTCCGGGGTCTTCGGGAAGCCGTGCGCGGCCAGCAGGTGCAGGCAGCGCAGGACCACGGCCTCCTCCCGCAAGGCGAAGGGGTCGCGCTGGACCGCGGCCCAGAGCAGCTCCCCGAGCCCGTTGTCCGAGGCGACGACGCACGCCTCGATCGCGGCCGCCCGCACCCAGGGATTCTCGTCTCCGAGAGCGAGACCGAGCGACTGGCCGACGAGCTCTCGCTGGAGCGTCTCGTGCAGGTCGACCACGACCCCGAGCCGCGCGGGATCGGCCCGGCTCTCGTACAGCAAGACGTTGATCGCGTTGACGAGTCGCCGCAGGCCGTCGCGATCGAGGACGAGGGCCTCGATGCCCGCGCAGGCCTCCTCCACCGCGGCCTCGGACACCATCCCCCCGACGCTGGACGCCGGAGCCATCGCGTCCACGAGGACCTTCAGGCCTTCCCCCACCGCCCGGGCGTCCGCGGGGGCCGGGTCCTCGGGAGGCCGGATCGGGCTCGTGACGCCCAGCTCCTTCGCGACGGGCCCGAGCTCGAGCAGCGCCCGCTCGCGAGCCAGGGCGTAGTCGTCGTCCACCCCGAGCCAGGAGAACATCTCGACCTGGAGGGCGCGGATCCGCGGATCGTCGGGGTCGAATTCGCCGAGCTCGACGAGGTTCTCCAGCGAGACGCCGTGCGGATCCTCGATCGGCTTCTCTTTGGGATCCTCGAGCCCGAAGATGTCTCCGCCGGTGTAGCCCGCGATCTTCGTTCCCTGGAGGAGGATGTGCTGCCAGTCGGTGTGGAGCCGGCCCACCCGGCTCGGGCTGCCGTCCCACTCGTGCACCTGCCGGAGGTTCCAGGCCTTCGCGCCCGCGCTGCGGCAGGCCCCGAGCGCCAGGGCGGCGACGGCGAGGAGGATCGCGCCGGCGCGCGCGGGGGAGCTGGAGGGGAGAGGACGAGGCGGCTTCATGCGCTGCGGAGTGTACCGCTCGCGCTCCGCCAGTCACCCCTCGTCCGCCGGCGATGGCCGCTCGCGTCCCCACGGGCGAAAGCGGTCGCCCCCCCCACCGGCGTTCCCCGGAATCCGCGGAGTCGTTGCGAGCACGACTCCCGATTCCCCGGTGTGCGCTCGAGAGGCCGGTGCCGGCGGGGACACGTCGTCGGCATCCTGCCACAGGTTCCCGTCATCCCCCCGGGTTCCACCTGGAGAAGGCGGGTGACCCGGTGAGTCGGCGGGTGCCACGAAGCCCGCTGCGCCATTTTCGGCCCCCGAGAGCCCGGGGGGGCGACCGCTAGTCAGGGGGAGGATCGCCGGGCCGGGACTCGCACGAGTCATCTCGGTTTTTTCCGGGATTCTCCCTCGATTCCGCTCCCGCCGTGAAGGTCGGCCCCTGGGTTCCGCGCCTGACCCTCCGGAGGCGATCCCGATCGGACCGTCCGCCGGGTGGCTCCTCCCACGATCCCGCCTCCGGGCGTCGACCACCGAGGATTCCGATGAACACCCACCTCCTTCCCATTCTCATCGCGACGGGTTTCCTGGCCCTGTTGTCTCCCCATTCGCTCGCCCAGGCCCCGAGCCCGGGAGCCCCCCTCCTTCCGTCCCCGACCGCGGGCGAGGCGGCATTCTGGGGCTGGAACCAGCGAGCCAAGATCAAGCCCGCAGACGGCGACGCGGACGATGGCTTCGGCGCGGTCCTCTCGCTCGACGGCGACACGGCCCTGATCGCGGCCTGGGCCGACGACGAGGGCGGCACCCTGTCGGGATCGGTGTACGTCTTCGTGCGAAAGGGAGCGGAGTGGGACCAGGAGGCCAAGCTCATGGCCTCCGACGCGGCGGAGCGCGACTACTTCGGCTGGTCCGTGGCGATCGACGGGGACACGGCGCTCGTCGGCGCGCGATACGACGACGACATGGGCACGAGCTCGGGATCGGCCTACGTGTTCCAGAGGTCGGGGACGACCTGGAGCCAGCAGGCCAAGCTCGTCCCCCTCGATGGACGGGACTATGCCCAGTTCGGTGAGTCTGTCGCCCTTGCCGAGGACACCGCCTTCGTCGGAGCCTCGGGGGACGACAGCCCGGAGCGGGCCTCGGGATCGGTCTACGTCTACGTACGGTCCGGATCGGTGTGGACCCAGCAGGCCAAGCTCACCGCGGGCGACGGCGCCGTCTATGACCAGTTTGGCGGTCACGTCTCGATCGAGGGGGACACGGCGATCATCGGCGCGACGGGTGACGACGAGCCCGCCGGCGATCAGGCGGGCTCGGCCTACGTGTTCGCGCGGTCGGGATCGGTGTGGACCCAGCAGGCCAAGCTCACGGCATTCGACGGCTCCACCAATGCGTACTTCGGGTGCTCGGCGAAGCTCGCGGGCGATACGGCCCTCGTAGGTGCCCCTGGAGACGACCAGATGGGCACGGACTCCGGGTCCGTGTACGCGTACGTCCGGTCGGGAACGGTCTGGACCCTGCAGGACAAGCTCACCGCTTCCGACGGAGCGGCCGAGGACGGCTTCGGTCGTCGCCTCGACCTCTCGGGGAACACGGCGATCGCGGCGTCGCTGTTCGACGACGACTCCGGCAGCGACTCGGGCTCCGCCTACGTCTTCACGAGGTCGGGGACGACCTGGAGCCAGCAGGCCAAGATGCTCGCCTTCGACGGCGCGGCGGACGACCTGTTCGGCTACGACGTCGCGCTGGACGACCACGTCGCCCTGGCCGGCGCCCCCGGGGACGACGACAAGGGGGACGACTCGGGTTCGGCCTACGTCTTCGTGGACGTCCTGGCGACCGTGACCCACCGCAACGCGGGCGCGAATCCCGACAGCTACGTAGCGGAGCGTCTGCCCGTGCTCGGCGACTACTACGCCGGCATCGTCGACCTCGACACCACGGGCCATTCGCTCGCCCTCATCGTGGGGTACTCCACCCCGCTCACGCTCCCCTTCTCCGGCGGTCAGATGATTCTCGTGAACCTGTTCGATCCCAACGGAGAGCTGCTCGGACAGATCCCGAGGCCGGGCCCGCTCGCGACGTTCGACATTCCGATTCCGGACCTCCTGGAATTCGTCGGCCTCCCGGCCTGCACCCAGGCCATTCACTTCGGCGGCGGTCTGCCCATCGTCCTGGCCAATGCCCAGGACCTGGTCGTCGGCTATTGATATGAGGGCCGGGCCGTCGAGTCCGGCATGACGAGCTCCGGCCCCCCGCATTCTCCTCCCCGGCGGAGGATGCGGGGGGCCGCCGTCGTCCCCATCGGGCTCCGGAGCCCGCTCGGCGGGATCGAGGGTACGATGGCACCATGCTCGTGCCCGGACGCGCTCACCTCTTCCCCACGGCCACGGTCCTCGCGACCCTGGCCGCCTTCGCGCCCGCGGCGGCTCTCGACGGGGAGAGCGCGGGGCACGGATTCCACGCTCGCTATGCAGACGACGGCGCGCACCTCTCCGGCGCCGACGGCGAGGGCTGGCGTCTGCATCTGCGGCTCGCGCGCTGGGGACGCGCCGGATCGATGCGCGCGCCCCTCGCCGGGCCGGTGATCGCGAGCGCGCACCGCGTCGAGATCGACCGGGGGGCGGTGACCGAGTGGTTCGTCGACGACGCGCGCGGGCTCGAGCACGGATTCACGATCGCCGCGCCGCCCGCACCCCGGAGGGGTGGCGGGCCATTGGCCCTCGAGCTCGCCTGCGACGGCGACCTCGCCCCGCGCGTGCTGTCGAGCGGCCGGGACGTCCGCTTCGTCGGAGCGGATGGGCAACCGCGCCTCCACTACACCGGGCTCCTCGCGTGGGACGCCGGGGGCCGCGAGCTCGACGCCCGCTTCGTCGCGGAGGGCCGGCGCCTGTCGATCCTCGTCGAGGACGCGGAGGCGAGCTGGCCGATCACGATCGATCCCTGGATCTGGATGGAGACCGCGCAGCTCGTCGCGAGCGATCCGGGCAAGAAGGACCACCTCGGCCAGGCCGTCGTCCTCGACGGGGACACGGCGCTCGTCGGCGCCTACCGGGACGACGCGGCGGCGACCGACTCCGGCTCGGCCTTCGTCTTCGTGAGGCAGGGGACGACGTGGACCCAGCAGACGATCCTCGCCGCGAGCGACGGAGACAACGGAGACCGGTTCGGCGCCTCCTTGTGCCTCGAGGGCGACACCGCGATCATCGGCGCCAACGGCCACGAGACGGCCGGGCCCTTCTCGGGGGCGGCTTACGTCTTCGTGCGGACCGGCACAGTCTGGAGCGAGCAGGCGAAGCTCACCGCGAGCGACGCGAACATCGACGACCTGTTCGGCACCGCCGTCGCGCTCCACGGGGACACCGCGGTCGTGGGGGCCAGCTCCCGTGACGATCCCGGGGCCATCTACGCGGGCGGCGTCTACGTGTTCGAGCGCTCGGGAACGCTCTGGAACCAGCGCGCGATCCTCACCGCGGACGAGCCGGGCGTCGGGGACGCCTTCGACTGTTCCCTGGCCCTTCGCGGGGACACGCTGGTCTGCGGGGCCATGTTCGACGACCTCGGGTGGCTGCAGGACGCGGGCTCGGCCTGGGTGTTCGTGCGCACGGGCACGTCGTGGAGCCGACAGGCGATGCTCACCGCCCCCGACGCGGCGCGCGACCGCAGCTTCGGCCGCGGCGTCGCGCTCGACGGCGACACCGTCCTCGTCGGCACCCCCCTCGACGAGCCCGGCGGCCACTGGTGGGCGGGCGCCGCCCACGCGTACGTTCGCTCGGGCACCACCTGGAGCCACCAGGCCAAGCTCGTCGCCGACGACGGGCGGGCCCACGACTGCTTCGGCGTCGCCATCTCCCTGTGCGGCGATCGCGCGCTGATCGCGGCCCACGTCGACGACCTCGGCTCCCGGGTGGACGCCGGCTCCGCGTACGTGTTCGAGCGCAACGGCACCCGCTGGCGTCAGGAGGCGAAGCTCATCGCGAGCAACGGGGCGGGCGGCGACTACTTCGGCTCGTCCGTCCACCTCGACGGGGGTCGGGCCCTGATCGGCGCGCCCCTCCGGGACCGGCCGGGGGCAAACCGCGCGGGCACGGCCTACGTGTTCGACACCTTCCCGCAGGCCTCCGCGACGTTCCGCAACGCCGGCGCGAATCCCGACAGCTACGTCGCCGTCTTCCCGCCCGTCCTCGGCGGCGACTACCAGGCGGTCGTGGTCCTCGACGGGACGACCGGGCACGCGATGGCCGGGCTCGTGGCCTACTCCGCCCCGCTCACGTTCTCGCTCCCCGGAGGCCAGGTCCTGCTCGTGGACGTCCTGGATCCCGCTGGCGAGCTGCTCGCCCACCCCTTCCTCCCCGGCCCGACCGCCTACGTCACGATCGCCATTCCCAACGACCCCGCCCTGGCCGGCTTCGAGGCCGCGACCCAGGCCCTGCACTTCGGCGGCGTCAGCCCGTTCGCTCTCTCGAACGCGCAGGACCTGCTCCTCGGCTTCTAATTGCGCCAAGGAAACCTGGAAGCGGGGGATGGCCATGACATGACCTGACCTGAA
>CAYRXS010000280.1:0-8243 GCA_964428225.1 uncultured Planctomycetaceae bacterium
AGATAGACCAGCCCGTCATTGTAGGAGCAGCCGTAGTTCCAGATCTCCTCCATGGGGGCGTTCTTCTCGGTGAAGATCGACCACTCGCCGGTGATGGTGTCGTATCGGCTGGCCCCCGCCGTGGTCGCGGCCCAGACGTTGTCGTTCTCGATGCACACTCCGTAGACCACGTCGTTGACCAGACCGCTGTTCATCTGGTGCCAGTGGTCGAAGCGGCCGCCGCTGAATCTCGACAGCCCGCCGCCGAAGAGCCCGAGCCACACGTCGCCGGTGTTCGGATCGACGTCGATCGCCCCCACGACCTTCCAGGGGAGTCCGTCCTCCTCCGTCCAGCTCTCGATCTCGCCCGTCTCCTTGTCGAGGCAGGCGAGCCCGCCCTCGGTTCCGATCCAGATCTTGTCCTCGAACGCCTTGACCGCGAACACGTGGTCGTTCGGGAGGCCGTTGGCCGTGGTGTAGTGCTCCCACTCGGTGTAGACGTAGGGCATCGCGGCGTCCGGGGCGGGCGCCTTGGGCGCGGTCGTCTCCGGGTCGTACCGCAGGATCCCCCCGGATTCCTGGTAGCCGACGTACTCCGGCGGGGCGGGCTCGCGGGACGACTGACACGCGAGGAGGACGCCGAGCAACAGGCCGACGAGGATCGTCCGCCGAGGCGTGGGGTTCGAGATTCCGTTCATCGGTGGTGGTCCTGCTTCGATCAGAGCGTCTTGAGGAACTCGATCAGGTCGTTCAACTGGTCCTTGGTCATGTCGTTCGTGACCCCGTGCTCGTCCTCGGGATTGAATTCCGTCCAGATCTCCTCGAGGGTGGGCGCGATCCCGTTGTGCAGGTACGGCGCCGTGTCGTAGATGTTGTTCAGGTGGGGCGTGTCGAACACGGAGTCGTGGTCGTAGGGCATCAGGTTGCCCACGTCGTGTCTCAACCGGTCCGTGTACAGCGGCGGAAAGTGGCAGGTGACGCAGCGGTTTCCCTCGGGGATGAGGTCTCCGGAGTTCGTGTGCGTGCGCTCGAAGATGCGCTTGCCCCGACGCTGGGCGGGGGTGAGATCGGCGCCGAGCGGGCGGTGGCGGTTCGGCGGGCGGGGGATCGTGCAGATGTACGTCGTCAGGGCGTCGAGCTCCTCCGGCGTGTAGGGATCGATCCGGGTGAAGAACACCGCGAGCCGGGGACCGCACTGGCGGGCGAGGCTGGGATTCGTGCCCTCCCACTTGAAGGGATCCGTGTCCAGGATCCCCCGCAGGGTGCGGTTGTCCACGGGGGCCATCCCGATGCCGTCCGGCTCGATGTCGTAGGTGATCCCGTCGACGTTGCCGTCGGGGTGGCAGGTGTGGCAGGAGAACTGGCGGCGGAACGTGATGTCCGCGCTGTGGAACAGCCGCTCGCCCCAGCGCACCTTGGTGATCTCCTCGGGGCCGCCGAGGTCGATCGTGTCGACGGCTTCGAGCTTCTCGACGTCGATCACCGTCACCGAGTCGTCGTAGGCGTTGGCCACGTAGGCGAGCCGCCCGTCGGGATCGAACGTGACACCCCGCGGGCTGATGCCCGTGGATATGTGCTTCACGACGAACTCGGTGGGCTTGCCGAGGTGGTTGGGCAGGACGTGCTCGCGCTCGTAGTCCGAGGCGCTCTCCAGCATTTCCACGAGCTTCGGGACGTCGACCACCGCGAGGCGGTCCGCGCCGCTGCTCGTCACGAAGCCCCAGCGCCCGTCGGGGCTGAAGGCGACGTCGGTCGGATCCGGGAAGCACTCGTCGGGCTCGTCGAGCAGGACCTGGTCGACGCGTCCGTCGTCCCACACAACCGCGAGGCCGTTCGTGATCGTCCAGCCCTGCAAGAGGCGCGTCATGGGCACGAGGTTCTTGGTGCGGTCCATCGTGAACGCGAAGAACTTCCCGCTGGGGTGCCAGTCGATGCCCTGGCAGAGGTTCGTGTCGGGCACGAGGATCCGTGACTCGATCCGGCCCCGCGTGGCGTCGATCATCGTCACCTCGGAGTACGCGGTCTCCCGGAAGGGCGGGATCGCGGGAACCGTGTTCGTCACCGCGATGCGGCGGCCGTCGGGCGAGATCGTGAGCGACCAGGGATTGCGGCTCGCGGGCAGCCGGCGCCGCTCCTCGAGGGTATCGGGGTCGATGATCGAGATGCAGTCGGCGGCGGTGTTCAGAACGTACAGGTTCTCGCCCGGGTGATCGAAGAGCACGCCGTGGGGCTCGTCCCCCACCTCGAAAGTCTCGAGCACGGCGCGGGAGGCGACGTCCACGACGGTGACGGTGTCGTCCAGGCGGTTGCTGACGAAGGCTCGATCCCCTGCGGGAGTGAACGTGACGTCGGTAGCCTGGCCGCCCGTCGGGATCTCGGCGACCGCGCGGCGCGACGCCAGGTCCACGACGATGACCGCGTTGGCGGCTTCGCAGGCCACCCAGAGCTCCTTCCCGTCCGCCGTGACCGCCACGTGGAGGGGAGTCTTGTACCGCGGCCCGGTGTCGGCGACCTCGAGCTTCAGCGGGTGGGCGATCGTCGCCAGAGACGCGTCATAGTCGAAGTCCGCTCCGTGGTAGCCGTTGTGGCACTTCGCGCAGTCGTCCTCGGTCGGGAACTTCATCCCCGCCTGCATCGCGGCCTCGCGGTTCCGCATGGTCGCGGGATTCGCGTAGTCGCTGCCGGCTCCGTGGCAGCTCTCGCACTGCACGCCGTTGCTGTGATCGAAACCGGGGAGGAAGCCCCGCTCGTCCTCGCCCCGTCCGGTGGCGTGGCACTCGAGGCAGGTCTCGCTGCGCTGGGGATCGCCCTCGACTCCCGCCTCCTTCGCCATCTCGTAGGCGGTGGGCGTGGAGAGCACCGCGTAGGCTCGCGCGTGGAGGCCGAGCCGCCAGCGGCTGTGCTGGAATCCCATGCGTGGTCCCTTGTGGCACCGGACGCAGACCTGGACTCCCACGTAGTGGGGTCCGCCGTTCGTGGCGGACGACTCCGTGACCCGGAGGTCCGTTCGCGGCGCGAAGCTCGCGCGCCCGCCGGGCTCGCGCCCGTGGAAGAGGCGTCGCTTCCACTCCTCGATCTCGAAGCCGGAGGGACCGAGCACCGCGACGTGCGAGCCCTTCTCGCCGTGGCACTTGGTGCACTCGTCGGGCGCGGGATACCGCAGGCCATACCGCATGGCCTTCTCGCTATCCATCATGATCTCGGCCGCGCTGTACTCGCTGCCCGGACCGTGGCAGCGCTCGCACTGGACGCCGTCCTCGAGAACGAAGGTGGGATCGCGCTCCCAGGCCTCGGTGTCCCAGGCGGTGGCGTGGCAGCCCAGGCAGATCAGCGATTCCTGCGGCTCGTCCGGGATCCCGCTCAGAACGGCGATCTCCTTCGCCTCGGACGTCCAGAGGGAGGCATAGGCCTGAGCGTGGGGGCTCATCAGCCACTGGCTGTACTGGTGCGCGGACGCCGTGCCGGAGTGGCACTCACCGCAGACGCGCGAGCCGACGTAGACGGGCTCGATATGGGATCCGCCGTAGTCCTGGGCCAGGACGGGCCCCGACCCGCCGAGGGCCAGGATCCCCACGATCGTCGCGATCCTCTTCATCCTCACTTGTCCTCCTTCGGCGTCGAGCGGGCGACGCGCAGGATCTGGTTCGCTGAGACGTTCTCGAGCCGGGTGACCTCGCCGTCGGGCCAGCGGAGCTCGACGAGGTCGGCCCGAGCCGCGTCACCGAGTCCGAAGTGGAGTCGGGGATCGCTCTGCGAGAGGTACCCGCACACGCCCGTCACTTCCTGCACCAGCTTCACGCCTCCCACGATGACCGTCACCTGCGTTCCGAGAGCGTCGGTCCCCGTGTCGGCGAGCTTCGGGGTCACCTTCAGCCAGTGCCGCGCGTTCCCCCCGTCGTTGCGCAGGAGCTTCGCTGGCCCGTTCAGGACCATGACGAGGATGTCCACATCCCCGTCGTTGTCGTAGTCCGCGATCGCCGCCCCGCGGCCGACCTGCTTCGACTTGGGATCGCCGAAGTACGATCCCGACTGCTTCGCGACGTCGACGAACTTGCCGTTGCCGTCGTTCCGGGCCAGGACGTCCTCCTCGGTGTACGTGTGGTGGGCGTTGCCGTTCGCGACGAAGACGTCGAGCCAGCCGTCGTTGTCGTAGTCGAGGAGCCCCGCGCCCCATCCGGTGTACTGCCCGCAGGCGAGCGCCATTCCGGAGCGGGCGGTCACGTCCTCGAAGCTGTCACCGCGTCGGACGAGCAGACACCCGTACCCCATGTCGGGCACGTACACGTCGAGCGCGCCGTCGCGATTCACATCGCCGACGACGGGGCCCATCGACGAGGCCCCTTGGCCGCCCTCCCCGAACGCCAGGCCGAGGAACAGCGCCCGCTCCTTGAACGTGCCGTCGCCCTGGGCCACGTAGAAGTAGTTCGGCGTGGCGTCGTTCGCGACGTAGATGTCCGTCTTCCCGTCGCCGCTCAGGTCACAGGCGATGGCGCTCATCCCGCGGCAGTTCTTGTCGCCCAGTAGCCCGGCCTCCGCGGTCACGTCCGTGAAGGTCCCGTTGCCCTCGTTGCGGAAGAGACGGTCCTGCTGGCCCTTGTAGCTGAGCGGTCCGGGGTATGCCTTGGGGGGATAGAAGTCGCGGAACTCGCCGCCGTCGTATTCGAGGTAGTTCACGACGTAGACGTCGAGATCGCCGTCCCCGTCGTAGTCGAGCCAGGGCGCGGAGAGGCTCCAGCTGGAATCGGCGAGCCCGGATTCCCGGGAGACGTCGACGAAGGTCCCGTCGCCCTCGTTGCGGTAGAGGATGTTCGCCCGGTAGTTGAGCACGTAGAGGTCGAGGTCCCCGTCCCCGTCGTAGTCGACCGCCGACGCTCCCATGCCGTAGCTCTGGTCACCGACGCCCGCCTTCGCCGTCACGTCGGTGAACGTGCCGTCCCCCTCGTTGTGGTACAGCGCGTTGGAGAGCTTGCCCCGGAGATGGCGCCCCCGGTTGCTGCTCACCTCGCGCGACCAGCAACCGTTCAGCAGGTAGATGTCCAGGAACCCGTCCCTGTCGTAGTCGAAGAAGACGCAACCGGGTCCGGTGCCCTCCACGATGTTGGTGAGCTTCTCGTCGCCGTAACGGTGCTCGAAGGTGATGCCCGCCGACTCGGTGACATCGGTGAAGGTCGGGAGCTTCGGCTCCGCGTCCTGGAAAACGGTGCCGACGAGCACCAGGGGCAGTGCAGTGATGATCATCTCGATTCTCCCGTGACTTCGCTTCCGGCGTTCATGGATCAGAAACCGTCGTCCCAGAGCGCGCCCAGGTCGATCCACTCGACGAAGACCGCTCTCTCCTCGGCGGTGAGGGGTGTGGCGTCCGCGCAGGGCGGCGGCGGATCCTGGCCTGTGAACTCCCGATCCCACGGACGGGACGTGTTGCGCTCGAACAGCTTCCAGACGAGAGGGCTCGTCCTCGCCCGCCCGGGATGTACGTATCGGCCGAGGACCTCGCCACCTCGAGCCGTGTCTTCGGCGGCCGCGAGGAGCGACGTGTACGCCCGATCGAACGAGCCGTCGCGCCCGGCGGTGAGATCCAGCGCCCCGCCGCCGTCGTGGCACGATGCGCACTTCGCGGCGACGATCGGCTTCACGTCGCGGACGAAGGTGACGGTGCGCCGGCTCTCCGGAGGCGCGAGCATCATCATCGGCTCCTTCGTCACCGCCTCCACGAAGCGGTTCTCGGGGACGAGCTCCGGATCCTCGTGGCAGCCGATGCAGCCCCGCCACTCGCGGTTCTTGGCCCACACCCAGCCGCAGCGGAACAGGGCCATCCCGTCCTCGTCCAGGGTCTGGAGCTGGATCGGCACGTTGGCGGGAACCTCGACCTGGAACGAGCCGTCCGCCTCGACCGGAGCGACGCCCAGGAGCCGGCGCCCCGCGATCGGGGCGAGCCCGTGCGTCGTGGATCCCGGCCCGGCGAGGCCCCCGTGCTCCGTCGGCGCCAGGTATTCGGAGCGGCGCGCCCGGGGCAGCGGAACCCCTTCGATCACCCGCACCGCGCGGATCGTCCCCGGCGCCAGGTGGGGAATCGCCTCGGGGGCGGCCAGGTAGGCATTCAGGCAGTAGAGCTTCCCCGTCTCGTATTTCTCCGCGACGCTGCTGCTGCGGCCGTCCGGGCGCGGGCGCGGCGCGAGAGCGCGGGCGTGGAAGTCGTGCGCCGCCGGATCGTCGAAGACGGGCGTCGACTCTCCCGACTCGGGATCGAAGCGGACGAGGGCGTGGGTGCCCTGCCCATCGGCGGGCCGGCGGGACACGAGAATCGTCCCGTCCGCGAGGGGCGATGGCGAGTGGAACAGGCCGTCCGCGTCGCCGGTGATCGATCGGTAGGAGCGCAGCGGCCGGCGCGTGGCGACCGCCCCGAGCCGCCCGGCCCCGTCCCACCCGACGCGATCCGCCTCCACGAACACGACGAGCCCTCCCGGGGTCTCGCACCCCATGTGCCTAATGCGCGCGTCGCCGCCCTCGCTGTACAGGGCGTAGTCGGTGCCGTCCGTGTTCAGCCCGAACAGGGAGAAGCGACCCGCGAACCCGTGCGCCAGGTCCATCCGCTGCCAGCACGAGCAGAGCACGCGCCCGTCGTTCATCAGGAACGGATCGAGATCGTCACTGAGGTTCATGGTCAACCGACGCAGCCCCTCCCCGTCCATCCGGCAGCTGTAGAGGCTCAGGGCGGACCCGGATCCGACCTCGTTCATCTCCCCGGCCACGTCGCTCGTAAACATGAACTGCAGCCACGGCTCGGTGGAGACGATCGTGTACAGGGTGGCCTGGTACACGGGATTGCGGCAGTTGCCGGCGTCCCGCGTGATCTGCCGCGGATTCCCGCCGTCGGCGGTCATCTCCCAGACGTTCCAGAGATCCTCCGGCGCGCGCTTCCCGGCGAACAGGATGTGCTCGCCGTCGAAGGACACGTCGGGCTCGCAGGCTCCCGCGAAGCCCTCGGTGAGGACCCGCACCGTCCCGTCGGGGTCGCGCCGAACGATGCGACACCCCTCTCCGTAGTCGGCCCGCAGCATGCCCTCCGCGCGGCCCGGGCCGCGGGTGACGGCGGCGTCGGCCGGAAGCTGGGTGAAGACGACGGGGACGTCGATCTCGACCGGAAGAGTCGGGGGGGACGGCGCCGACCAGGCGCCCAGCGGCAGAGCCAGGAGAGCCAGGAGAGCCAGGAGTGCTAGTGAACGGGAGGTCCGTGATCGACTCATCGCGTTGCGACCCTCGGCAGACGGGTTTCCGGGGGAAAAAAGAAGGATCGGACACGATACGGCAAACCTTTTCGTTTGGGATGTGAAAATCCGGTTGAGCCGCCTCCGCGGCTCAACCGGCCGCCACTGCAGCGGACGAACCGGCGTTCGCCGCTGACCGGCGGCGTGGGGCTCTCCCCGGGGGACTCTCGAGAATACGGCTGCATGTACCGTATCCCGATGGAATCGAGCGAGTCGGACGAGCTCGAGCCCGCCTACCTGGCGTTCTGGCGCGAGGGACGGCTCGACGAGCGCAGGGACGCGGCCCTCGCGGGGTTGGCGGCGTGTCGCGGGTGTCCGCGCGCGTGCGAGGTGGACCGCCTCGGCGGCGAGAGGGGCGTCTGCCGGACGGGCCGGCTCGCCGTCGTCTCGAGCGCCTTCCCCCACCACGGCGAGGAGAGCTGTCTTCGCGGGCGTTGCGGTTCCGGAACGATCTTCTTCTCGGAGTGCAACCTGCGGTGCGTCTTCTGCCAGAACGCCGACATCTCGCAGGGGGACTCCGGCCGCGAGACGACCGCCGAAGGAATCGCGGAGGCGATGCTCGCCCTGCAGGATGCGGGCTGCCACAACGTCAACCTCGTCACCCCCGACCACGTCGTGCCCCAGATCGTCGAGGCGCTCGCCGTCGCCGTCCCCGCGGGGCTCCGCCTTCCCCTCGTCCACAACACGGGTGGTTATTGCGCCCTCTCCTCGTTGCACCTGCTGGACGGCCTCGTCGATGTCTACATGCCCGACTTCAAGTTCTGGACGAAGGAGAGCGCCGCTAAGTTCCTCGAGGCCGAGGACTACCCCGAGCGGGCCCGCGCCGCCCTCCGCGAGATGCACCGCCAGGTGGGTCCCCTGCGGATCGACGCCCACGGCCTGGCCCGCCGCGGCGTCCTGGTCCGCCACCTCGTGATGCCGGGCCTGGGGGAGGAGACCGCGGCCACCCGCCTTGCGGAAACGACGATGCGGCCGGCGACCATGAGCAGGCAAGCGCGT
>CAYRXS010000281.1:0-8209 GCA_964428225.1 uncultured Planctomycetaceae bacterium
CCCTGCAACCCGAAGCCCCGGCCCCGGAGACCCCCCGGGAGCCCTGACGGCCCCCCGGCCCGGCAAGGTCCGTCCCCCTCCCGTAGTCACCTCCCGCCCCGGCCGATATACTCCCCGGATTCTCTGCGGCCGGCGTGAACCGGCCATCCACCCGTGCGTTGGAGCCCCCGGAACCACCCCCGACGCACCCTAGAGAGGCGAAAGCCATGAGTGCCGAGCTCGACTATTCCCACATCCGCATCGAGACCACCCTCCCCAAGCCCTGGGAGGAGGAGCAGACCTTCAACGACGTCCTCTACGACTGGATGAGCCGGGCCCCCTGGCTCGCCATCTCGGCGGCGGCGCACCTGCTCATCTTCTTCATCCTCATGGCCATCCCGTGGGACAAGATCATGGGGAGGAACGACGCGATCATCGATGCCAGCCTCCAGCAGCCCCCCGAGGAGCAGTTCGAGGAGCCGGAGGAGGAGATCGAGGAGGAGATCGAGGAGGAGCCCCTCGAGGAGCCGATCCTGAAGGACGCGGAGATCTCCGACCACAACGAGGACGATACCGACGAGGAGTACGAGCAGTCCGAGGGCGACCCGGACTTCCTGTCCGACTCCCCCTTCGACTCGGACGCCTTCAACGACATCATCGGCATCGGCGGCGGCGCGGGCGGCAAGTACGGGGGTCGCTACGGCGGTCGCAAGAACCTGCGCGCGGCCGGGGGCTCGGGCACGGAGCAGGCCTTGCGAGACGGCCTCGAGTGGTTGAAGGACCACCAGGACGAGGACGGCAAGTGGGACACCGACGAGTTCATGAAGCACGACCCCGGCGACGACAAGTGCGAGGGGGCGGGGCACGCGACCCACGACGTCGGGCTGACCGGTCTGGCCCTGCTCGCCTTCCTGGGTGACGGCCACACCACCAGCCGGGGGCGGTACAAGAAGGTCGTGGAGCGCGGGGTGAAGTGGCTTCGCGAGCAGCAGGACACCGACACGGGCCTGTTCGGCGACAACGCCAGTCACGACTTCATCTACGACCACGCCCTCGCCTCCCTGGCGATGTGCGAGGCGTACTACTTCTCGAGGAGCCCGCTGATCAAGCGAACCGCGCAGCTCTCGATCAACTACATCCAGCGCGCCCGCAACCCGTACAACGCCTGGCGCTACGACGTGCCGCCGATCGGAGACAACGACTCGTCGGTCACCGGATGGATGGTGTTCGCCCTGGCCTCGGGCAAGGACGCGGGACTCACCATCGACAACGAAGCTCTCATCGGCGCGATGTCCTGGTTCGACGAGGCATCCGACCCCGCGACCGGTCGATGCGGCTACGACTCGTTCGGCTCGATGTCCTCGCGGACCCCGGCGAACGAGTTCTACCCGCGGGAGAAGGGCGAGGCGATGACCGCGGTGGCCCTGCTGTGCCGGTTCTTCATGCAGCAGGATCCCAAGGAGGAGGAGATCATGCGCAAGCACGCCGAGCTCTTGAAGCGGACTCCCCCGGAGTGGGATCCCGAGGGGTTCGGGTGCGACATGTACTACTGGTACTACGGCACCTACGCCATGTTCCAGATGGGCGGCGACGCCTGGAAGAAGTGGAACCTGTCCATGAAGCCCGCGGTGCTCGAGTCCCAGCGTCACGACGGCTCGTCCAAGGGCTCGTGGGATCCGGTTGGCCCCTGGGGCTACTCCGGAGGCCGCGTGTACTCCACGGCCTTGATGGTGCTCTGCCTCGAGGTCTACTTCCGCTACGCGCAGGTGCTGGGCGCGCGCTGATCCTCGCCCGAGCAGAACGCGAAGGCGCGGAGAGGGAGACTCCTCCTTCTCCGCGCCTTCTCGTTTCGGCGGGGATCTCGCCTTCGGATCGTTCTAGTGCCCGTAGGCGTCCAGGAGCAGCGTGACGAGGTGCTGGGCCTGCTCGGGCTCCATGCCGCCGATCTGCCCCTGGATCTCCTGGAGCATCGCACAGGCGGTCTGGTCGTCGCCAGCCTCGCGAGCCAGGCGGTGGGCCTTGGCCGTGTGGTGGATCCCGACCGCCCCCGCTCCGAACAGGAGCATCGCGGCGGGGATCGGATTCACCTCGCAGAGGAGGAGGAGCAAGGCCTTCAGGGCGAGCTTCGCGTGAGGCAGGTGGCGGTGGTCGTGCTTCGACGTGACCGCCTGGAGACCGCCCTTCAGGTGCGGATCGTCGATCGCCGCGGCGCCCTGCCCGGCCTCGTGGACGAGGGTCCGGTGACAGCGGGCCAGACGCGGCGTGCGGAGATCGGGGCCGCGGAAGCGGAAGGTGCCGCCGTCTTTCACGAGCTCGTAGTCACGGGGGTCGTCGCCCAGACCGCAATACTCGTCGGCGGGCTCGCTCCCCCGGTGATCGCTCGTGTAGACGCCGCAGACGATCTCCGTGTCGTGCCCGCGGCGATTGAGCGAGACGCACGGCACGATGACGTAGACGGTCGGCGTTCGGGGCGTGTGGTCCTGGACGTCGATCATCGCGCGCCGCGCCTGGAGGCGGGCGCTGACCACGGACGCGTAGAACGAGCGCAGCGCGGGATCGACGGCCCCGGGATCGCGCAGCACGGCCAGGCGGTCGAATCCCTCGAAGCCGAAGATCTCCGTCAGGTCGTCGGCGAAGGGAGCAGAGACGCCCCCCAGCGTGGCGGTGATCGCTCCGCAGAACGCCGAATCCTCGTCGAAGCGCTGCAGGTGGCCGAAGCGGGGTCCCTGAGGACCGTCGTCAGCGGCGACGTGGGCGTTGATCTTGATCAGGACCAGCTTCCACTTGTCGGCCCCGTGCGCGAGGGAGAAGTGCTCCTCCGCGATGGGCGCGGCGCCCCATTCGTAGCGAGCGCCGAGGTTCGCCAGCCGGAAGGGTGAGCGCTCGGAAAGCTTCAGGGTCGGCAGCAGATAGCGGACGAAGTCGCGCTGGAAGGCATCGACGCATTCCTTCTCCGCCTCGTCCGCGCACGTCAGGTGGAGAGCTCCGACCACGGGCGGCTTCTCCTCCTGCACCAGGTGCCTCAGCAGCCGGGCGACCTCCGCCTGCGGCTTCTCCACGCCGAGGATCTCGTAGAAGCGATCCGCGTGGAGATGGGGCCTGGCACCCTCGGGTCGTCCGTGATGCGACATCGGAGAGAAGCAGGGGGATTGCGAGGCGCCTCGCTTCCCCGTGCCGGCTCCGTCCGATTCCATGGAGGCGGACATCACGTCAGCGGGACGAGTGCGCCGCTCTACTCGGAGTCGGCGCTGCGGGCCATCCGGCTCTTGTAGCGCGCGGCCGCGTTGGCGTGGATGATGTTCTTCTTGGCCGCCTTGTCGATGCGCTTCATGGCGTACGGAAGCGCCTCCTTCGCGGCCTCGGGCGAATCCGCCTGAAGGACCTTCTTCATGGCGGAGCGCATCGAGGTGCGAACCGTCTTGTTCTCCACGCGACGCGTCTCGTTCTGACGCATGCGCTTCTTGGCTTGCTTGTTGTTGGGCATTGCTATTCGAGGGTTCCCATCTTCTCGGCGACGTTTCGGTAGCCGATGTCGACTTCGTAGATTCGGATGTAGAAGGAGCGCGCCTCCTCGGGGTTTCCCTGGGCCTCGGCGATGGTCCCGAGGTTGTACAGGATCTCCTTGGCGCGATCGTCGATACCGTTCGAGCTCTCCAGAGCTCGGTCGTACTGCTTGCGGGCGAGATCGAGGATGCCCTTCTCCTGGAAGCAGCGCCCCATGTGGAACACGGCCTCGTCTCGGACCCGGGGCTCGGAGTGGCACTTCTGGAGCTCCTCCAGAGCGGCGTCGATCTCCCCTCCGCGAATGAGCTTCTTCGCCAGATCCAGGCGAAGCGTGGCGTCGCCGGGGCGGACCTCGACGCGATGGCGATAGTCCTGCACGTCGTGCTCGAAGAGCTTCGTCTCGAGCTCGGTCGCCTTGTCCTGATCCCCGTCCTTGTCCGCCTGGGCGATCTGACGCTTCAGCACCTTCGCCTCGAGGTCCCCTACCTTCGACACGAGCTCGAAGGAGTCCTTGCGGTACGAGAGCGCTCTCCGCACCAGGTCGAGAGCGGCTTCGGGGTCCTTCAACCGCTCGTGGATCTCGGCCATGGACAACATCACCTCGCTGTCCGAAGGAGTCGCGGCGAAGACGCCTTCGAGCCTCTCGAGCTCGGACTGCAGCTCCTCCTGGGACAGGTGCATTCGCTGGGATCTCTCGAGCCCCCGCGCCTGCTCCTTGTCCTTGATCAGCTCGCGGCTGTGCTGGACCGACCCCACGTCGCTGCGGGACAGCGCCGTCTCGGCGGCGAGGTTCTTTCGCGCCTTGAGGGCGTCCTGGTCGCGCGGGTCGGCTTCCAGGGCTCGCTCGTAGTACTCGAGAGCCCGTTCGTGGTCGCCCGTGCGGTACATCATCGCGCCGGCGCGCTTCAGCCCCTCGGGGTTCTTCGGCGCGATCTCCGCGACGAACTCGTACACGGCGCGCGCGGAGCGGTAGTGGCCCCCGTCCTCGAGCGCCATCCCCAGGAGGAGGTTGGCCTCCGCGTCGAGAGGGGAGCTCTTCAGGTAGTCCTCGAGGGCCTTGGCGCAGGCGTCGTGCTTGCCGAGCTTGCGCAGGGTCTTGGCGCGGCCGAGGGGGAGGGCACCGGACACCACCCGCAGGAGCCGCCCGCTCTTCTTCGACTCGAATCGCTTCCGCAGGGCTTGGCGCAACCCGGACCGCGCCTCGCCCAGGTCGGGATCGAGGTCGATCAGCTGGCGGTACAGCTCGACCGCGAAGTCGTAGTTGCGCCGACGGAAGGCCTCTTCGGCCTTCTGGATGTGCTTCGAGAAATCCAAGGGGCGCCCTGCCGGGTCCTCTGGCGTGGACGTACTCTCTCCGTTCCGCCGCGGAGGCTCGTCCGGCCGGAATCGAGGGCGAAACAGCCTATCGGGGGTGGGGGGTACCGTCAACGGGGGGGTTCGCTCCCCGGTCGGAGGACGAACCGGCGGTCGGGACTCGGCTCCCGGGAGTCTCGGCCCTACCATGTTGCCTCGCCCCGCAACCCCCTCCGGCCCCCCCCATCATGGCCGACGAGCTCGAATTCGACCTGACCCTGTATCCGGATCCCGTCCTCCGCCGCGTGGCCGAGCCCGTGGGGGAATTCGACGAGGAGCTCCAGGAGATCGTCCGGGCCATGTTCCGGAGGATGACTGCCAGCAAGGGGGTGGGCCTGGCGGCCCCGCAGGTGGGACTCCGCCGGCGCATCCTCGTGCTGAATCCGACGGAGAACCCGGAGGACGACCTGGCCCTCGTCAACCCGCGGATCGTGGATCGCTCGGGCCCGACCAGCGTGATGGAGGAGGGCTGTCTGTCCTTCCCCACCATCTACGCCGAGATCGAGCGGCCGGAGGAGTGCACCGTGGAGGCCTGGAGCCCCGAGGGTGAGCGGATCGAGGCCACGTTCCTGGGCTTCCCGAGCCGAGTCATCCAGCACGAGCACGACCACCTCGAGGGAGTCCTCCTGGTGGACCGCATGTCTCCCGCGGACAAGCTCCGCCACAAGGCGGATCTCGAGGAGCTCGTCGCCCGGTTCAAGCGCGCCCGAGCCCGTGTCGGCCGGGGCTCGCGATGATCACGACCTTCGAGCTGCGCAAGCTGAGCCCTCCCCCGGAGGGCTCCGTCATCTCGATCGGCGTGTTCGACGGCGTCCACCTCGGCCACCAGGCGATCATCGCGGCCAACACGCGGCGGGCGAGCGACATCGGGGGGATTCCGACGGTGATCACGTTCCGGCGCCACCCGAAGCGCCTGATCCTCGGCCGCGCCCCCCGAACCCTCACCACGCTCGACCACCGCCTCGAGCTCTTCGCCCGCGCCGGGATCGGGCACACGGTGGCCCTTCCCTTCGAGGAGGAGCTGCGCGAAATGTCCGCCGAGCGCTTCGTGCGCGTGGTCTGCGAGGAGGGGCTGGGCGTCAAGGCCTTCGTCCTCGGCTTCGACAGCAAGTTCGGTCGGGACCGGGGCGGCACGCCGCACAGTATCTCTTCTCTGGGGCACCCCGTGGACGTGGTCCAGAAGGTCCTGGTCCACGGCCGGGCGGTCTCCTCCACCGCGATCCGGGAGGCGGTGGAGCTGGGCGATCTCGAGGGAGCCGCGGCCATGCTCGGGCGGCCGGTCACCGTCTTCGGCAAGGTGGTGCGGGGCGAGGGCGTCGGACGCCGCCTGGGGTTCCCGACGGCCAACCTCGACTTGCAGCATGGCCTCCACCCCCCGCCCGGGGTGTACGCGTGCCGGGTGCGACTCGTCGACGAGAACGGCGGCTCGCAGCGTCGTCCGGCCGTGACGAACATCGGATTCCGTCCCACGGTGACGGGAGAGCGGCCCGACGCCCCGCTCGTCGAGGTCCACCTGCTCGACTTCGAGGGAGAGCTCTACGGCGACCGGCTCGAGCTGGAGTTCGTGGACCTCCTCCGGCGCGAGGAGCGGTTCGCCGGCCTCGAGGAGCTCCGGGCCCAGATCGGACGGGACGTTGAGGAGGCACGGACGATCCTGGACCCCTCCGAGGCCGACGGGGCGAACGACCGGCGAGGTTGACGGGATCCGGCTCTCCGGGCAAACTGCCCGGCCCTCGTCCGCGGGCGGGTAGCTCAGTTGGTAGAGCACTTGACTGAAAATCAAGGGGTCGCCGGTTCAAGTCCGGCCCCGCCCACCACCCCGCCGGCAGAAGGCCCGCGATCCCGGAGGCCCCATCCGCCCGGAGACGAGCCATGACCTCCACCACCCCCCTGGCCATCACGACGAGCCAGTCCCCGACGGTCGAGATCGAATGGGAGGACGGCCACCGCACCCTCTACACGGCGGCCCAGCTGCGCTCGATCTGCCCCTGTGCCCACTGCGTGGACGAGGCGACCGGGATCCGGACCCACGATCCGCAGACGGTTCCCGGCGACCTGACCCAGAGCGATGCCCAGCTCGTCGGCCGCTACGCGATCGCCCTCCGCTTCTCCGACGGCCACCACACGGGGATCTTCCCCTTCCGGATGCTCCGGGAGAACGACCCCGGGGGAGCCTAGAGACCCGCTGCCGGGGAGGCCGCCGGATCATGGCGAGGGCCGAGCGAGGAGGACTGCGGGTCAACTCGAGGCTCGTGCTGCCGGAGAGCGAGCTGCGAGTCTCCTACGCCCGCTCCGGAGGCCCCGGGGGGCAGAACGTGAACAAGGTGGAGACCAAGGTCGTGCTCACCTTCTCCGTGGAGGAGAGCCAGGTCCTCGGTGACACGCGGCGGCGTCTCCTGCGCGACCGACTCGGCTCGCGGCTGACGCGATCCGGCGCCATCGTGATCCACGCCTCCCGGTTCCGCGAGCGGCACCGCAACGAGGAGGACGCCCGGGCCCGCCTCGCCCATCTGCTCCGCGAAGCCCTCCTTCCCCGCCGGCGCCGCAAGCCGACGAGACCGACGGAAGCCTCCCGGCGACGGCGCCTGGAGGCGAAGCGCCAGCGCGCCCGGCTCAAGCGCAACCGCGGACCGATTCGCGACGAGTGACGCGCGCGCGAGTCGGCGTGCTCGGCCCCGGCGCGACGGGGAGAGACCGACCCGGCACGGTCCGATTCGTCTCCCTCGCCGACGCGTGAGTACCGCGTCGGGGCGGGGCGAGGGAACGTGGGGGACGTCGGAGGTCAGGACAAACCGCTTTTTCGCCCCTCCCAGGGGCCTCTCAAAGGGGGGTGGCCCGGAGAGAAACAGCTCGCTTTACAGAGCATAACCTCATGCCTTCAACCAGGTTAGGCGTTTGGGCTTCTGTAGAACCACAAGGAACATCACACATCGGGGACGGAATTCGCACGGAGAAAACGCATTGGATTTGCGAAGGAAAGTCCGCCTACTCCTTCCCTGGCGGGAACGCATGACTATGCTCTCCGCCCAAACCAGGATCCCCATCCCTTGGAACACTGACTCACACATTCCGGAGTGCATGGACTCATGAACAAATTCGTAACTGGCGCTCTGGCCCTCGCCGTTGCCGGTTCGGCTTCCTACGCCGAGCCGCCCAACAGCGACTGGCTGGAGCTCGACAGCGAGATCAACACGCTCGCCTCGTCGGTGGCTGCCACGGGTGACTACGTCAACATCAAGGTTCTCCTGCGTGGCGGCTATTCGTACGGAAGCGATGGATACTCCACAGGTGACTTCGGCAGCGAGCCCGAAGCACCCAGTGAGGGCTTCGACGACGTCAGCGGCGTTCGGTTCTGGGACGCCGAGATCAACGG
>CAYRXS010000282.1:0-8159 GCA_964428225.1 uncultured Planctomycetaceae bacterium
TATGCCACAAACGGCGCTTCACAAATAGGGGCTTGGTGAGGGATTCGGGCTAGAGGGCTACCCACCCTTTCTGTGGAAGTGAGCGGGTTTTCCGATGATGGTCATTGTGAGCTACGACGTCTCCACGAAAGACCGTGCCGGCCGCCGTCGACTTCGCCGTGTTGCGAAGACCTGCACCGATTTCGGCCAACGTGTTCAGAATTCCGTATTCGAGTGCATCGTGAATCCTGAGCGATGGACGCGCTTGCGCCTTCGCCTCTTGGACGAGATTCAGCCTGAGGAAGACAGTCTGCGTTTCTATTTCCTCGGCTCCCGTTTCGAGGGCCGAATCGAACATCACGGCACCAAGGATCCCCCGAACCTCCAGGACCCCCTCATACTGTGAGACGCTGTCGCGAACCCCAAGCACCCACGACAACCCCCTTAGGATCGCGATCCCCCCATCGTGCTTTGTGGCAAGGACTTGGAACGACCATCAAGCTCGATACGCCCGAATCGACCACGTTCACATCCCGGTTCGCGCAAACAGAACTCCAAGTACTTGACCCTCAACACGTTATGATTCCCACAGTCGCCCCCCGCGCGGGGGGCGCGGATTGAAACAGCGTACCCGAGAGGCCATCCGCCCGCAGGGTCAGTCGCCCCCCGCGCGGGGGGCGCGGATTGTAACTCTTCCGCCGGCGAGGGGGCTGCAGGGGAGGCTCTCGGCCTTCCCGCGCTTGCTGCGAGGAGAACGTGGGAGATCGATCACTGGTCGTTCACTCCCTCCTCCGATCTCGTCCCTCGAACCAACGCCTCAGCTCACCCAGCCGGATGCCGGTCAGGGCGGATTCGACGCGGTGGGCGTGGGCCAGGCGCTCGGGGCAACCCAGCGCGTCGATCGCCAGGACGCGCAGTCCGGCCTCGAGAGCCGCGGTCACCCCGTGATTCGTGTCCTCGATCGCGAGGCAGGATTCGGGCGCCAGCCCCAGGGTGTCCACCGCGCGCCGGTAGCCCTCGGGATCCGGCTTCGTCGCGGTGACGTCGTCCGCGCTCACGATGGTCGCGAAGAGCGAGGCCAGGTCCGGGGCCACCGCGGCGAGCAGCAGGTCGATCTCCACCCGCCGCGATCCGCTGCACAGGGCCACGGGGAGCTCCGCCGCCGCCTCGCGAAGCAGCTCCACGGCTCCGGGCCGCGCCGGATCGCTCTCCTGGACGAGTCGGGCGAGCGCCTCCGTCTTGCGTCGTTGTTGCGCGGGCAAGCGCTGCACGTCGAATGGTTGCCCCCGCAGCTCGTGGACGCGGCGGATCAACTTGCGATCGTCGAGCCCGATCAGCTCGCGGTCGTACTCCGCGTCCGTGTAGGAGAGCCCCGAGGAGCGGACCGCCTCGCGGATCGCGCGGCAGTGCAGGGGCTCGCTGTCCACGAGGACGCCGTCCAGATCGAAGACGATCCCTTGCAGAGGAATGGAGGTCGCCATACGGAAGTTCAACTTAGTGGATTCTTACATCCGCCACCACGGATGGTCGGCCGCCTGGGGTAGATTGTCCTTCCATGAACACGGTCCCCGTAGAGGTCCTGGGACTGGAGCGGAGCTTCGGTCGACGCGCCGCCCTGTGCGGTGTGGACCTCGACGTGTTCTCGGGCGAGATCATCGGCCTGGTCGGGCCGAACGGCTCGGGGAAGACCACCCTGCTCAAGATCATCGGCGGCCTCCTGCGGCCGATGGGCGGCGAAGTGCGCGTGTTCGGGCAGAAGCCGTTCGAGAGGCAGTCGGTGATCATGGAACAGGCGCGCTTCGCCTTCGCGCCCCCCGTGCTGTACGAGTCGCTCACCGCGTTCGAGCACCTGCGCTACCTGTGCACGATCCTCGCGCCGGGGATGGCGCGGGTGACCACGGATGACATGGAGCGGGTCCTGGACACGGTCGGGCTCGCCGATCGGGCCCACGACCGCGTGTCGGCGTTCTCCACCGGCATGCGCCAGCGGCTCGTCCTCGCGCTGTCCCTCCTGCCGATGCCCGAGCTCCTCGTCCTCGACGAACCGGCCGACGGCCTCGATCCGCTGGCTGTCCTCGATCTGCGGGAGATCCTCTCGCGGCTCCGGGAAGAGTATGGCGTCTCGGTCCTGCTCTCCAGCCACCTCCTGGTGGAGATCGAGGAGCTCGTCGATCGCATGCTCGTGCTCCACGAGGGCCGCAGCGTCTTTTACGGCAAGCCCGCCGAGCTCGTGGGGGAGGCCACCCGCCTGCGCCTGGAGGTCAGCCGGCCCGAACCGGCGGGCGCGCTCCTCGCCGAGCGGGGCCTCGAGGTCCTGTCGACCGACGAGAGCGGAGTCGAGCTGCCCCTGGGCTCGATCGCGCTGACGGAGGCGATCTCCGTGCTCGGCGAGGCGGGCATCGAGCTCGGGAGCTTCGCCGAGCGCACTCCGACTCTCGAGCAGGCTCTGCTCGAACGCCTGCGCTCCGAGATCCGGGCCTCGCGAGAGGAGAGGGAAGGAGCATGATCGGGCGGCTCCACCTCGTTCGACTCTGGCGATCCCGGCGCCCCCACCTCGCGGCGCTCTCGCTCGCCCTCTTCCTGGGATTGATGCTGCTCGGCTTCTACACCGACGTGATGAAGACGACGGGGGGAGAGGCCGTGTTCGGCTTCTCCTTATCGAACGATTCGTACAACAACGGGCTCGCCTTCGCGCTCTTGGCGTTCTTCTACGGATCCCTGTTCGTGCTGCCGATCTTCGCCGCCACGGAGGCCGGAGCCCAGATCGCGGGCGACACGTCGTCGGGAACGATCCTGCTCCTCCTGACGAGGCCCCTGAAGCGCGGCCGGTTGTTCCTCACGAAGCTCGCGCTCGCCTCCGGGTTTCTGTTCGTCCTCGCCGGGGTGCTCCTCGTCGTCGCCCTCCTCCTCGGGCTCGTCGCGGTGGGGTGGGGCGACTTCCTTGACAACCCCGGCGGATTCGACTCGCCGACGGCCTCGCCGCACCTCACGCTCGGGCAGACTCTCCTGCGGTTCGTCCTCGCCTGGCCCGCGGCCACCCTGGGAATCCTCGCCTTGCTCTCGATGAGCTTCCTGCTCTCGACCTGGGTGAGGAAGCCGGTGAACGCGGTGGGGGCGTCGATGGCCCTGTACGCCGTGATGTACGTCCTCTCGGTGCTTCCCATCTTCGAGGGCCTGAGCCCCTGGCTGTTCACGACCTACATGCCCTTCTGGACGGAGCTCTTCGAGGCACGCATCCCCTGGTCCGAGCTCCTCCTGGACGCCGCCGCGCTCGCGGGTTTCGCCCTGCTGTTCGCCAGCCTCGCCTACCGTCGATTCCGATTGCGAGAAGAGCGCTGAATCGCGGCGCGGGTGCGCGATCCCGCTCCCGCCCGGCCGACTTCGCGCGGGCTCCCGAGGTCCCTCCTCGGTATGCTGTTTCCAGCTCCGGGAGGGATCGACATGAACGTGGAGGACAAGAGTATCCGGCAGGCTCGTCTCGGCTTCTTCGATCTGCTCGAGAAGGCCAACGAGCTCATCAAGAGCAGGTACTGGCTGTTCGTCGGTATTACGACCGTCGGGTACCTGATCGGGTACCTGGTGCCGCTGTACATCCTGCTCGGGCCCATGATGTGCGGCATCTACTACGCGTACCGCCGCCTGGAGAAACAGGAGAGCGTCGAGTTTTCCGACCTCTTCCGCGGCTTCGACTGGTTCGTGCCGAGCCTGCTCGTCGCCCTGGCGTTCCTGGGCACGATGATCGCGGTCATGATTCCCCTGATGGGGATCTGGATCGTCGGCGCGGTCTGGATCGAGGAATCGAGCATGGGACCGGACGAGAGTCCCGCCGTCTTCCTCTCCGTGATGCTGGGATCGTACGCCCTCATGCTCGTGCTGATCTGGGTCATCTACGCGATCTTCCTGTACGCCTTCCCCCTGATGGCCGACCGCGGTCTGAGCGCGTCGGAGGCCATGAGCGGAAGCTGGCGTGGGTTCTGGAACAATCCCTGGGGGACCATGAAGACCGCCCTGCTCTGCGGGATCCTCATGCTCCTGGGGACGCTGTGCTGCTACGTGGGGCTCTTCTTCCTGCTGCCCCACGTCTTCGGCGTGATCTGGCTCGCCTATCGCGAGGTGTTCGAGCCCGTCGGCGTCGAGGATCTGCCCGGCGATCCTCTCGGAACCTGATCCGCGGTCGTCGCTACATGAAGCGAGGCGTTCCGTCGGCTTCCAGGCGGAAGATCCGCTCCAGCCGCCTCGAGCCGTCCGCCACGAGCCAGTAGAGGCCGCCCGCGGGAACCCCCTCGAAGCGCATCGGTTCCTCGCCGCCCTCCCCGCGTCCGACCGACTTCCAGCCGCCCTCCCAGACGAAGAGCTCGTAGGCCGCGCCCGCCTTCCCGGGGAGCTCGCACGAGATCGGGGAGGAGGGCTCGCCGACGAACGTCAGGACCCACTCCTCGGCGTCCAGGAAGAAGGGAGGAGCGGCCGGGACCAGCTCCTCGTCGACGTAGTAGGCGGGCAGGTAGGCAATGCCGCGCCCCATCCGATCGAAGGTGGCCCCGCCGTTCTCGATCCGCCCCCAGTGGATCGCCTTCCACTCCCCGCCGTTGAAGACGCAGAGGTAGGCGAAGCGGTGGCCGTCGGGAATCTCGTTCGTCAGCTCGACCGTGACGTCGGTGGTCACCATGTACTGGTCGGTGACGTCCATGTAGGTCCGACGATTCAGCCAGCGGGGACCTTCCTCGCCCTCGCGCAGGTGGAAGGCCAGGTTGCCGCGCTGCTGGGAGAAGGTCTTGCGGTAGATCTTCGCGGCGACGCCGCCCTGGCGTGCGGCTCCCTCCCCGTTCTCGTCGAGGAACACGGGCCAGGCGTGGTTGTTGTCGCGGTTTGCCCAGTGGGGCGTGTAATCCTGGGCCGAGGGGATGCAGGCGGCGCGATTCACGTACATGGTCATGTTCGTGATGTCCTCGCAGCGTCCGACGCGCCGCTCGTCCATCTCCGCGAAGCCCTGGTCGGTGGGGTGGAGGTAGTAGAGCTCCCGGAAGCCGACGCTCGCGACTCCGCCCACGGAGCCCGCGGCCTGGCGGGGATCGGTGGGATCGTCGATCTTCTCGACGACCTCCTCGATGCGGGCCATGAGCGGCGTGCGCCAGTCCTCGAGCGGCTCGTTCGAGCCGCGGTAGGGGAGGATGTGCTCGCGGAACGCCTCGTACGACAGGTCTCGAGCCCACGGCCACGTCCGCCACGCCTCGAAGGCCTTCTCCATGTGGGTGATCAGGAAGTCCGCCTCGATCACCTCGAGGTCCGGGGTGAGGGTCTGGACCTCGAAGTCGAGCGTTCCGTGCTCCTGCTCGAGCGCCTCGAGGGCGGCCCGCGCTTTTCCGAAGTCCGCGTACTCCAGGGCATCGAACTCGATCTCGTTGCCTTCCTCGTCGACGAGCGCGTATTCCGCGTAGCCGTGCCCCTGCATGTTGGCGATCAGGAAGCAGGCGGCGTCGTACATGAGCGGATCGCGGTCGTCCTCGCGGAAGTGCGCGAGCACCTTCTCGAGCTCCGCGCGATGATCTCCGGCCTCGACCAGCGCCTCCTCCAGCTCGGCGGGGTAGACGTGCGGGCCGCACAGGCACCGGCAGGCGACGAGGGCGAGGGCGAACGCGAACAGGGAGACGATGGTCGAGAGCTTCATGGGCGGAGGTTCCGATCGTTACCGGCCGTGGAGCCGCGGAATCTACCGTATTCGACCGGCTCGGGCACGATCCGCGCGAGGGTCGAGGGCACGGCGGACCGGTCCCGGGGCTCCGACGGTCAGGACGAGGGCGGCCTGCCGTTTTCCGCGAGGCACCGCTCGATGGCCTCGAAGAGCTCGTCGGGGCGCAACGGCTTGGGCACGTAGTCGTCCATGCCCGCGCTCAGGCACTTCTCGCGATCTCCCTTCATCGCGCTCGCGGTCACCGCGATGATCGGTATCTCCCGATCGCGGATCCTGGCGCCCGGGTCTCGGATCGTCCGGCTGGCCTCGTAGCCGTCCATCTCGGGCATCTGGCAATCCATCAGGATCAGGTCGTACTTCCCTCGCGTGATGGCCTCGAGGACCTCCAGGCCGTTCGCGACGGCATCGGCCTGACAGCCCATCTTGTCCAGCATCCGGAGGGCCACCTTCTGGTTGATGATGTTGTCCTCGGCCACGAGGATGCGGAGCTTGCGGGACCGAAGCCCCTGCATGGTCTGCCACGTGACGGCCGGTCGGGTGGGAGCCCTCTGCTCACGTACCGCTCCCATCAGGACGGTCTGGAGGCAGTCGTAGAGCTGGGATTGCTTCACGGGCTTGAGCAGACAGGCCGCGAAGCCCAGCTCCTCGAGGCGCTTCGCGTCCCCTCGGTCGGTGGCGGCGGTCACCATCACGACGATCGTCTTCCCGAGCTTCGGGTCGGCCTTGACCTCGCGGCAAAGGTCTTCGCCGTCTCCGTCCGGCAGGCGGCGGTCGAGCAGCACGATGCCGTATCCGTCTCCATCGGACTCCGCGGCCCGGAGTCGGGTCATGGCCTCCGCACAGGATCCCGCCTCCTCGGACCGGCACCTCCACGCGCCGAGGTATCTCGAGAGGATGTACCGATTCGTGTTGTTGCCGTCGACGACGAGAACCCGCATGTTCTCGAGGTCGACGGGCTCGGGCTCCGCTTCGACCGCACCGAGGTTCCTCCTGTCGAACATGGCCGTGAACCAGAACGTCGAGCCCTCCCCCTCCGTGCTCTCCACTCCGATCTCCCCGCCGAGGAGCTTCGCGATCTGCTTGCAGATCACCAGCCCCAGACCCGTCCCTCCGAACTTGCGCGTGGTGGAGGTGTCCACCTGGGAGAAGGGCTTGAACAGGCGATCCAGACGGTCGGGGGGGATTCCGATGCCGGTGTCACGAACCGTGAAGCGAAGTGTGGCGTGGGTGTCCGTCACGCGCACGGGCGCGACGCGAACGGCCACCTCTCCCGTCTCGGTGAACTTGATGCTGTTGCCGACGAGGTTGATGAGCACCTGCTTCAGCCGACCCTGATCGCCGCGAAGCAGGACCGGGGCGTCGGGGTCGAGGAACACGGAGTATTCGATCCCCTTCTCCGCCGCCTTGCCGGCGAGGATGTCGATGACGTCCTCCACGGCCGAGCGGAGGTCGAAGTCGAGGATCTCCATCTCCAGCTTCCCCGCCTCGATCTTGGAGAAGTCGAGGATGTCGTTGATGAGGGTCAGGAGCGACTCACCGCACGTCCGCACCGTCCGGGCACATCCGCTCTGATCCTCGTTCAGGTCGCTGTCGAGCAGGAACCCGGTCATGCCGATGATGCCGTTCAGGGGCGTGCGGATCTCGTGGCTCACGTTGGCCAGGAACTCGCCCTTGGACCGGTTCGCCTGCTCGGCCTCGATGGCGGAACGCTCGGTCTCCCTGACCGCCTCCTCGAGGAGCAGATTCGCCTGGGACAGGTCGGCCGTCCGATCCCTCACTCGTCTCTCCAGGTCGGCCTGGGCTTCCCGCAGCTCCTCGAGCGTGTGCTCGAGATTGCGGGATTGCTCGAGCACCGTCATCTCCTGCACCTCCAGCAGCTGCTGCAGGGCCGACAGCTGTGATTCGAGCTGCGCGATTCTCTTCTTCTTGCCGCCGCCCACTGGATAGGTCTCCGCTCGGTCCGGGTACGAGTCCTGGCTCAGGCGAAGACGGCCGCGCCATCGTGCTGGAGCAACCCGATCTTCACGCTCAAGGTCAGCGGACGAAAGAGATCGGCCACCGCCGCGGTGACCGGGATCTTGGAGAACATGATCGTCGCGAACAGATCTCCCGAGGGCAGGAGGCCGCCGAAGCCCAGCACGGACCGGATGCCGTACGGGATGACGAACTCCTCCTGCGCCGGGATGTAGGCGCTGCCCCGCGCCTCGGGCACGTGAAAGACGTTGTAGGTCTTCTCCTCGATGTCTTGCAGACAGGTGGGGTCCGGATTCAGAACGGTGGTGAGCTCGAGACCGAACTGCTTGACGAGATTCGAGATCATCGGGAACTTCTGAACCAGCTCCACGCTGGGAAGCGGGATCGCCTTGTGTCCGCCCGAGGTCATCCTCGAGCTCCACTCGGGCTCGTCCCCCTTGGAGGCGAGCAGGACCAGGCACTTCATCCCGCCATATTCATGAGGGCCTGCTGATATCGTCACCTGCATGCTCGACGG
>CAYRXS010000283.1:0-8157 GCA_964428225.1 uncultured Planctomycetaceae bacterium
GATCTCGCCCTCACCACCCAGGCTATACCCGCCCGCCGATAGCCGCAAGCCAGACCGCCCAGTGACGGGCACCTCAATACCAGTACACCCCCTTCCCTGAGGCTCGATCGTCCCCGCGCGCTTCCCGGAAGGGCTTTCAACGCTCCGCTCGGCCTCCCGGATCTCTCCCGGCGATCGGAGCTTGCTACGCGGTGCTCCGGCGCCTACCGCGGCGGGACTTCCACCCGCGAGGCCGACACAGCATGGACCCCCCGACCGGGGGGTGACCTTCAGGACACGACGTGTTCCGAGGATAGGGAATCCCGCGAATCGGGTTCGATCGAGCCCTACCTCCCCGCGGATCGGGCTTCGGCGTGGATGGTCTCCACGGCGTCGAGGTGTGCGTCGAGCGACAAGGGGAGCCCGGGCTCGGCGATCCGGCCCACGCGCCCGTCGAGCACCTCCTCGAGCGCGGACGCGAGCGCCTCGGCGTCGCCGGGGGGGACGAGGCGTCCGTGGCGACCGTCCTCGACGACCTCCGCGATCCCCGCGACGTCGGTCGCGACCACGGGCACGCCGACGGCGCGCGCCTGCAGCACGGACAACGGCGAGTTCTCGTCCCACCGCGAGGGAAGGACGATCGCCGAGAAGCCGGCGAAGACCTCGGGCGCGTCGGAGGGCTCGAAGGGATCTCCCATGCGAACGCGATCCCGGTTCGCGCGCGCGAGCACCGCGGGACCGAACAGCCGGTGGCGCCCTCCGTTCGAGCCACCGTGCAGGACGAGCTCCCAGTCGCCCGCGTCGGGGCGCCGCCGGTCGAGCACGTCCACCGCCTCGATCAAGGTGTCGACGCCCTTGTGGGGAGCGAGCTGGCCGAGGAAGCCGAAGCGGATCCGCTCGGGAGGCGGGAGGGCGCGGGCGGCGACGTATTCCTCCTCCGCGAAGGAGTACACGAGGGAGGTGATCTTCTCGCGCGGGATCCCGTGTTTCGCGAAGGTCTCCCCGAGAACCTCCGTGGGGGCGATGAAGCGGCTGACGTGGGCGAGGCCGCCCCGGACGACCTCCTCGCGGCGCCGCAGGTCGCGGGTGGTCGCCACCCGCCCGAGCCCGCCGAGCGCGGCCAGGATCCGCACCGTCAGGCGCCGCGCCATGAGGTCCGAGGGCCCGAAGTCGTGGGGCCCGGGCTCCCGTACGCACCGCGCGCAGCGCTCCGCGGAGTGAGCGCCCTCGCACCTGTCCAGGGTCCAGTCGAACATCTGGCCGCGGTGGCAGAGCAGACCGTAGTCGGTCAGGGTCACCACGGACGGAATCCCGAGGGAGCGGGCCACCGCGGGCAGGCGGACGGAGAGGCCCCACAGGAGATAGGTGAAGTGGACGAGGTCCGGGCGCTCGCGCTCGAGGTGGGCGCGCAGGACCTCCTCGACGCGGGGATCCTCGTAGCTCGGCTCGAAGCGCTTCCGCGGATCGCCTGGGTTGGAGAGCAGCCAGACGGGGATCCCGCTCTCCTCGACCCGGTCGATCGAGTACCGCGGCTTCGCCCCGTCGCGCACGGGGTGCAGGACCGACATCTCGTGGCCCCTCCCGCGCAGCCCGTGGACGAGCTCGCGCGTGTAGAACTCGGTACCCCAGCTCCCCCGCGGGGGAAAGCCGTTCGAGACGACGAGCACCTTCATCGCGCGCCCTCCCCCCCGGCGCGGACCAGCGCGCGCTCGAGCTGGGCGGCGAAGACGTCGCGCGTGTACCGATCGGCCACGCGCTCCAGCCCGCGACGGGCCAGGCGCAGCCGCAGCTCCTCGTCGCCCGCGAGCCGCGCGAGGGCCTCCGCGATCGACGCGGGATCTCCGGCGCGGGTGACCAGGCCGTCCACCCCGTCGTCCACGAGCTCGGGCGAGGCGCCCGCGTCGCTCGCCACCACCGCGAGACCGTGAGCCATGCCCTCGATCGTCGCCAGGCCGAAGGGCTCGCCCCAGATGCTCGGCATGACCAGGACCGCGGCGCGGAACATCTCGCGCGAGAGCTCCTCAAGGCCGAGCCGGCCCGCAAAGCGCACGGCGCCCGCGAGGTCGGGGCGGGCCGCGCGCCGCTCCAGCTCCTCCCGGTAGGACGGATCTCCCCCTCCCGCAACCACGAGCTCGATCGACTCGCCCGCGGCCCGCGCCCGGGCGAGCCCCTCGAGCAGGGCCATCTGGCCCTTGCCCTCCCAGAAGCTCGACGTGCAGACGACGCGCAGCGGCTCGAGCGCGTTCCTCGGCTTCGCCTTCGCGCCGCGGGTCAGGGCTTCCATCTCCGGATACAGGTTCGGAGCCACGATCTCCATGTCCTGCGCGCGGAGGCCGTCGGCGACGAGCTCGCGGCGCAGGTAGTCGCTGCACACGCAGATCGGACCGAGGCCCACCGTCTCGCGGAACGCGCGCCACGCTCGCTCCAGCAGGCCGAGACGCTCGGGCTTCGCCCGGGCCAAGGCCTCGTTCTCGCGCCAGCCCCTCACCCAGTGGTTCGTGGGCCACGGGTCGGCCACGTAGCCCAGGGTCGCCGTCCCCGCGTGCCGCGCCGCGAGCACCGGCGCGAGGGAGACGAGGGCGAGGTTGAAGTACCAGACGACGTCGGGCGCGTGGAGCCGGATCGCGCGACGGGCTTTCCGGTAGTTGCCCATCGACAGGAAGTGGAGCCGGAAGCGCTCGAGGTCGCCGGCGTGCAACGAGCGCAGGAAGGGGTCGTGCTCGCCGTCCAGCGCGGGCTCGAGCCAGGGGAGCACCCCCGACACGCCCTCGAGGCGCTCGCCTCGACCCGCGAGGACCACGACCTCGTGTCCGAGGTCCCGCAGCCCCTCGACCGCGTCCCGGGTGGTCCGCTCGTAACCGCCGGCGACGTAGGGCGGGTAGCGCAGGGTGACCGCGAGGATCTTCAGGGCCGTTCGCTCCTCGACATCAGAGATCCTCGACGAGGAGACCGTTCTCCTGCAGCTCCTTCACCTTCTCCGGCGGAACGGGGTCGCCGAACAGAGCGGTGGCGTGGAGGATCTTGCGCACGTACTTCATGTCGTCATACCAGCGGAACGCCGCGATCTTGAAGGCGTCGAACTCCTCCGGCGTGCCCTCGCGCTGGAGCTCGCCGAGGGGAGGGAACGGATTCAGGGAGCGGTCGTAGAAGCGGACGCATGTCTCCCGCTGGTGCTCCTCGCCCTCCCCGAACCAGGAGCGGCGGTAGAGCGAGTCCTCCGCCTCCCCGGGGAGCAGGAACTCGTAGCACAGCCGTGGCCCGACGAGCACCCCTCCGTCCTGGATCCCGCAGGAGGAGTAGGCGAAGCGACGCAGGGGCTCCCCGGGTGCCTGGCCCAGGACGTGGCCCGCGTGCGAGATTCCGTGGGTTCCCTTCGGAGGCTCGAGCCCCGCGAGCTCGAGCACCGTGGGCGCCACGTCGCTGAGGCTCGCGAGGTGGCGCACCACCGTCCCGCCGTCCACCTCGGAGAGGCCCTGGCGGGGACGCAGGATCCACGGGACGTGGATGTCGGCGAGGGAGTAGCGACCCCCCGAGAGGTACAGGCCCGCCTCGCCGAACTGGATGCCGTGGCTGCCGACGACGACGATCGTCGTCGAGTCGTACCGCCCCGTCGTGTCCAGGCTCCCGAACAGCCGCTCGAGGTCGTCGTCGAGACCGCGCAGGTGCCCATCGTACTGCGCCTCGTACTCGCCGAGCGAGCGCGACCCGCCCCGCCACCGCGAGTAGGGGATGGCGAATAACACCGAGTCGGTCGCTCCCACCGGCGGCACGTCGTCCATGCCGTCCCGCTCCTCGAAGAACCTCTCCCATCGGGGATGGGGTCGGGACCACGAGCGCTCGAGGTCGTGCAGGTGCAGGTAGGCGAACCACGGCTCGTCGCGCCCGATCCCCCGCAACCACTGCACGAGCTGCATGGTCAGGTAGTCGGCGCCGGCCCGCCCCTCGTCCGAGTCGGCCTCGTGATCGGACTGGACGTACCGCTCGAAGCCGACCGGAAAGCCGAATACCGGGGCGAGGTAGGGGTGGTCGACGAAGGCCGCCGTCTCGTAGCCGTGGGCGAGGAACTCGACCGCGAGGTGGGGAACCGCCTCGGGGACGTGCCAGCGCCGCTCCACCGTGAAGTCGATTTCCGTGGGGAGGCGCCGCGCGACGAAGGGCTCGCAGCCGGTGAGCAGGCTCACGTGCGCGGGCAGGAGCGACGGCGAGTTCGTGTAGGCCTCCTCGAAGAGGAGCCCGTCCTCCGCGAGCCGGTCCAGGGTCGGCGTCGTGGGACGATCGTAACCGTAGCACCCCACGTGGTCGGCGCGCAGGCCGTCGATGGCGATGATCAGCACTCCCGGGGCGGTGTCCGAACCCGCCTCCGCGCGACGACACGACGCGAAGAACGCTCCGGCCGTCACCGCGACCAGGACACCCCACGCGGGGATCCGTCCCAGGATCTCCATCCTTCGGCTGGTGGCCATACCGCCTCCCAGCATCCCCTGAACGGCGCCTCCCCACAAGGGATCAACCGAATACGCGGGCGCCATCGAACACGATCGGGTCGAAGCGGTGGGTCCGCCCCTCCCCGCTCGTTTCCAGGCGGCGCTTGAGCACGTAGTCGAACAGGAGGGGATTCGCGCGGAAGATCTCGTTGAGCAACGGCCGGACCCCGGGCGCCAGGAACCCGCGCAGCGCCAGGAGCCGCGTGCTTACGAGGACGTCGATCGCGGGGAGCGGGTAGTCGGTTCCGTTGACCAGGCGGGGGTGGAGATCCTCGGCGGCGAGGAGCGTACGCAGCGAGCTTCCGCACCGGTTGACCAGGGTCAAGGCGGAGATGTCCCCGAACAGGTTGGCCTCGTACTGCTTCTCGCCCGCCAGCCGCAGGAAGAGGTCGAAGCTCGCGCGGCGTTTTCGGCCTCCCGCGTCGAGGTCCCGCGAGCGGCCGAGGCTCGCGCAGTGCGCGACGACGACCCTGACCCCGCGATCGAGCGCCCTCCGGAGCCGCAGGGGATTGCCGAGCTCCTGCGCCGCCCCGACGTGAACCGAGCGCTCCACGCCGGCGTGCGAGATCAGCACGAGGCCGAGGTCGGCCAGCGCGTCGTAGAACCCGTCACAGAGTCGGGAGGCGGGATCGATCCCCATCGCATTGGGGAGCCACTTGACCGCGACCGCCCCCGCCTCCTTCGCGGCCTCGAGCCTCCGCACGGCGTCGCGGCGATACGGATGGACGGAGGCGCAGAGCTCGACGTCCGGATTCCGGCGCGCGATCTCCGCCACGTACTCGTCGGGCACGTGGAACTGCGAGTCCCCGAGGCGGACCTCTCCGTCCTCCCCGACCTGGTGGTCGAAGGCCATGAGCAGGAGGCGCCCCGCGGGATTCGCGAGGCGGTGCAGCGCGAGGAGCCGGTCCACGTAGTCCGCGTCCGCGCGCTCCGCGTCCCGGATGCCGGATCCCGCGAGGTACATGTCGAACTGGAAGCGACGCACGGGGTGCCAGTGGCTCCGCATCGCGGGGTTGACCCAGCACCCGCTGCCCCCCGCCCCGAGCCCCACGACGTGCACGTGCAGGTCCCACACGCGCGAGCGGTCGACGTCGGCGAAGGAGTCCTCCACGAGCTTCCTCGCCTCCGGGGAGAGCTCCTCCGGGCCGCGCGCGGGCCCCGGGCGCAGAATGCGCGGAAGCGCGAGCCGCGCGGCGACGAGGCCGCCGCCGCCGATTCCCAGCGCCGAGAGGATCGCACGGGCCGTGAGCCACTCCATGCCCTCAGTCTACGGGACGTGGCTCGTCACCTTCGCAACGCGAAGACCGCTTCCTCCTGGAGCCAGCCCTTCTCGTGATCGCCGGTCTCGACGCGCACCCACCCCGGCAGCTCGTCGATGCGCTGCACGACCGCCGCGGGCTCCACGGCGACCGTGGAGGGCAGCTCGAGGCGAGGCTCGCTCCGCAGCGAGAGGGTGGACGTGCGGATCACCAGCAGGGGATCTCCGTCCGTCGACGTCAGGCCGTGGAGCCAGGGCAGGGAGAGCAGGACGAGCATCCCCAGCGCGAGCAGGCTGGCGCGTCGCCAGAGGCGGCCGCCTCGGAAGGCCTCGACCGCCATCGGGATCGCGAGCAGCATCACGCCGAGCAGCACGAGGAGCCGTCGCTCCGCGGGACGCCAGGAGGTGAGCAGCCGCCGGGCCGTCGAGCGGAGGTCGCCGCGATCCGCGGGATCGAAGCCCTCCTCGCTGCGCGCGAACTCGAGGTTGGCCCACGCGTCGGGGTGCCGGGGATCGAGGCGCAAGCACGCCGTGTACCACCCGATCGCCCGGAGGTGGTCGCCGTCCCTCCACTCGGCGTTGCCCAGGTCGTAGCAGAGGCGGGCGCGATCGGAAGCGGTGAGCTCCTCGTCGAGGAGCGACTCCCAGCGCACGCGCGCCTCCGCGAAGTCGCCGCGGCGGTAGGCGTCGACGGCCTGCTCGAAGACGGCGGCGTGGACGGTGTCCTGGGCGCCGAGATCCGGAGCCGCGAGGCCCGCGAGCGCGACGACGAGAAGAAGAGCTCGCATCACATCCCCTCCTTCGCGGCGAGCTCCGCCACCGCCCGGATCTCGCTCGCCCCCACCGGCGGGCCATCGGCGTAGACCGCGGCCTCCAGCTCGCGGAGGAGCGCGTCGATCCGGCGCGCGCCGTCCTCGCTCGGCCGGGGATCGTCGGCGGCGGCTTCGGACCGCCACCGGAGCGCGGAGCGGCCCGCCCAGGCCTCCGGCTCCTCGCGCGTGCGATCGGCGAGGAAGCCGAGGAACGCGTCCAGCTCCTCGCGAGGATCGCTCGCGCGCGCGAGGGCGCGGGCCAGCCGCCGGCGCGCCTTCCTCCGGCGCCGCTCGGCGGGAGCCCCGGGATCGCCGCGCCGCCGTCTCACCACGACGCGCGCTCCGAGCAGCAACAGAGGCAGGGCGAGGGCGATCGAGCCCACCGCGACGTCGCCGGGCACCGCCGAGCTCTCCGTGCCGTCGGGCGACGGGGGGCGCGTGTCGATGTCTCGGATGTCGCGGCCCACCTTCGACTCCTCCTCGTCCGTCAGCGCGGCGGCGCCGGCGAGGGGGCGCACGCGGATCGGAATCGGCCGGGTCTCGACGGTGAGGTACTCCCCGACCGAGGGATCGAACACGGTCAGGGGGAGGCTCGGAATGACGTCGACCTCCTCCGAGAGCGGGGCGAGGTCGTAGGTCGTGCTCCGGCGGTCGTAGCTCCTGTCCTCGGTCCGCCCGTAGACGCGGAAGCCCGAGAATCCCTCGAGCAGGCCCAGGTCGGGCGCGTCGAAGAACTCGAGGTTCCCTTCTCCCGTCCAGTCCACGGTGAGCTTGACCGAGTCGCCGACCAGGAGATCCCGCGTGTCGGCGCGAGCCCGGGCCTCGATCGTGCCGACCGCCCCCGAGTAGTTGAGGGGCTGGCCTTCCTCGGGCAGCGGCACCACCTCCAGCGCGAACGCCGGCGCGTCGACGAAGAACTGATCGAGGAGCTCGGTGCGCTGATTGAAGATGCTGTCGGTGCGCTTCACCCGACCGAACTCGAGGAAGCTCGTCGGGAAGGACAGCGGGCCGGACCTCGTGGGCAGCACGTGCTTGCGGAGCCGGAACGCGCGGAAGGTCTGTCCCCCGCGATCGACGGCCTCGAGCTCCTGCGTGGTGACCTCGAGTCGCTCGTTGACGCGCAGGGTGGCGGTGCGGGCGGTCGAGGGGAGGTCCGAGGACTCCAGCTCGAGCGTTCCCGGCAGGGCGTCCCACCACGGCAGGGCGAGCTGGGCGTAGTTCGCGTTGCTCTCCAGGTCCCAGCCGAAGGTGAGCTCGACGGTGAAGGGCTGTCCCTCGACCACCTTCTCCGCGGGGATCGTGCGGATCTCGAGGTAGCCCAGGTCGGCCCCGCGAAGGTCCTTCACCGCCTTGAGGGAGAGCGGCCGTGTCTCGCGGCGCGCGCCGTCGACCTCAACGACGATCGGCGGGATCTCGAAGATCCCCTCCTCGTCGGGGCGCACGCGGATGTCCCAGGAGATGCTGACCCAGCGGCGGCGGTTGATGCTCTGCCTCATCGTGCGCCCCGCGCCGGGCCGGCCGATGCGCAGGCCCTCGACCGCGGGCACCTCGAGGATCTTGGCGATCTGGCTACCCTCCACGACCACCGTGATCGACACGGTCTCGCCCGTCCGGACCACGCCCG
>CAYRXS010000284.1:0-8118 GCA_964428225.1 uncultured Planctomycetaceae bacterium
CCTGCGCCTCCACGGAACGCCCCCCGGAGCCGCCGCGCACCGAGCGCTTCGCGTGGGCGATCAGGAGGGTCCCCACCGCGAAACCCGAGCTGAGCACCAGGCTCAGGCTGGGAAGGAACAGGACGCCGCCGATCGACTTGGTCGAAAGCCGTTCCGTAAGGCCGAGCAGGTTGGAGATGGGCTTCACGCGATCGGGAAGGGACTCGTAGGTCGCCGTCGCCCAGGCGGCCGTCCCGAGGCCCGTGAGGATGCAGACGGCGAGGACGAGCTTGGCGAAGCCGGCTCCTCTCGCCTCGTCCGCCGAGAGGGGCGCGGCAGACACCGCGGCCTGGCGCGCGGCGCTCGGGGGCGTCAGCCTCCGGGCCTTGCGGTACATCCGGAGGTACAGGAGCGGGGCGACCGAGAGCAGGACCGCGGTCGCGGTGAGGTTTCCGGCGACCGGCCATCCCGACAGGCTGATCGTCCACCCGACCAGCAACGAGAATCCCATCAGCAGCAGACAGCTCCGGTCCCAGTCGCGCCGGAGGCCACGGACCGCCTCTCCTTCGGCCATCGTCTCACCGACGTAGTTGCCGAACACCAGGCCCTTGCGGGTGATGCGGGGGTAGACGAGGAGGATCCCGCCGACCAGGAACACCCGCAGGGTGAAGAACAGGTTCACGACGGCTGCTTCTTCGTTCATTCTCGCTCACCTCCCGCCGCGTCATCGAGCGCCTCGACCTCCACCCGTATCACGCGGAGCAGCTCGTCCGTCGACATCCCCGCCTGCCGCAGCCGCGCGAGGATCGACCGCGCCTGCTCGAGCAGCGAAGCGCGGGCGTCGTCCCCGATCACCTCCGCGGGCGGGGCGACCGTGACGCCCGCCCGATCGCGGATGACGAGGAATCCCTCGGCCTCCAGGAGCCGGTAGGCCCGGGCGATCGTGTTCAGGCTGACCCCGAGGTCTCCCGCCAGCCGGCGGACCGATGGGAGAGCCGCGCCCGGGACGAGCGCGCCTGAGGCGACGAGCCGGCGCACCTGGCCGGCCACCTGCTCGTACACGGGCTCCTCCCGTCCGCGGTCGATCGTGAGGGTCAGCATGGCGACCATCTGTATACCATATGGTGCACAGCCGTCAAGGGCGCGAGAACGCCGCGGGACCGCGATGCGCGGGGGCGCGCAAGTCGTGCTCCCCGCGGGGTTTGGGGAGCTCCCCCCCGCCCCGGAAACCGCGGGAGGCGTGCTTTGCCCGGACGAAGTGGCCAGCATGGCGCGCCGAACACCCCTCCCACGTGCCGGCCCGTCCCGGGGACCTGCCCGGACGGCCCGGCCGGAACCGACCGCTCCCCGGGGGACGATCCATGCCCGTGAAGACCGCGATCAGCGTGACCATCTTGGCTCTCGTCGGCGTCTCGACGTCGTCGGCCCGGACGACCGAGGAGTGCACCTCCGCGGTCGTCGGCTACGCGGCCTGCGCGCAGCACGCCCCGATCCTGTGGAAGAACCGCGACACGGGAACCCTCTCGAACAAGATCGTCTTCGTGCAGGAGTCTCCCCACTGCTACCTCGGGCTCGTGAGCGCCCACGTCCCGAGCGGGCGGCACGTCTGGGCGGGATTGAACTCGGCGGGCTTCGGCATCATGAACACCGTCGCCTACAACCTGCCGCAGCGGTCGGGCGAGATGGAGGACCTCGAGGGCATCATCATGGCCGACGCCCTGCGCACCTGCGGCACCGTGGAGGACTTCGCGCGCTACCTGGAGGCCAACCGGGGTTCGCAGCTCGGCGCCCGGACCAACTTCGGAGTGATCGACGCGAACGGAAAGGCCTGTCTGTTCGAGGTCCACAACCACGGCTACACGAAGCACGATGCGGCCGAGGCTCCGGGCGGTTACCTGTTGAACACCAACTTCTCGCGCAGCGGGAAGGAAGGCGCCGGCGAGGGCTACCTGCGCTTCGAGCGAGCGACCCGTCTGTTCGACGGGTTCGCGCCGGGCGCCGTGGACTTCCGAACGATCCTGACCCGTCACACGCGGGACCTCGGCCACGTGCTGCTCGAGCAGCCCGACCTGGACGTCGCTCGCGAAACCCCCGCGGAAGAGGACCTCTGGATCTACACCCGGGATTGCATCAACCGCCCGTCGACCGCGGCGGCCGCGGTGATCGTCGGCCGGGATCCCGACGACCCGGACTCCGTGGCCACGATGTGGATCATCCCCGGCGAGCCGGTGACGGCTCCCGCCCTCCCTGTCTGGGTCGAGGCGGGCGGCAACCCCGGGCCGCTGTGGGAGGGTGACGAGGCGCCGCTGTGGCGCGAGTCGCTGCGGATAAAGAAGCTCCTCCGGCCCTGGTCGGAGGGGAGCAAAGACCACTACCTGAACCTCACGAGGCTCGAGAACGCCGACGGCACCGGGTTCCTGCCGGGGATTCTCCGGACCGAGGAGACGATCTTCGCGGAGACGCGGGAGTTACTTGCGGAGCCCCACTCCCCCGCCGAGTACTCCGCCTTCCAGGACGCGATGGCCGCGCGCGCGCTGGAGACGCTGCGGGCGATCCGCTGATCCCGATTCCGAGGACTCCATGCCTCCGAACCCCGGCGATCTTCCGCGATCCGAGCTGCGACGCGGGCACGGCGCGCTCCTCGTCGTGCAGCTGTGCTTCGGGCTCCTGCCGGTGCTCGTGTTGCTCTCCTACGAGGACGGCGAGGGCTTCGGACCCCGGGCGGTCGCGTTCTGGCGCATGGTCTTCGGGGCCGTGGTGCTCGGGGCGATCGCGATCGGTCGCCACGGACGCCGCGTCTGGGTCGGAGCGCGGGAGCTGCCGCTGCTCTTCGTACTCTCGCTGCTCGGCGTCACCCTGAACCAGCTGCTCTACCTCACGGGACTCGAGCGCTCGACCGCGGGCAACGCCGGCCTGCTGATGTGCATGATCCCGATCTTCACCTTCGTGCTCGCCGCCCTCTGCCGGCAGGAGAGTCTGCGCCTCCTGCGCGCGATCGGGGTGGCGATCTCGCTGGGGGGCGCCGTCTTCTGGTACCTCCGCGAGCGACCGGAGCTCGTCAGCGAATACGCGTTCGGCAACCTCCTGATCATCGCCAACACGCTCGCCTACGCCGGCTACCTCGTGCTGTCCCGCTCCGTGGTCCAGCGCATCCCCCCGCTGATCGCCATCGCCTGGATCTACGCCTTCTCCGCGCTCACCGCGCCCGCCTTCGCCGCCGGCGCGGACCTCTGGCCGAGCGGAGCGACTCCCGCCGCACGGTGGTGCCTGCTAGCGGTGGTCGTCTTCCCGACGGTGGTGGCGTACCTGCTCAACATCTACGCCGTCCGGCGGTTGCGCGCCTCGACCGCGGCGGTCTACATCTACCTGCAGCCCCTCATCGCCACGGGGATCGGGGCGTGGTGGCTGGCCGAGGAGCTGACGCCGACGTTCTTCGCGTCGGCCGGGATCATCTTCCTCGGGATCTACCTCGTCTCGCGCCGGCCCCCCGTGACGGGTGGCGCGTGACGAGATCGTTGGCGAGCTCGCCGTAGCGGGGCGGCGGAGACTCGGCGTCCGCGGAATCCGAGACGACCAGGGCGCGCGCGGCGAGGCCGTGGCGGTGCGCCACGTTCCGGGCTCTCCACAGCGGGTAGTACGCTCCCGCGAGGCGGTTCATCCCGTAGGCATGAAGGCAGAGCACCCAGGCTCCCACGACCAGCCCGAGCATCTGCCCCGCCTCCGTCATCATGCCCAGCGAGACGATGAGGGCCGTCGAGATGCCCGGGGCGTGTACGCAGCGCAGGAGGACCATCGCGCTGGACACCGTGGCCAGCGACAGGCCACCGGCGAGGATGCGGTTCACCGTGAGGTGATCGACCTCGATGGGACCGGCGTCGATGAGACCGGTCGCGAGCAGGGCCAGCCAGCCGCAGCCCACGCCCAGGCAGTGCCCGAACATGACGTTCCGGGGGCTGGACTCCGGGGTGGAAGGCCGGAAGAACACCAGGAAGATCGTCGGCCCCAGCGAGGGAAACAGGAGCGGCCACCGGGCCACCATCGCCACCACGCCCAGGATGACGATGGCCGTGAAGCCCCCGATCAGCGTGAAGGCGGCGCGCACCCCCGGTCCCCGGGCGTGCGTGAGCAGATACCACGGCTGGAGGCGGGCCATCCGGCCCACCCAACCGTCGACGGGGCTCGTCGTCTCGCGTTCGCCGTTCATTGCATTCCCGGATCTGGCTATCGACCGTTCACGGCGGAGGATTGACCTCGATTTCGCCGCATCGGAGCCGATAGCAGATGAGCGCGATTGCGGACTCTCCGCGCGACGACGGTCCCGATGCTCGATTCCCTCCGACGAAAGGCCTCCATGGCCACCGGCGACTTCTCCCGGATCTTCGGGGAAGTGCAGGTGCCCCCGCTGCCCGCAGCCGCGGTGCGCGCCAGCTCCCTCTGCGGGCAGGACGAGGTCGACTTCGGCGAGATCGCCCGGTGCATCGAGACGGATGCCGGCCTCGCGGCCGCGGTCCTCCGCCTGGCCAACTCCGCGGCGTACGGCAGTCGCGTGCAGACGGTCGAGATTCGGAGCGCCGTGACCTCATTGGGGCTCCGGGTCCTCCGCAACCTGTCGCTCGGGTGGGCCGCCATGCAGGCCGTCCCCACGCCGAGCAGCGGGGCGCTGGACCTCTCGCGGTTCTGGGCCTGCTCCGTCCTGCGGGCACTGACCGCCCGCGCGCTCGCCACGGAGATCGCGGCCCGGGACGAGAGCGCGGCGTTCACGGGCGCTCTCCTCGCGGACGCGGCCATTCCGACGCTCCTCCACCAGTGGGCGGAGTTCTACGAGCCCGTCGTGGTCCGCTGGCAACGGGAGGGCGCGGTGCTCGTCGAGCTGGAGGACGAGGCCTTCCGCTGGAATCACGCCCAGGCCGCGGCCTGGATCACTCGCTCGTGGTCCCTGCCGGACGAGCTCGTGTGCGCCGTCGGCTTCCATCACGCGACGGCGGCAGAGCTCCGTGAGCTGGAGCTCGTGGAAACTCCGGTGGCCGCGGTGGCCCTCGCCTCGACCTTCGAGGACGAGCTTCGTCCGAAGGCGAGTGAGCTCGACCTCGTCGCACGTGACATGGACGACCTGTACTCGACCGATCGCGCGCGGATCGTCGAGCTGCTCGTCTCGGTGGACGAGGAGTTTGATCAGGTGGCGGCCGCCTTCGGAGTGCAGTCTCCTCCGAGGATTACGCTGGCCGACGTGGCTTCCCCCGACACCGAGGCCGCCTGAGCACGAGCGAAGCGCGGCGATCTCGGGAGGACGCAGTCCGCGGCGTGCTTCCGACGTTGCGGCCACGTAAGGACGCGCGAGGCGGAACACCGTTCGCTCTCCAACCCCACGCGTGATCCAGCCGAGTACAATGGTCCCGCTGCCCCCGGTGGGATCTCCGGAATCACGCCGCGCGTCACCTTCGATACCCCAGCCATGAAGCACTCCCTCGGTCGAGTCCTCCTCGTCGTCTTCTTCGTTGCCGGCGCCATCGCGGTCGCCGTCTTCCTGCGCCCTGCGACCCCGAGCCACCTGAGCTCCCGGGCCGCGGTCGATGCCGAGCGCCCGTTGCCCCTCTGGGTGAAGGAAGGAGGCTCCGGCTCGTCCCTCGACGCCCCGGCGAGCGAGGAGGAGGGCCCCAGCGGAGCGCGGCAAGCCCTGTCGCTCTGGGGCGCCCAGCGCGCCTATCCCCACGCGACGATGCCCCCCGCGGCGTACGGACGGGCGGTGCAGCAGGCCCAGGCGATGCGTGAGCGCCGGGACACCGCGCTCACCCGCGCGACCGCTCCCTGGGAGGAGATCGGCCCCGCCAACGTCGGAGGGCGCACGCTGAGCCTCGCCGTCCACCCGACGAATCCGAACATCCTCTTCGCGGGGAGCGCGAGCGGTGGCCTGTGGAAGACGACCGTCGGGGGCGGCGGCGCCGACGCCTGGGATCAGGTCGACATCGGCGAGCCCGTGCTCGGAGTGAGCACGATCGCGATCGATCCCGCCGATCCCAACGTGATGTACATCGGCACCGGCGAGGCCTACGACTACGAGGACTCGATGGGCGGCGAGGTCATCCGGGTCACCCGCGGCAGCTACGGGATGGGGATCTTCAAGACGACCGACGGCGGGGCGACCTGGAGCAAGAGCCTCGACTGGACCTACCAGCAGTCGAAGGGAGTCTGGATGGTCCAGATCCATCCCACCGACTCCGACACGCTCTACGCCGCGACGACCGACGGGATCTACAAGACCACCGACGCCGGCGCGACGTGGAACCTCGTCCACTCGGTGATCATGGGCATGGACGTGCGCATCCATCCCACGACTCCCGACACGGTCTTCGCCGCGCACGGGAACTTCAGCTCGACCGGGCGAGGCATCTATCGCTCGACCAACGCCGGAGCGAGCTGGACCAAGCTCACGAGCGGTCTTCCCTCGACCTGGTCGGGCAAGTGTCAGCTCGCCATCGCGCCGACCTCGCCGAACATCGTCTTCGCGAGCATCGCGAACGAGTCCGCCGGCCGCGGCCTGTACAAGTCCACCGACACCGGTAACTCCTGGAGCCGGGTCAACAGCACCGACTACCCGGCGTACCAGGGCTGGTACTCGCACTACGTCGTCGTCAGCCCGTTCAACGCGAACACGCTCTTCGTCGGGGGGATCGAGATCTGGCGGTCGACCAACGGCGGCTCGTCGCTCTCGCAGAAGTCGTCGTGGTACGACGTCTACATGGGAACCTCGCCGCCCGAGGGGCCGATCGGCGGGCCGAACTACGCCCACGCCGACCACCACTTCGCGATCTGGCACCCGACCGATCCGAACACGGTCTTCTTCGCATCGGACGGCGGCGTCTTCCGCTCGACCGACCTGGGCGAGAACTTCGAATCGCTGATCGGCGGCTACCAGACCAGCCAGTTCTACAACGGCTTCGCGAGCTCGGTCGACAACGCCGACTTCGCGATGGGCGGCCTGCAGGACAACTTCACCGTGATCTACGAGGGCACCGAAGCGTGGCGCCGCGTGATCGGGGGCGACGGCTCCTGGAACGCCATCAACCCGCTCGACTACCACACCCTCTTCGGGTCGTACTACTACCTGAACATCTGGCGCTCGCGCGACGCCGGCGACAACTGGAGCGTGGTCAGCCCCCCCGATCAGAGCGGCGACTACTCGGCGTTCGTCGCGCCCTACGTCCTCTGCCCGGGCCAGCCGACGACGCTCTACGCGGGTCGCTCGCGCGTCTACCGGAGCAACAACGAGGGCTCGAGCTGGTTCGCCACGAACGGCGGAGCCGTCCTGAGCAGCGGCAACCCGGTCCTCGTGCTCGACGTGTCCGCCACGAGCCCCGACACCGCCTACGCTGCGACGGCCCCGATCTCGGGACGGTCCCGCGTCTTCACCACGCGAAACGGTGGCACCAGCTGGATCGAGATCACCGGCAGTCTCCCCGACCGCTATCCCGGGGACCTCGCCGTCGATCCCAACGACGCCCAGCACGTCTACGTGACCTTCCTCGGATTCGGCGTCTCGCACGTCTTCAAGTCGGTGAACGGCGGCGACACCTGGACGGACATCAGCGGCGGCCTGCCCGACATCCCGACCTCCGCGGTGGCCGTCGATCCCAACCACCCCGAGGTCGTCTACGTCGGCACCGACCTCGGCGTCTACATCTCCGTGGACGGCGGGAGCAACTGGGACACCTTCACCGACGGCATGCCCCAGGGCATGGTGAACGACCTGGACATCGACGGGCCGCGGGAGCGGATCCGGGCCGCCACCCACGGCAACGGCGCGTACGAGCGCGACCTCTACGACCCGGATGCCTGCGGGGAAACGGCCTCCTGCGCCTGGTACTGCGGAAGCGGGGCGAACACGGCCTGCGACGGCTTCGTCGTCACCGCCCCGCCGGTGCTCGGCGGCAACTTCCTCGCCTCCGTGAGTCACCCCTGCGGAGGCCTGGGCATCGCGGCCCTGGCCGCGTTCTCCACTGCGTCGCCCGGATCGTCCACGCCGTGGGGCGAGCTCCTCGTCGACATCACCGATCCCAACGGCGAGCTCCTCGGCCTGCCGTCGGACATGGGAACTCCCTCCCAGTTCGACATCCCGGTGCCGGACAATCCCGCCCTCTGCGG
>CAYRXS010000285.1:0-8063 GCA_964428225.1 uncultured Planctomycetaceae bacterium
CCCTCGCCGGAGAAGTGGAGCAGGAGGTTGCCGAGACACTGGTACTTCTGCTGCTCGACCGGATAGCCCATCAGGTGGCGGCCGAAGAGGTCGTGAGCGCGACGGTATTCCCCGGCGAAGATCGCCTGCTGGATCTCGGCCAGGTGCTCCGCCCCGCCGGGCCGCACCTGGGAGTAGGGCCCCCCGGACCACAGCGTCTCCTCGTTGAGCTGGATTCGCTCCTCGTCGACGCCTCCGAACACCATCGCTCCCAGCCGTCCGTTGCCGACCGGGAACGCGTCCTCCCAGCGTTCGGCGGGGTGCTCGTACCAGAGCATGGTGGTTGGATCGATCGCGGCGTCCTGTGCGGAGGCGAGGCTCATGCCGGGTACGAGGAGCAGACCGCAGCCGAGCATCCGAAGGAACGAAGGGCGCGGCGCCCGCGGGGCCGAGTTGTGCATGTCGGGATTCTCCATGATCGACGCGGGATGTTCGACGAAGCGGTGCGCGGCGCCATCGGGCTCCTAGCGCGGACCGGGCGGCAGGTGCTCGAGAAGATACCGCACGATGAGCATGCGCACGTGCACCGTCGAGCCTGGCCCTTCGCTGAGTCCGTGGTCTCGATTGGGATAGACCATGTAGTCGAACCGCTTGCCGAGCTCGATGAGGCGATCGACCAGCCCTTCGATGATCTGGACGTGGGTGTTGGTCTCTCCGGAACCGTGGATGATCAAGAGATCTCCCTCCAGCCCCTCGGCGAAGTGGATGGGCGCCGAGCGACGGTATCCCTCCGGATTCGTCTCCCGGGTCTCCATGTAGATCTCCTGGAACCACGCGTTGTAGAGCCAGGGCTGCGGCTTGGCCACGACGGCGATCCCCACGTGATAGACGTCGGGCTTGCGGAACATCGCGTTGAGGGTGTTTGAGCCGCCACCACTCCAACCCCAGATGCCGACCCGGGACAAGTCGACGTACGGTCGGGCGCGGCCCAACGCCTTCAGCCCCGCTGCCTGGTCCTCGGCGGAGAGTGGGCCAAGGCTGCCGAACACGGACCGCCGCCACGCAGCCCCCTTCGGTGCCGGTGTGCCCCGGTTGTCCAGGGACACCACAAGATAACCGACGTCGGCGATCACGCGATGGTAGTCGGCCTGGCTGCGTCCCCAGGCGTCCAGCACGGTTTGCCCGTGCGGCTCGCCGTAGACGTACACGAAGACGGGGTACTTCTTCGCGGGATCGAAGTCGGGGGGCTTGATCATCCACGCGTCCATGACGACGCCGCCCTCGATGTCGAGCTGCAGGAACTCCGTCGGCTGGGAGATCAGCGGCGCCACCCTCTTCCGCAGCTCCTGGTTGTCTTCGAGCACGCGGACGCTCTCGTGCTCGGGCAGCCGCACGAGGTCGACGGTCGGGGGCGAGTCGAACGTCGAGTAGGTGTGGAACGCCCAGCTCGTGTCCGGGGAGAAGTCGTAGTCGTGGGTTCCGGGCTGGTCCGGAGGAGTCACGCGTTCGGGCTTCCCGGTTCCATCGAGGCGCGAGCGGTACAGATACTTCTGAGTGCCGTTGGTCGGGGACGCGTAGTAGTAGAGCCAGCCTCCCGCCTCGTCGATCGTGGCGTGCTCGATGATGTCGAGGTCACCGGGCGTCAGTAGCTTCTCCTGCTTCCCGTCCCGAGAGACGACGTAGGCATGACGCCATCCGTCCTTCTCGCTCAGCACCACGAACGCCTGCCCGTCCTGAATCCACCGGAGCCCGGCGTTCTTTTGGTAGCTCGCTACGACCCAGGCGGGATCGGACTCGTGCCAGATGCGGGTGACCGTGCCGGCTTGCAGATCGGCGATGAGGAAATCCCGCTCGTCACGGAACCGGCTCATCGTCTCCACGAGCAGCTCGTGGGAATCCCCGGCCCAATCGACCTGGCCAAGATAGAAGCCTTCTTCGGGCTGGGGAACGTCGAGCCACTGCGTCTCGCCTCCCTGGGAATCGACGACGCCGACCCGCAGCGAAGGTATGGCCCCACCCACCCGCGCGAATCGGCTCTCTCTCACCCCCGGATACGATGGATCGCCGGGAACGAGGACGGACCTGAGCTTCACGCTCGACGAGTCGGTCTGTACGAAGGCGATCCGCGCTCCGTCGGGGCTCCAGGCGGCTCGGTGGTTGCGGATCGAATCCGCCACCGCGTCCTTCGTGAGCTGGATCGTCTGGTCGCCGCCCCGTTCTCGGGCGTACAGGTTCCCGCGCTCCGAGTAGACGCGGCGGCTGCCGTCGGGGGAGACGCCGCTGGATCGGTCCCGGCCCCCACCCTGCGGAGAGTCCAGCACCGTGCGCTTGCCGCTGGCGGCGTCGTAGCTCGCCCGCACCCTCTCGTTCGTTCCGGGCACGGACTCGGAGCGAGTGTAGCCCGAGCTGTCCGGTAGCCAGTTCGCCCGGAACCCTCTGGCCCGGAACTCCCCTCGCTCGTAGATCGCCCGCACTCGCGCCTCGGCCTTCTCCAGAAGCGACTCCTGGACCATGGGACCAGGAGTGGGCGGCGTGGCAACGACACCCAGGAAGCAAGCGAGTGCAAGGAAGATGGCATTCATGGTAGTTGCTGATCGATCGTGGGATCGTCGGGGTGGTTCCAGGACACAGGGACCAGAGGGCGGCCGGCTCGACCGGCCCCCCCGAACTCTAGCGAGTAGCCACGGACCTGCGCTAGCCGACCCCGGATCAAGGTGGTCTGCAGGGGCGGGAGCAAGCCCTGCGTCTCCCCCTCCCCCACCGTGACCTCGCCTTCAACGGTCGAGAGTCCACGCCGACACAGCAGACACAGCAGACACAGCACACGAGACTTCGGGGTCGAGCCGCGACATTTACGCTCCCGGAATCGCCGCCAGCCGTTCATCCAGAGTCGCGGAACATCCGAAATGAGGAAGAGGCAGAACGAGGATCGCCGGAGGAAGGCAGAAGCAATGAACGGGACGGAGATGTTCCTGGGCGGGCGCGACGAGTTGAGAGGGGCGAGTGTCGAGCAGCGGGGCGTCCACCGTCTCTGGGGCGGCACCAACCTCCGCCTCACCGGAGACGGGCTCCTCCTCCTCCAGGTGGTCCGCGTGGCCGCCTCGGGCCTGGAGGAGAGGTGCTACGCCCGCCAGCTCCCCGACGGGGTGGCGCGCGTTTGGGAGGCGATCGTCAAGGGCGATTTCATCAACATCAAGCTGAGCAACCGCACCGGCCTGCCGGACGAGGCCCGGATCAGGATCATCCTCGCGAACAGTGCGGGCGAGGAGTGCACCGTCGAAGGCTGGGAGCAGACGACGCAGTCGCCCGACTCCTACGGGAAGAGCGACAGGAAGCTCTTCGGCGACGTCCGGCTGGCGCTCCGCCGGCTGAGGATCGATACCGAGGAGCAAGAGACTCCCCTCTACGAGGGAGCCTACCGCAAAGACGGGTGGCAGAACCTGTGCGCCAATCCGCCTCCCCTCGAGCCGGACCGCGAGCCGGATGCCCGCAGCACCGAGGAAGGCCCGCCGGCCAAGCAAGCTCCGCCTGTCGAAGAGGAACTACCGGCCGGAACGGGTTCGATCCGACTGAGCGGCGGATGCGAGGTCTATGCGGAGGGAACGATCCTGTTCCTGCCCGGAGCGGCCGGGATGGAGGTCCGCGTCGAGAACAACGAGAGCAATCCCTGGTTCCTCGATACCCGCGGGGACCCGTGCCGCCCGATCCGGACCGTTCCCCCGCCTGAAGTTCTCGACGGCTTCTTCGCGCGGTTCCGCGCCGTGATCGAGGCCGGGAATCCGCCCGAATCGGTCAGCACGCGCGACGCGCACGTGCGGATCCGCCTCCCCCTCCCGGACGGAACGATCGAGGCGGACTGGCGGGAGATCGCCGCCGAGCAGGACGTGGACACCCTGGTGGACGTGATCGAGAGCTTCGTGGACGGGATCGTCGGGAATCCGGGCGCGAGTTGATCGTCCCGGTCCGCGGTCACGGAGTCTCGTCCTCGAACCTCGCCTTCACATCGAGGAGAAGTCCGTAGACCTCTTCACGGATCTCCGCGAGGGCTTCGCTCTCACGCCCGGAGATGATCAACTCCACGGCGTGGTCGCAGATCCAGAGGTCGGGAATCCACAGTCGTTGACCACACCGGAACTCGTCGACCTGCGTCGCGTGAATGAACAGTTCGATGCTGTCGTCCCCGGGATAGGTGGCGACGGTCTCGTCGGGCTTCGGTCGCTTGAGAGGGCGCTCCGCCTCTCGCGCCCGGATCTCCCGCTCATGGTCCGGATTGTCGACCCACTCGACATGGTGGCGGTATGTGATCGGGAACGCCCCTGACGACCCTTCATCCGGGTCGTAATGCTCGAAATGAGCGTACTGTCCCTTGAGCTGGCCCAGTCCCAGTGCGATCGCTTCTGCGACGGATTTCAGTTCCTCCCGACTCAACGTACGGCTGGAGCTCGGCTCCATCGGATCGTTGCCCGACAGGCTGGCCAGAGCTCTCTTCAGGATCGCCTCCTTCCTGCCAAGAGAGCGCAGATGGTCCAGTGTTTCGGCCACCTCTCCCTGCTGTACGAGATCGAGGTATCCGGTCAGATCCGCCAGCTCCTTCTCCAGCTCCGCACGTTCGCCTCTCGCCAGCCTGTCGATCGCCTCTCGTTCGAGCGCTCTCAGGCCGCCGGCCGGTTCATTGTTCATCCCTGATCGTCCCTCCTTCGTCCTCATGTCGCCGCCGCCCTCCTCCTCCGGCGCATCGTCCCCGGGCGTCATCGGACACGCTTCCGAGCTCGTGTGTCCACATGCCTCACAGTGGAGCTCCCGGACCAGACTCGGCGCCAGCGGGATATGGGGAGGCGACTCGACAAAGGTCGGCGTCAGAACCAGTTCCGTGCCACACACCGGGCATTTCATGGCAGCCTCCTCGCAGCGATCACTGCTTTGAAGGTCACAACCCGTTGTCGCCACGAGGCACGACAAGACGACAACGATGGCGCGATCCCATTTCACCGTTCGACGATCACTCCACGGTCGTGGGCTTGCTCGTCAGCATGTTGAAGAGCCAGGAGACCTCCTCCGGGATCTCGAACGTCCTACCGAGGAGGGTCACCGAGCTACTGCTGATGCCGGCCTCGATCGTGTCGGCGCCCGTCCTGAGCCGACAGACGGCGTCGTACTCCCCCGGAGTCGGCATCTCCACCGGGTTGAGCTGCACGCTTAGCGCGGCCACGATCGCGTAGAGATCCCCTTCGTCGTCGATGGTCTTGAGCAGGTGCCCTTCGGAGTAGACCTCGATGCTCTCGACGCCCTGGAGAGACTGCATGTACTCGTCATCGAGATCCTCGCCCTCACCGCCTCCGCCACCGGCAAAGCCGCCGACCTCCTCGATCAGCTCGACGAGCTGCACGAACTCCTCGTGCTCGCTCGAGAAGAGGACGATGTAGGCGGAGATCTCCTCGTCGGTCAGCTCCTCGTACAGTTTCGGCAGGGAGAAGTCGTATTGATCGACGATCCCGCAGAGCTGATCCGCCAGTTCCTCACCGATCATCTCGAACATCACGTCCTTCTGCTCCGAGAACGACTCGTGGATGCCGTTCTTCAGCTCCAGCAGTTCCTCCCTGAAGTTCTCGGTCATCTTGGAGGCGACGAAATCCCGGAGATCTGCAGCTCCGGGCTCCGCCTCTTGATCGGGGAGCACGGTCTGGAGGCCCGCGGCGAGCTCTCCGAACATCTCGGAGAATTCGTCCATGAAGCTGCCCATCTTGATCAACGCGAGATTGGTCGTGAGACGGAAAAGTCTGGCCTGTTGTTCTTCCATTTCGGTTCCTCTGGACCTCTTGGGAAGGGGATTGAGCACCTTGGCGGCGAAGAGAATGGCGTTGTTTCTCGTTTCCCGGATCATCAGGAGGAAGGGGCGGTCTGCTCTGAACACCTTTGCCGACGGTCCGCAGCACAGCTTGTCGAACTCGACGGCCGTGGCCGCAACCGCCTCGACGCCTTCCTCGTTGACGTCCAGGTAGGTCTTGTGAATGACGTCGGAGATCCTCAGGGCTTCGGCCCCCTCTCGAGTCATGGGAGAGAAGTCCGCGTAGACCGAGCTGAATGCGTCGGGCATCCCGATCTCCCGCAGGCATTCCTTCAGGCGGAGGTCGAGCTCCAACTTCATCCGCGGGAGAAACAGCTCGACTTCGTGGGCTTCGAGGCGTTCGGTCCATGTCTCGAGGTGTTCCAGACTCAGTGACGCCTCGAGTTCCTCTACATCTCGATTCCCGTCGGGAAGGAGGACGAGCATTGAGAACTCGCCTCCCCGGTAGGGTAGTTCGATGAGCTTCACGGAGTCCGACTCTCCGTAGCGAAACTCGCCTTCCTGGAACATCATGGGGACGTCGACCCGGGTGTCCTCGTCTACCCAGAACGGCTGAGTCTCCGTGTTCTCGACTTTGAACTTGCTCTCCCAGATGCCAAGGAAATACAGGACGTTCGTGATGACGAGTCTCGTATCCACGGGAGACAGCGATCCCGGAGTGAGGAGCTGCCTTATCTTCCCGTGGCTCTTGCCTTCGGCCCAGCGATTGATTCGCGGCTCGGCAGCGTCCGAGAAGTCGACGTTCTCCACGTCCACGTCGTGATGTCGGGTCACCAGGTCGAGGAACTCGGTCGAAAGGGAAGCGCTCCGGTCGACCCACAGAGCGGTTGCCGATTCGAGCTCGGCCTCGTCCTCCCCCATCTCACCTGCAGAGTGTCGATTTCGCCCGGCGAGGAAGGGATGCAGTTGATCGAGAGCATCCGGGAGGTGGAGCACCTCGGCGATCTGCCGTCGCGTCTGTCCTCCCGCTCCTTGGTGGACGATCGTCAGAGCGCAGAACACGGAGTGGGGAGACCAGAAGAGATTCCCGCCTCCCTCCCCGATCCGGCGATGCAAGTCGAGGGCGAGCTGGTTGCACGCCCGAGCCAGTCGCTTCGCCGACTCTGCATCGGGTTCGAGGGGAGCAACGTGTGCACCGGTCACGTCAGATTCGATCACCACGGCGGTCGGCCTCTCCAATCAGCGGTGAGGTTATCGACCCCTTCCGCGGGAAAATTGGGGCTTTCTGAGCTCTACGGGGAGAAAAGAGCCCAGCTCACGGGCAGTCGATTCCCGCGGTTGGGAAAGCCCTCACGATCGAGGTCGAGTCACCTGGAGATTGGCGAGTTCCTACTTCAGCAATCCCTCGATGAGCAGGATCGCCGCCCGGGCCAGGAGCGCGCTCCCTTCTGCCGAGATCTTGAGCATGTCCCTCTTCCCGAACAGCTCCTCCGCCTCGAGAACGAGCGTTTCCGACCTGTGGATCCCTGCCTTCTTTGCGTTCAGAACCGCGGAGAAGAAATCGGCCTCGGCCAGATGAGCATCCTTGAACGACGGGATGGACTGCTCGGCAGCCTCCCGTTTGGATTGCTCGATCAGCTCCTCCAGCTCTTCTATTGCCCGATCAAAGTGTCGTAGCGGCGTGCTATTCACGTGGTTCCTTCCGATTCTGTGGCCGGGTTCGGAGCGCGTCCTGGGATCCTTGTGTTCAGTTCGAGGCGTTCCAGCATTGTCAGCACCGCCTCGTGTTCCGCGAAGCGGCGTTCTCGTGATGTGCGGCAGTCTCGCATGGCGTCGTCCATGGCACAACTGACGGCTTCGTGGGAGCGTTCACGGTCCACCGGTGACGTCGTCGGGGCAAGTGCCCGAGCCGAAGCCGCGAGCGATTCGCCAGCCACGAGTGGCGCGGAGACGGGCCCCGTTGTCGTAGTGCTCATTCCTCGGGGGGTATCTCTCGCTGCAGAATGAGGACCCTCGGCTCGCAGAACTGCCCTGGCGCCCTGGCCCGCGAGACGCTCCTCCTCTCGAGAACCTTCACGTAGCAGGATGCAGCGCTACCCCTTCCTGGGCGGTTGAAGCCGAACAGCCAACTCCCCCTGGGCCGCTCTCCGGTCCGGGCCTGCCGCTAGCCCATGACGTGCGATGACATCCATTGAGGCACGCACCCCAACTCCTGCCCCTAAAAACCACGTTCCATGGCGCGCCCGGCAGGATTCGAACCTGCGACCCCCGGTTTAGGAAACGATAGGGCCCGAATCCT
>CAYRXS010000286.1:0-8015 GCA_964428225.1 uncultured Planctomycetaceae bacterium
CCGGTCATGCCCGCGAGCTTGTCGTAGAGGCGGAAGTAGTTCTGGAAGGTGATCGTGGCGAGGGTCTGGTTCTCCTGCTTGATCTGGATGCCTTCCTTGGCCTCGACCGCCTGGTGCAGCCCGTCGGACCAGCGCCGTCCTTGCATCTTCCGGCCGGTGAACTCGTCGACGATGACGACCTCGCCGTTCTCGACGAGGTACTCCTTGCCGTTCTCGTACAGCTCGTGAGCGCGGATCGCGTTCTCGATGTAGTGCGGCCAGTCGGTGTTTCCCTCCGTGTAGAAGGATTCGATCTTGAGGAGCTTCTGCGCCTCGACGATGCCGTCCTCGAGCAGGGAGGCGGAGCGTTCCTTCTCCTTGACCTCGTAGTGCTCCTCGAGGACGAGCTTCCGCGCGACCATGTCCGCGGCCTTGTACTTGTCGGGCACGTACTCGGCAGGGCCGGAGATGATGAGGGGAGTCCGGGCCTCGTCGATCAGGATCGAGTCGACCTCGTCGACGATCGCGTAGGAGAGGTACTCCTGCACCTGCTCCTCCACGGTCATCTTCATGTTGTCGCGCAGGTAGTCGAAGCCGAACTCGTTGTTCGTGCCGTAGACGATGTCCCGCGCGTAGATGTCGAGGCGCGTGGCCGCGGTCATCTGGCTCTGGATCGAGCCGTAGGTGAGCCCGAGGTACTCGTAGATCGGCCCCATCCACTCCGCGTCGCGGCGGGCCAGGTAGTCGTTGACGGTGACGAGGTAGACCGGCTTCCCCTCGAGGGCGTTCAGGTACAGCGGGAGGGTGGCCACGAGGGTCTTTCCTTCCCCGGTGGCCATCTCCGCGATGGAGCCCTGGTGCAGGACGATCCCCCCGACGAGCTGCACGTCGAAGGGCCGCAGCCCGAGGGTCCGGACGGATGCCTCCCGGGCGAGGGCGAACGCCTCGGGCAGGATGTCGTCCAGGGAGATGGCCCCCGCGGCGAGAGCCTCCTTCCACTCCCGGGTCTTCTCCTTGAATTCGTCCGCGCTGAGCCCCTGGGCCCATGGCTCGAGCTCGTTGATCTCCGCCACCTGGGGCGTGAGATCCTTGACCATCCGCTCGTTCCGCGAGCCGAACATCGCCCGGAGCGACCGTCCGACCCGATCTCCCATCGAGGAGAGCTTGTCGCCTAGTTCAGACCAGTCCATGTGCCGACTTCTCGATTCCCGCCATCTCGTTCTCTTTCGCCGATCCCACCGAGTGGCGGGGATCCGGCGCGCCCTGCGATCGTCTCGATGCGTATCGAGGACGGACCATTACAAGGGGGAAGGGTGGCGCGGGAAAGGTCCACGGGGGCAAAACTCGGCGCGGAGGAATCGTGGCGGGAGGGGTGGGGTGCTCGCGGTGATCGGGAGGCGGGGTCCGCCGGAGGGGAGACCGTCCCAAACCCCCGCCCACCTCCAGGGGCTGCGCCCCCAGGACGGACGGCGCGGGCCACGGTTGCGAGCTTTCTCGGGGTTTTTCCGGGGAGCGGCCGCGGCGCGGTACGGTCGGGATCCGGGATCGGGACGCGAGACCCCGCCGGTCCTCCCGGCTCAGCTCTCGGTCCGGGCGCCCCCCGACCCCGCCTGGGGGCCCAGCAGGCGGGCGATCATCTCGAAGAGGAGGTGGCGGGGGTAGGGCTTGCGGAGGAGGCCGGAGACCTCCCGCAGGCGGCTGAGGTCGATGGTGGAGGCGGTGGCGAGGAGGACGGGCAGGGCCTCCGTCCGCGCGTCCGCGCGCAGGCGCCGGAGGACCTCCTCCCCGTCGAGCTGGGGCATCTCGTAGTCGAGCAGAACCAGGTCGGGGATCGGATCCCGGGAGAGGCGCTCGAGGGCCTCGGCGCCGTCGCGCGCGAGCTCCACCCCGTAGCCCCGGGCCCGGAGCAGGGCGGCGAGACCGAGGGCGACGTTCTGCTCGTCGTCCACGAGCAGGATCCGACGGCGCTTGCTCGCCTCGCGCTCGACCCGGGCGAGCTCCTCCATCAGCTCGCGCAGCTCGATGTTCGTCGGCAGCCCGATCTTCTGCCAGTCGGACTCGATGTCCACCTTCAGGCCCCGATTGAAGAGCTTCAGCCGCTCCCACTCCTCGTAGTCCGGGGCGTCGCAGCGCACGTCGAGGTTGTCGTGGGTGTCCACGGAGAAGAAGAACTCCCCGTTGACCAGGTGCTCCTGCACGACGAACTTCATGAAGGGATAGCGGAAGTTGCCCAGCCGCAGGGCGTACCGCTTGAACCCTCCGTCGCTGCCGGACACGGCCTCGAAGCCCTGGAAGAGCCGATCCAGGTCGTCGATCCCCTCCACGTCCTCGACCACGGGGGAAGGCTCGCCGGGACACCCGGGGGGCCAGGCGTGCGAGATGTAGACGTTCATCGCCCGGCGGACGTGGGCGGGGGTCATCTGCTCGAGACGCATCCGCTCCCCTCTAGCGGCTCCCCTCGAACGGTTGCGTTCCGACGCCCGATTTCACGCTCATCCCCCACCAGACTCGCGGCCGTCTCGAACGGTTCCCACGATCTCGCGGATCGATTCGATCCCCTCCGCCTCGAGCAACCGCCCCAACTGCCGGACCACCCGCCCGTGCAGGGTGGGATCGGCGAAGCTCATCGTGCCGATCTGCACCGCGACGCAACCGACCGCCAGGTACTCCAGCACGTCCTCGGCGCAGGCCACGCCTCCGCACCCGATCACCGGAATGCTCACGGAGCGGGCACACTCCCAGGCGCATCGCAGGGCCACGGGTTTGATCCCCGGCCCCGAGTAGCCCCCCTGCACCGTGCCCAGCCCGGGCCTCCCCGTGCGCCAGTCCACCGACATCCCGAGCAGCGTGTTCACCGCGGTGATGGCGTCGGCCCCTCCCGCCTCGACGGCTCGAGCCATCTCCCCGATCCGGGTCACGTTCGGCGAGAGCTTCGCGAACAGCGGCTTCGACGTCGCCTCCCGTATGCCCTTGATCACCCCCTGCGTGATCTCCGGCTCGGTCCCGAACGGGATCCGCCCGCCCTCCACGTTCGGACACGACAGGTTCACCTCGATCGCGTCCACCACGCTCTCCCCGTCGAGCTGGCGGGCGAGCTCGACGTATTCCTCGGGAGAGAAGCCCCCGATGTTCGACACCACGACGGTGTCGGCCTCAGCCATCTCGGGGAGCGTGTGCGCGACGTAGTGGTCGATCCCGGGGTTCTCCAGCCCGATCGAGTTGAGCAGCCCCGCCTCGGTCTCGCAGATGCGCGGGGGATCGTTCCCCGGGCGGGGCTCGAGGGTGACCGTCTTGCTCACCAGCGCCCCCATCTCCTGCGGGGGCGTGAAGCGGCGCATCTCGAGGCCGTGGCCGTAGGTCCCCGACGCCGACATCACGGGGTTGCGCAACCGCAGGGAACCGATCGTCACCGACAGCTCGGGCATGGACGCCACTCTATCGGCCCTCGGGGAGGGCGGCAATGGACGCGGAGCGGGTCACTCCGCGGGGCGGTTCGGCTCGCCCTCGGTCTCCCCGGCGGCGTCCGGGTCGTCGTCCTCCGCGTCGGAGCCTCGCTGGAACAGGCCGGAGAGGACGAAGCCGACCGCGCCCACCGAGATGCAGGAGTCGGCCACGTTGAACGTGGGGAAGTGCCAGTCCAGGCCCACCGCGTCCCAGAGGAACCACACGTCGATGAAGTCGCGGACGAGCCGGTACGGGTGGCCCTCCTCGACCCCGCCCGTGAAGAGGTTGTCCACCAGGTTCCCGATGGCGCCGGCCAGGACCAGGACCACCGCCCCGACCGTCAGCCAGTGCCGGAAGCGGGCCCGGAGCAGGATCCCGGTCAGGACGATCACTGCGAGGATCCGGCCGATCACGAGCACCTGGGGGTGGCGGGCGAAGAAGCCCCAGGCGGCCCCCGCGTTCAGCGAGATCATGAACGCGATGCGCTTCCCGAGGAGGGTGTAGCGCTCGTGCCCGTGGGGATCGCGGGGGAACTCGCCCTCCTGCGCGAACCACTCGAAGACCGCCGCCTTCGACCACTGGTCGAGGACGACGAGCACGACGACCACCAGCAGGCACGTCACGGCCACCCGCAGCGGGAGGCGGCGCGGACCGAGGGGCGGACCGGCCGCGCTCACCCGTTCTCCTCGGCCTTCTGCTGGCACTGGATGCACAGGCGGGCGAAGGGAACCGCCTGGAGCCGAGCCCTCTGGATCCACTTCCGGCACGCGGAGCAGCGGCCGAATTCCCCGTTCTCGAAGCGCTCGAGAGCCGCGACGACCTCTCCGAGGATCGCCACGTCGCGCTGCAGGAGCTCGAGGCTGAAGGTCTGGGCGAAGGTCTCCGAGCCCGTGTCGGCCGGGTTGTCGGTGGTGAACCGGTTGCTCTCGTCGGAGAACGCGTCCCCCTCCAGGCCCTCGATCCGGTCCTCCTGCGCGGCGCGCAGCCGCCGGAGCGTCTCGCGGTACTGCTCGAGGTGCTGAGGGGTCGGTTTCCTGGCCATGACGAGGGACGGTCGAGGTCGCGGGGGCGCGGGAGTATAGGGGGCGGTCGGAACCCCCTCAAGCGAGGGATCCTCCCCCTTGCACCCGGCCGGCGACCGGGCGAGGCTGGGGCGGTGCCCGATCCGGATCCCGACGCCGCCCTCCCCGCCCCTCCCTTCCGGGAGAGTCTCGAGGATTTCCTCGAGGCACTGCGGGTCGAGGCGGGCCTGTCCCGCAACACCCTCGCCGCGTACCGCTCGGACGTGGCGCGGTTCCTGGCCTGGGCGGGCGAGGCGGGGATCGAGGCCTGGGAGGCCCTCACCGCCGAGGCGATCGTCGACCACCTGACCCACTGCCGCCGCCGGGGCATGGCCGAGGCCAGCGTGGCCCGGCGACTCTCGGCGGTGCGGATGTGCCTGCGGCACCTCGTGAGCGAGGGGCGGCTCTCCCGCGATCCCTCCGCCCTGATCGCCGCCCCCGTCCTCTCGCGCCTGCTGCCCGCGACCCTCGGCGTGGAGGAGGTCGAGCGGCTGCTGGCCGCCCCCGGCACCGACGGGTGGCGAGCCCAGCGCGACACCGCCCTGCTCGAGGTGCTCTACGCCTGCGGGGCGCGGATCACCGAGGCCATCGGGCTGCGCCTCGAGGACCTGGAGCCCTCGCTGCGGGTCCTCACCCTGCACGGCAAGGGACGCAAGACCCGGATCGTCCCCATCGGCGAGCGGGCGCGGGACGCGATCGAGCGCTGGCGGTCCGACGGCCGCCTCCGCCTCCCGCGGGCCCGCAGGACCCTCGAGCTCTTCCTGACGAAGAGCGGGCGCCCCCTCGACCGCTCGACGGCGTGGCGCCGGGTCAAGGCGGCGGCCCTGGTCGCGGGGCTCGACCGGCGGATCTCCCCCCACACCCTGCGCCACTCCTTCGCCTCCCACCTGATCGAGGGCGGGGCCGACCTGCGCAGCGTGCAGGAGATGCTCGGCCACGCCTCGATCCGCACGACCGAGGTGTACACGCACCTCGACGCGGAACACGTCCGCAGCGTGCACCGCCTCTACCACCCGCGCGGGTGAGGGTCGCTCAGTCGCCCGGAGTCACGAGGAGCGCGTCGGTCACCGCCCCGCTCGTGTGCGGACCGCCGCGCCCGTCCAGTAGCAGTCCCTGGACGGCGAGCGTGATGCCGCAGAGCCCCGCCCCGGAGGGGAAGTCCAGCTCGAGCAGGAAGGAGCCCTCCGCGTCGGTCTCGAACGTGCGCCAGGGCGTGGCGGTCGAGGGATCGAGATACCACCGGCCGCCCCCCTCCAGCTCCAGCGGGGTCTCCGCCAGCGCGCCGATCATCAGGACGCCCTCGGTCCTCGGGGGCGTCCCCCCCACGGTCAGGGTGAAGGACCGGCCGAGCCGCGGCAGGGTGCTGTTGAGCGTGGCCACGCTGCCCCCGTCCAGGACCTCCGCGGTGGCCCCCCTCCCGCAGATGCCGGGCGAGACGCGGGCCACGAACGCATCGCTCGCGCTGCTGCGTCCCCCGAGCTCGCCCCTCCGCAGGGGCGAGACGTGGGTCGACTCGCCCACCGCGGCGACCTCCCCCGTGAACTCGTTGACGTGCACCGCGTGCAGGACGTCGCTGCCCGCCCCGCCGAGGTAGGTGCCCCAGAATGCGTCCCCCCCCTCGCGGTCCAGGCGGACCACGAAGCCGTCGGCGCCGCCGGCCCGCGATGTCGCGGGGGCCTCGGGCGAGACGGGGAAGTCGTCGGACGTGGTCCGGCCCACGGCCCAGGTCGCGCCGGAGACGTCGACCGCGACGCCCAGGCACTCGTCCACTCCCTCGCCGCCGAGCAGCCGGGACTGGAAGAACGCGCCCCCCGAGGAGCTCAGCCGCACCACGAAGCCGTCCTGCCGTCCGTGGTGGCGGTTGTCCTCTCCCCCGCCCCGGACCGGGAAGTCGGAGGACCGGGTCCAACCCCCCACCACGATCGTCTCGTCCGGAGCCCAGGCGACCGACGTCGCCTCGTCCTGGAGCGAGCCGCCCAGGTAGGTCGAGAACACGGTCGCCCCGCCGTCGACGCTCAGCTTCGTGACGAAGGCGTCGACGTCGCCGCGCGTGGTGTCGAGCGCCCCGCTCGTCGTGGGGAAGTCCACGGAGCTCGTCCGGCCGACGACGTAGGCATGGCCCGAGCTGCTGACGGCGATCGCGCGCCCCTCCTCGTCGCGCAGGCCCCCGAGCAGGGTCGCGTAGTGGACGATCGAGCCGCCCGCGTCCACCTTGACGACGAAGGCGTCCCGCGCCCCCTTGCGCGTCGTCTGGAAGGCGTGCGAGGACGCGGGGAAGTCGACCGATCGCGTCGTTCCGACCACGAACGCGTTGTCTCCGCCGTCGAGCGCGATGCCCCGGCCCGTCTCGTCGCTCGAGCCGCCCAGGAAGGTCGAGTAGCGCAGGGTGGCGCCGTCCGCGCCCAGGGCGAGCACGAAGGCGTCCGAGCCTCCCGCCCGCGAGGCCGAGTAGCAGGCCGCGGTGACGGGGAAGTCGTCGCTGTTCGTCTCTCCGGTGACGAAGGCCTCGCCCGCCACGTTCACGCGGATCGCGTGGCCGGTGTCGTCGCCCCGTCCGCCGAAGTAGGTGGCCCAGACCAGCGACCCGCCCTCGGGCCCCATCTTGAAGACCACTCCCTCCTTGCCGTCGCGTGACTCGTCCATCGCCCCCGCGGCGAGGGGGAAGTCGCTCGAGCGGGTCCAGCCGGTGACGTAGACCGCGCCGGAGGAGTCGATCGCCACCCCGAGCGCCGAGTCGGCGCTGCTGCCGCCGACGTGCGCGCCGTAGACGAGCACGGGATCGATCACGAGGGGGAGGCGCGGATCGCGGCCGACCACCTCGAAGCGGTAGCGGCTCCCGTCGATGACGCGGAACGTGCTCGCGAGCTCGCGGCGCGAGCCGTCCGGCTCGACCTGCCACGTTTGCGGCGCGCGCTGGCGGAGGTGACCCGGTCCGACGAGCGAGCCGTCCTCGAGCCGCCGCAGCCGCTCGTCTCCCTCCCAGCGCACGACGACGTCCTCGACGCGAGCGCCGGGGTGCAGGAGCAGGTCGTACTCGATGCGTCCGTCGCTCTCCCGCACCTCGAGGTCGACGCCGTCGTAGAGGCCCTCGTAGCGCAGCCCCTCCCAGGTGCGCGCGCCGACGATCCACGACGAGGACGGACCGACCAGGTGGTGGACCTTCCCCGCGAGCTCGCCCACGCCTTGAACCACGACGTCGTCGCGCGCCCCCTCGAAGCGCAGCGCCGCGCGAGACGTGCCGCCGACGTCGAGGTCCAGACCGTGGCGGGTGAAGTCCGCTCGCAGTCCGGGCACGCGGGCCTGGAAGAGGACGTCCTCCGCGAGCTGGCCGCGGTTCTCGACGAAGACGAGCGGCAGCTCCGGTCGGCTCTCCGCGGTCGAGCGGGCCTCGGCCGAGCCGAGCGGGAGCAGGAGCAGGAGGAGCAGGGTGCGCGCCGACCGGCGCCGGGGCCACTGGCACATGGTGCGTTCTCGGGATGCGGTCTGGGGAGGTGGCGTTTTGCCCCCACCCCCCCGCCCAACCCCCCCCCC
>CAYRXS010000287.1:0-8002 GCA_964428225.1 uncultured Planctomycetaceae bacterium
CCAGGCCACGAAGGGCGCGGCGATCGTGGCCAGGATCGCGTAGAGCGCGATCTCCCCACCGCTCGGCTCGTACCACCAGCACCACCCCGGGGCGAGCACGAGCATCGGCCACGCGAGGACCGCCAGGGCCATCCCCGCCCCGGGAAGCGCGAGGGCTCCGCGCGGGATCCAGGTCGAGGCCGCGAAGGTCCACAGGGATCCGCCGACGAGAAAGAGCAGCCACCAGGCGTGCCCGGGCGCCGTCCTCAGGACGCTCGGCCCCACCCCCCGCAGATGGGAGACCCCGAAGCCTAGCGAGGTCCCGACGAGCAGGAGGACGGTCCCCGCGGCGAGGAAGAGGACGAGCTTGGCGAGGAAGACCCGGTGCAGCCCGAACGGAACGCGCTCGAGGAAGCGCACGTGGCCGCTCGCCAGCTCGCGGGGCAGGAGATCGGATCCCAGAGTCAGGAGCCAGGTCAGGGCGGCGACCGCCCCGCAGATTTCGGTGACGAAGGTCCGGGTAGCGTAGCGCTGCGGCAGGAACGCGAGGGCGAGGAGCCCCAGGAACACGAGGAGCCCGCTCAGCCACGCGAGCGTCGCGCGCTGCTCGCGCCACTCTTTCCAGAGGTAGGTGCCGAAGATCCGTCCCATGCGCGACTCCTACTCCTCCGGCCTCGGGAAGAGGACCTCCGGCGCGCGATCGTCGAAGAAGAGGCGCACGAGACGGCGACGGTCCTCGATGGCGAGCACCGAGTCCTCGTCGAGGCTGGCAACCCATTCGATCGGGTCGTTGCTCGAATAGCGCGCCGGGGGGAGGGTCAGGGTGGAGCGATCGAGACGCCCGAGAGTGCGCCACTCGTCTCCGCTCACCAGGAGGATGCCTTCGGGGCCTACCACCTTTGCTCGTGAGTACACCCACAGGATGGTTCCGGGCCATTCGCCCTCCAGCGTGACCGGCGTTTGCGCGCCCGATTCGGGGTCGAGGAGGCAGACCCGTCCCTCTTCGACCACGATCAGACGTCCGTCCTCGAGGAAGGGGCACGTCCACGTCACATCTTCCATGGCCGGCGCAGGAGCCCGGTCTCCCGTCTCCGGATCGAAGAGGGTCCATACGATCCCGGACCTATCGTGGTCGTACAGGAGCCAGCGACCTGGGCGCACCTTGACGGATCGAGGTTCCTTCTCGGGAAACAGCTCCGACTCACGGAAGAGTGTGGAGCGGAACGGATCGTAGTAGCCGCCGTTCTCGAACACCGCCTGGTAGCCGAGCCCCGCGCGCCTCCAGTGTCCACGTTCCGGATCGAGGCCGAGCTCCTTGGCCCCCGGCAGGTCCCATTCGATCTCCGGCACCGTCCGGGGATCGACCTCCTTCGCGGACCGCGCATCGAAGCAGGTACCGGCTTCCTCATCGTTGTCGAGGTCGAAGAGCCAGACGTGCAAGAGCGATTCGTGGCTCTCGAGCGACAGGCCGTACCGCTCACGGGAGGGATACCAGATCCCGAATCCCTCGGAGCGCCACCCCCCTGTCTCGAGGTCGACCACGAGCGCGTGCGGGATGAACTTCGATCCCCGACTGGTCGTGGCGTAGGCGAAGCGCCCTTCCGAACCCAGCTCGCAGCTGACGATCTCGAAGTCCTCTTGCAGAGGGTAGATCGTCAACGCACGGTGGACCTGCACGCCCGTGACGCACCAGCCGGGCAGCAGGAACAGGACCGCCACCCCGAAGCCGCGCAACGAGGCCTGGGCCGTGCCGCGGCCGAAGCGGAAGCCACTGGTGAACGAAACCCACGCCACGACGGGCGCGGCGAGTGTCGCCAGAAGTGCATAGAGGGCGATCTCTCCCTCCTCGGGCTCGTACCAGAACAAGCAAGGCGCGAGGACGAGCAACGGCCATGCGAGGACCGCCAGGGCCATCGCGGCCGCGGGAAGGGCGAGAGCGCCGCGGGGAACCCACGTCGAGGCGGCGAGGGTCCACAGGGAGAACCCGACGACGGCGAGCACGGCCCACCCCACATCCGGCACCCCGTTCCAGAGGCTCGGTGCCTCCTCGCGCAGCAGAGCGATCCCGAGCCCAAGGGAAGCGCCGAGCGCGGCGATGACGATTCCCGCAGCTGCGAAGAGGAGCAGCTTCGCGACGAAGACCTTCCGGAGCCCGCCCGGGGCTCGCTCCAGGAAGCGCACCCGATCGCTCGCCAGCTCCCGGGGCAGGAGATCGGACCCCAGGGTCATGAGCCAAGTCAGCACCGCGACCGCTCCGCAGGCCTCGATGAGGAAGGGGCGAGACGCGAGGCTACGCGGCAGGAACGTCAGGGCGACGAGAGCCAGGAGCACGAGGAGCCCGCTCAGCCACGCGAGCGTCGCGCGCTGCTCGCGCCACTCCTTCCAGAGGTAGGTGCGCAGGACGCCGTTCACGCCGAAATCCTCCCGTCGCGGCTCTCCTCGAAGAGCTGTCTCAAGCCCGCGGGAACGTCCGCGGGCTCGTGGGTGGTGTTGAGCACCTCCCCCACCGTGCCGAAGAGCTCGATGCGGCCGTGGGCGAGGAGCGCGATGCGGTCGGCGACGCGGGCGGCCACGTCGAGGTCGTGGGTGGCGACGAGCGCCGTCGTCCCGCCCTCGGCCATCGTCTCCAGGAACGCGCGCAGAACCTCCTCGCGCACGAGGGGATCGAGGCCCGCGAAGGGCTCGTCGAGCAACAGCAGCGGCGGCTCGTGCGCCACCGCGGCGACGAACATGCACTTCGTCCCCTCGCCCCGCGAGAGATCCGCGAACCGGGTGTCCATCGGCACCCGCAGCCGCTCCGTCAACGAGAGCGCCTTGCGCCGGCTCCACCGCTCGTACTGGGGCGCGAGGAACCGGAAGAGATCCCGCGGCGTCATCCACCGATACGCGTCCGGCCGGTCGGGCACGAAGCCCACGTTGCGCCGCACGTGCTTGCCCTTGCGCGGATTCCGCCCGAGCACGCGGATCACGCCCGTGGTCGGCTTGAGGAGCCCGAGGGCGAGGCGCAGAAACGTGCTCTTGCCCGCTCCGTTCGATCCGAGCAGCACGGTCACGCTCCCGGGAACGAGGCCGAGCGTGACGTCCGAGAGGACCTCGCGACGGCGGAAGCGCTTCGTGAGCTCGTCGGCTTCGAGGATCGAGTTCATGCCGATCTCCTTGTCTCTTCGTCGAGAAGACGCCTCAGGTCGGCCGGGTCGTGCCCGGCGCGCAGGGCCTCGGCGAGGGCTCTGCGCAGCGCGGTCAAGGTGGACGCCCGGCGGCGCGCGCGGGCAATCCGCGGCCCCCGCGGGGTGACGAAGACCCCGCGGCCGTTCTGGCCCGCGACGACCCCGAGCTGCTCCAGATCGCGCCAGGCGCGGGCCACGGTGTTGTGGTTCACCATGGCCTCGCCCGCGAGCCGGCGCACCGAGGGCAGCCGGTCGTGGGCCCCCAGCGCTTCGCTCGCCAACGCATCGAGCACGATCTCGACGAGCTGTCGTGACGGCGGTACGTCGGAGGCGGGGTCGACGGTCCAGTCCATGCCGACCGTACCATCGTCCTGGTACGGTCGAACGCTTGAGGGAATCCGGCCGCCGATCGTGAACGCCGGCGCGGAAGGCTGGGCTTTCTGCGGTTTTCGCGGATTCGCATCCAGCTTCGGGGAACCTCGCCGATATCCTGGTTCGTCCCAAGGCGATCCCGATCGCCTGCCGCGTCGTCGCGCGGCCAAAGCCAGGGAGGACGAGCATGGGCTACCGCAATACCGCAGTACCGAACCCGAAGGGAGCCGACGCGCTCCCGTGAGCGGGCGTCCATGCGCTGATCGACGGTAGGAAGAAAAACCCGAGACGATCATCGGCCCCCCCTGGCCGACGCAGGAAAGCCCGCTCCGAAACAGAGCGGGTTTTTTCGTCTCGTCCTCGCACGCCGAAACCCGCTCCCCCGCCCGAAGCCGGGCCGCGACGAAGCGAGGACGTTCAGTTCGAGGAAACGGAGACGTGAAGAGCCAATCGAACAGGGCCCTGTGGGAGCTGACGCGTGGTCAGCGTCTGCGGTACTTCACCGCCGTCGCGGCGATGGCGGTGGGGATCGTCACCATCTTCGGGGCGCCGCTCGTCACGCGCTGGGCGATCGACGGCATCCTCGAGGGGAGCGGAGACGTCGTGCCCGCGTGGCTCGGCGGCCCGTGCTCGGCGCTGGGGATCGACTCGCCCCTCGCGCAGCTCCTGTGGTGCGCGGCGGCCGGGGTGCTGGCGCTGACCGCGATCGGCGGGGCCTTCCACTACCTGCGCGGCCGGTGGGCGGCCATGGCCTCCGAGGCGATCACCCGCGATCTGCGGGATCGGCTGTACTCGCACCTCGAGCGGCTGCCGTGCACGTACCACGACCGGGCGGACACCGGGGACCTGGTCCAGCGGTGCACCTCCGACGTGGAGACGGTGCGGATGTTCCTTTCCGCCCAGGTGGTCGAGATCGGCCGGGCGACGATCCTGCTCGTCACCGTGATCCCCATCCTGCTCTACATCGACGTCCGGATGGCGCTGGCCTCCGTCGCCCTGTTCCCGTTCATCATCGCCTTCGCCGTCGTCTTCTTCCGTAAGATCAAGGCGCGGTTCCTGGAGATGGACGAGTCGGAGGGAGCGATGACCACCGTCCTGCAGGAGAACCTCACCGGGATCCGAGTGGTCCGGGCCTTCGCCCGCCAGGAGTTCGAGCGCGGCAAGTTCGGCACTCGCAACGCCGACTTCCGTGACCGGACCCAGAAGCTGATCCACCTGCTCGGCGTCTACTGGACCTCGTCCGACTTCCTCTGCCTGACCCAGATCGGCGTGGTGCTGTTCTTCGGCGCGCACTGGACGATCACCGGGCGGCTCACGATCGGGGACCTGCAGGCGTTCCTGATGTACGAGTCGATGGTCATCTGGCCCGTCCGTCACTTCGGGCGGGTGTTGACCGAGACGGGCAAGGCGATCGTCTCCCTCGGCCGCATCCGGGAGATCCTCGGAGTGGCCGAGGAGGCGGATGACGACTCTCCGCGCGCCGACGTCCCCGACGTCCTCCAGGGCGACATCCGCGTCGAGGGGCTTCGCTTCTCGTACCGCGACGGCGAGGAGGTCCTGGGGGACGTCTCCTTCCACGTCCGCCCCGGCGAGACCCTCGCCCTGCTCGGACCGCCGGGCTCGGGGAAGACCGCGATCGTCAACCTGCTCCTGCGTCTGTACGACTACGAGCACGGCTCGATCCGCCTCGACGGGCTCGAGCTCTCCACCCTGGAGCGCGCGTGGGTGCGCGACCGGATCGGCGTCGTCCTGCAGGAGCCCTTCCTGTTCTCGAAGACCCTGCGGGCCAACGTCGAGGTCGGCCTCGGCGGGGCGCGCGAGGAGGAGATCGTGCGCGCGGCGAGCGCGGCCTGCGTCCACGACGCGATCGTCGACTTCGACCACGGCTACGACACCATGGTCGGCGAGCGGGGGGTCACCCTGTCCGGCGGCCAGCGGCAGCGCATCGCCATCGCGCGCGCACTCCTCAAGGATCCGCCCATCCTGATCCTGGACGACGCGCTGAGCGCGGTCGACACGCGCACGGAGGCCGACATCCTCCACGCGCTCGAGGAGCGCCACGGCTCGCGGACGACGATCGTGATCACCCACCGCCTGTCCTCGGCGGTCGGGGCGGATCGGATCCTCGTGCTCGAGCGCGGCGCGATTGCCGAGCGTCCTCACGTCGACCTACACGTGGGAGCACGGCTCGTGGCGCAAGGAGAGCCCGCTCGCCGAGAGCGTTCCGACCTGGGCCGAGTCCTTCTCCAAGGCCGGCTACCGGACCGTCGGCCTGGTGCACAGCCCCAACGGCTCCTCGATCTTCGGGTACGACCGCGGGTTCCAGGAGTTCTACGAGCTCTTCCGCGGCCGCCCCGACAAGAGCAAGCCGGTCCTCGCCGACAAGGTGCTCCCCGCGCTGGAGGAGGTGCTGGTGAAGGGAGACGATCGCCCGCTCTTCCTCTGGATGCACATCGTCGAGCCCCACGAGCCGTACACCCCGCCGGCCCCGTGGGCGGGCAAGCTGACCCGGAACGCGCCGGGAGAGCTCGACGGCGTGGTCGAAGACCTCGTGGCCATCCGGGAGCGGCGGGTTGTCCCCACGCCGGCCGACCTGGAGCGCATCGCCGGCCAGTATTCGGAGAACCTCTGCTACGTCGACGACGTGTTCGCCCGGATCCGCGAGCGGCTCGAGATGGCCGGGATCTTCCAGGAGGCGGTGGTGGTGTTCTTCTCCGATCACGGGGAGGGCTTCATGCTCCACGAGACGAAGGCCAACGCGGCCCTGGGGCACGGGCTGACGGTGTACGACGACATGGCCCGGATCCCGCTCGTCGCGCGTCTCCCCGAGGGGGTGGCGCCCGCGGGTCTCCGGCTCGATCGCGTGGCCACCAACCTGGACATCCTGCCCACGATCGCCGATCTCGTCGGGCTCGGACGGCAACCGGCGGGGTCGCGCGGCACCAGCTTCGCCCCCCTGCTGTTCGGCGCGGATCGGTACTCCCGCGACTCCGTCGTGACGCACTCGTGGACCCTCATGGCCGGCCGACGGTTCCTGCCGAACATCTCGCTCCGCCACGGCCCGTGGAAGTACATCCATGCCTCCGGGAGCCGCCCGGAGCTCTACCACCTCCCCACGGATCCCGACGAGCAGACGAACCTCGCCGACGAGCGGAGCATCGTCGCGGGGTATCTCCGCCAGCGCCTGTGCGAGAAGACCGGCTTCGACCTCGACGCCGGCGGCGTGCACGTCTCGAGCTCGGCCACGACGGTGATCGGGGAGGAAGCCCTCGAGCAGATGCGCGCCCTCGGATACGCGCGCTGAGCGCGGCGGATCATCGGTCCGCTCCCCGACCGCGGAGGGGTGGCGAGGAGCGGGGAACGACGCGTCGGATCAGAAGCCGAGGCTCAGATCCTCGGCATTCGAGAGGGCGAAGGGCGAGATACCGCCGAAGTGCACGGCCTGGGTCGACGCCTGGAAGCCGGCGAAGCCGACGTCGTAGGGAACCGGGACGTCGTAGGTGGCGACGGGGCCCGACCGGAACGTCTGCACCAGCAGCTCGCCGTCGGGATCCGCGATGTTCACGAGCAGCGTCTGACCGCTCCCGAGAGTGAGCGTGGCCGGCGTCGAGTAGCCGACGAGCAGTGCGTAGGCGTGCCCGGTCGTCCCCCCCACGTCGATCACGGCCGTGTAGGTGTCGCCGAGGACGGGCGGGGTCGAGGTCGTGTAGCTCGCGGGGTTGGTTCCCGCGTTGCGCGAGGTCGCCGACGCAACGTCGACCGCGTCGATGAGCATCTGCTTCAGCGTGTCGTAGTTCGCCTGGAAGTAGAGGCTGTTCACGGTGAGGTTGTAGACACCCACCTGGACGTTGTTGGCGTCCAGGATGATCACGTCACGCGCGGTGACCTTCCAATCGGTCCAGACGTCGGACAGCCCGTTTGAATCGGCGTCGACGTCCTGCAGCCACGGAGCGTCCCGCCCCGCGGTGGCCAGACCGTTGCCGGACTCCTCACCCTCCTTGTTGACCCCCAGGATCTGGATGCCGAGCTCGGCGTGGTTCGTGTCGAGGTCGGTCTGCATCTGGTCGAGGTACCCGAACTGGGCACGGCAGTAGCTTCATGTCGCCGTCGCGAAGTACCAGCCGGAGACCTGCCGGAGGTGGTCGCGGGGCGAGACGAGCTGGCCGAAGGTGGAGGAGGTCGAGTTGACGTCCTCCAGCGCGAAGTCCGGCATCATGTCGGCGCGGCCGGAGACCGACGAGCTCGCGGAGGGCACGGCGAGGAGGGCGAGGGCGCTGGCCAGGAGCCAGAACCCGGGGCGATTGCGGACGGTGGAGCGCATGGGGCTGTCCAGTGATGAGGCTGGGGGTTTTCGGGGGTGTGGAGGTCGGTACGTCGCAGGGCCGGGCCCGGGACGTCCGGATCCCACGGAGCTCGCGTTCTGCCCTCCGCGCAATCAGACAGGATGGATGGACCGGTCGTCCTGGGTTCGCGGATTACGCTGA
>CAYRXS010000288.1:0-7995 GCA_964428225.1 uncultured Planctomycetaceae bacterium
GCGGGTCCCATGAGCAGGCCCTGCTGCTGGCCCCAGTCGTCGCCGAAGCACACGGCATCGACGTCGTGCTCGAGGGCCGCCCCCACCTGCGCGACGACGTGGTCCGCGATGGCGCCGAGGAGCTCGTGGGCGAATCCCGGATGGGCGACGAAGTCCATCATCAGGTTCTCCATGCCCCGCAGGGTCCACGCCCGCTCGAACAGGGAGAAGCCGACGTAGAAGACCCGGAACCGGTCGGGAAAGCGGTCGAGTCTCTCGGGAACGTCCGCGAGGAAGCGCGGGTCCCGGGGATCGGGGAAGTCGAATGCCTCGAGGGTCGGCTCGGGCAGCAGGCACCCCTCGACGTTGCCGATGTCCTTGTCGATCGACCGGTCCCACACCACGCCGAAGACGTCGCGGAAGCGATCGTGGCCGAGCTCCTCGAAGAAGCCGACGGGGCTGCCGAGCTCGAGGAAGTGGTTGCCGAGGACGGCGTCCAGGTCGTCGGTCCCGAAGTGGCGGGTGAGGGCGGCGCGAGCCTCCTCGGTGAAGGAGAGGTGCCACGGCACCCAGGGCGGCGCCTCGTGATCGAGGGCTCGCCGCACGACTTCACGCTTCTCCATTCCCATCGCGGCTCCCGCGGGAGTCTCGCGGAGCTCGGCGCGTCCGTCAATACGAACGGAGAATGGCTTTGGAGTATGCTGTCCGACTCGTTCCCTTCTTTTCCGGAGCTCCATTCCCGGCCCACGGGCCTCCCGCCATGAAGCGCCTCACGATCCCGCTCTCGATCCTTGCCACGTTCGCGCTCCTGTCCTTCGCGCTCCCGCTCCAGCAGGGGCGCAAGATCGGCTTCGACGACACCCCGCTCCTGCCCGGCGGAAAGTGGCGCGTGCACGACGGCTCGCGGCCCCAGCCTCCGATCGTCACGCCCGGAGTCGGCACCGCTCCTCCGTCCGACGCGGTGGTGCTGTTCGACGGCACGGGCCTCGACGCGTGGAAGCGCACCGAAGGCGGCGACCCGAGGTGGAAGCTGGTCGAGGGCGGAGCGATGGAGGTGACGAAGGACGCCGGCAACATCGAGACCCGCGAGCACTTCGGCGACTGCCAGCTCCACATCGAGTGGGCCACCCCGGCCGAGGTGATGAACGAGGGCCAGTTCCGCGGCAACAGCGGGATCCTGATGATGGGCAAGTACGAGGTGCAGATCCTCGACTCCTTCGAGAACCAGACATACCCCGACGGCCAGGCCGGCGCCCTGTACGGCATGCACCCCCCCCTGGTGAACGCGAGCCGCAGGCCGGGCGAATGGCAGAGCTACGACATCGTCTTCGAGGCTCCGGTCTTCGAGGAGGGCAAGCTCGTCTCCCCCGCCACGGCCACCGTCCTGCACAACGGGGTGCTCGTTCAGCACCGCACCGAGTTCCTGGGCGCCACGGTCTACAAGAAGGTGGCGGTCTACAGGCCCCACGCTCCGGAGGGACCGGTCGAGATCCAGGACCACTGGTACCCGAACCGCTTCCGCAACATCTGGATCCGGCGGCTGTAGAGCCCCTCACGCGGTCTTCTGGAGCACGGGCACCATCCGCCACGCCTCCTCGCGGTTGTCGAAGGGGACGTCCGCGCTCATCGACCCGAACGTCTCGACGATCGAGAAGCGTCCCGAGGCCGCGACGAGCGCCTTCAGCTCGTTGGGGCCGAAGCAGCGCTGCCGCGAGCGAGCGACGATCGCGCCGGAATCCTCGCCGTCGTGGTACTCGAGCGTCACGGTGGTGTCGGTGATCTGCGTGATCGGATCGAAGTCATCCGTCTTCTCGCCCCACCGCATCTTCACGCGCGTGCCCTCGCGCTCCATCTCCCAGTCGCTTCCCACGTGCTCGGCTTCGCCGAAGACTCCGCGCGGATGCCCCATCTCGAGCACGTAGATCCCGCCGTCGTTCAGGTGGTCGGCGACGCGGTCGAGGTTCGCGAGGACCGCCGCGTTGTCGAGCAGGTACGACGTGGAGTCCATGAGGATCGCGACGAGATCGAATCCGCTCCCCAGGTCGAAGTCGGTCATGTCCCCCTGCACGTACTCCACCTCGAGGTTCTCGGCCCGGGCCTTCGCGAGGGCGCGCTCGATCATCGCCGGGGCGAGATCGAGGGCGACGGCGCGGCTCCCCCGGCGGGCGAATTCCAGCGTGTGGAACGCGGGCCCCGCGGCGAGCTCGAGGAAGCTCTCCGGCGTTCGACCGAGGTGGCGGCGGACGAGCTCGGCGAGGAAGTCGCACTCCGCGGGCACGTCGCGGAAGTCGAAGGCGATCTCGTAGAACTCGGCGAGCCGGTAGAGGTCGGGGTGACCGGTCACGGCCACGAGCGTACCAGATGGAATCGGGGAAGCTCGACCGCGAGCTCGCAGGCCGATTCGAGCGGGCCTCGTGTAACTCTTCGGTTGTGATCCTCGCGGGCGCCGCCGCTCGCCCGTGTCGTCGTCGGTCCCGTCCGGGAGACTTCCGGGCACGAGAATCGTGACGTTGCCGTTCGAGGGGGTTTAAGGGAGAGTTGAGAATCCCCGCGGACCACTCTCACGCACATGAAGCCACCCACGCCGCCCTCGTGCCTCCTCCTCGCCGCCACGCTCCTCTGCCTCGGCGCACCCTCGTTCGCCCAGGAGGAGCCCCCTCCCACCGAGCAGGATCCTCCCCCCGGACCGCCGGCTCCCCCGCGCGGCGGCGCCGATCCCTCGGACGACGCCTTCGAGATGGGCTCCCCGCCCTCGCTCGCCCAGGGCGTGTCCGAGGAGCAGATGTGGCCCGCGGCGACCGTCGAGGGGTGGAAGATGCCCGTCCTCGTGCAATGGCAGCGGAGCTTCGACGACGCCCTGCGCGTCGCCCGCGCCGACCACCGGCCGATCCTGGTGGCCGTCAACATGGACGGCGAGATCGCGAGCGAGCACTTCGCCGGCGTCCGCTACCGCGACGCGGAGACGGCGGCCCTGATGACCCGGTACGCCTGTGTCGTCGCCTCGGTCTACCGGCACACCCCGCGCGACTACGACGAGGAAGGCCGACGCGTCGAATGCCCGCGCTTCGGGACGGTGACCTGCGGTGAGCACATCCAAGCCGAGCGAGAGCTGTACGAGAAGTACTTCGACGGCGTGCGCGTGGCCCCGCGTCACATCGTCCTCGACCTCGACGGGACGGAGACCTACGACGTCTACTACTCCTGGGACACGGCCACGGTCTTCACCACCTTCCGCAAGGGTGTCGAGAGCTGGCCCGAGCCGAATGAGGCCATGGAGCCGACGCTCCACAACCTCGCGACGAGCGCGAACGTCGAGTACCGCGAGGCGCTCGAACAGGAATACCTCCAGGGCGAGATCGAGACGAAGCGCACGATCCTGAGGCTCCTGATCGAGCAGCGCCAGGTCGACCAGGTGGAGGTCCTGCGCACCGCGATCTTCGGGCTCGACCTGGAGCTGGCCGAGCTGGCCCGACATGCCCTGGCGAAGTGCGAGACGGAGGGCTCCCTGGACCTGATGGCGGAGGCGCTGAAGATCCCGCTCGAGGCGTCCGACCGCGAGCTCCTGCTCGGCGCCGTCGCGCGCATGGCGGAGACGTCCCCGCGCGCCCGCACGCTCCAGGCCCTGCACAGCGGTCTCTCGCTGGACTCGCGACACATCGACGGGAGATCCGCGGAGGCGCTCGCGCGCGAGTACGAGGCCAACGCCGGTCGGCGCGTCGACGTGCAGGCGCGGGCCGAGGCCGTCGAGGCGCGGCCCGAGGAGCCCGGCGCGCTGCTGGAGCTCGCGGAGGCCATGCTCGCGCGCGCGCAGGAGACGCCGGATCAGCGCTTTGCGAGATTTCTGATCGAGGACGCGCACTCCGCCGCCCTCGAGGCCGAGCGCCTCGGTTCGGCGGGCCCGCGGCTCGACGGCGTCGTCGCGGTGACCGCGGCCGAGCTCGGCGATCGCACCGTCGCCCGGAACCGCGCCGTCGACGCGGTCGAGGGCGGGCTGCTGCGTCTTGACGACGCCGCGACGCCGGGCGAGGCGGAGCCCGGGGGGACCCTCACCGGTCCCTCACGGAGGAGCCTCCTCCTGCTCTTCGCCGAGGCGCGCCGGCGGGCGATCCGCAGCGCATACCGCGCGGGAGACACCTGGCCTCCGGAGTGGCTGTCCGACGTGAACGCCGCATACTCGATCATCGCGGAGAGCTCGCTCGTCGATCCGGCTCCCCTCGTCGAGTACTACGACTTCCTGCGCTGGATCGGAGCGACGCCGCGCGCGAACGCGGTGCTCGACGACGCCCTGCGACGCTTCCCGGACTCTCCCGTCCTGCACGATCGCCTGCGCATCCGGCTCCTGTGGGAAGGGGGCCGGGAGGGGCTGGAGCGTGGCTACGAGGAGCGGCTCGCGAGCGAGGAGGCCGCGGGCAACGGCCCGACGCAGCTCACGTGGTTCGCCGGGTACGCCTCGCTCGTCGCCGCGGAGCACCACCGCCGCCGCAACGAGTTCGAGGCCGCGGTCACGTCCTACGGCCGCGCGATCGGGCACTTCGAGCGCAACATCGAGCTCTTCCCCGACGGCAAGGACGTCTGCGATCACTACATCGCCCTGGCCCACGCCGGCGGCGCCCGGGTCGCGCTCGCCCAGGGACAGCTCGACTTGTCGATGCAGGGGATGCTCACCGCTCTGCGGCTGCGGCCCGCCTCGGCGGCGACGATGGACGGGCTGGGCATCACCCCGATCGCGACCGCCCGGATGCTGATGGCGAGGCTCCTGGAGAGCGGCGACGCGGAGGGTGCGGCCCGGGTCCAGACCACCCTGGACGCGCTCGATCCCGCGCTACTCGAGCCGCCGCCCTCCGAGCGAGCGGGCTCGAGGCGGCGGGGGCCGCGCGGCGGAGGCCGCCGTGGTCAGGGCGGCGGTGGCGGCGGGATGGAGTAGGCTCAGCGGAGCTCGACCACGACCTCGCCCGGCCTCGCGCGCACGATCGCGTCGCGGACGTCCACCGTCACCCCGGGCAGCTCGAACGCGACGTCGGGCGCGGGGTCTTCCCCCAGGCGCTCGACGCCCAGGGCCCGGGCGACCTCCTCGGGCGAGATCGGCTCCGCGAGCCGGAAGCACACGACTCTCCTCGCCGTGTCGTGCAGGAGCGGCACGGCGCGCGTCTGGCGCACCACGTCGTCCATGCCGAACCTCGCCTCCACCGGGACCTGGGTGTAGATCGTGCGGCTCTCGTCGACGCGCGTGATCCCGAACGGCGTGAAGCTGAAGGCGACGGACGCGCCGGCCCGACCGGAGTAGTCCACGGTGAACAGCGTCCCCTCCCCGTCGAGGATCGCCTCGCACTTCTCCCGCGCGATCCGCCGGCCGTCTTCGCGCAGCATGGTCTTCCGCGCGACGAGCTCGTGGTACCCCGGGGCCGCCATCACCTCTTCGAGGGCCGCCGCGAGGTCCTCCGGCTCGGGCATCAGCACCTCCTCGACGAGGCTGGTGAACGTCGTGCCGGGCTGCATCATCCGCTCCTTCCACTCGGGGTAGATCAGGTCGAGCATCCCCCCGATCGCCATCCCCGACCAGTACAGCCGGAAGCGGACCGGCGCGGTGCCGTAGGGGTCGTTGTTGACGACGTGCTCCCCGGTGAGGAAGCCCCGCATCGAGGCGAGGAGCAGCTCGCGCTGGAAGGCCATGTCCTCGTATCCCGAGAATCCGCGCACCCACGCCATGGCCGGCGCCGGCTCGCGTCCCTCGATCGCAGAAGTCAGGCGCCACTCGGTGTACTTGGCGAGGCCCTCGTTGAACTCGGTGCCGTTCTCGTAGGCGACGGCGGGTCCCGGGAGCTCGGCGCGGCGGTGCTCGCGGATCGCGAGCCAGCGCAGGGCCGCCAGCCACACGTCCTCCTCGTCCGTCGCGGTGAGAGCCTCGGTGAGAGCCCGCGCCTCGAGCGCGAAGCCGACGTTGTTCGTCACGTCGAGGCACGGGTAGCTCAGGAGCGCCGACTCGTCGCCGGACTTGTTCAGCCCCCAGCGATGCTGCTGCACGTGGAAGGCCTCGTGCAGGATCATCGCCATCTGGTCGTAGGGATCCGCGGCGAGCATGCGAAGGCTCAGCGCCTCCTCTCGCGCGGGCGACGACCTCTCCACCGCCCACGCCAGGAGATTGTTGCGGAGGTTGGACAGGGTGTCGGCCACCACGAGGGTCTGGACACCTCCCACGTCCGTGCTCGTGTTCTGGCCGTCGAGCGCGAAGACCGTCTCGCCGTCCCTCACCGCGATGTCCCAGCCGAGCGAGCTCAGCGGTCCCTCGTAGGGCTCGAATCCCGCGGGCGGGGCCGGATGGTTGACCAGCACCTCCTGCTCGCCGGGGTAGTAGAAGAGCAGGGGCGTCTCGCTCACGTCCCAGCCCGGCCAGATCGGGTTCTCGTCCCCCGAGGCGATCGCCCACACCTCCGCGGCCTGGGCGAGCAGGCGGGGGTCGATGCGCAGGCGCGTGTCGGAGAGCGGGGCGGGGCAGGCGAGAAGCAGGGGGACGAGGAGGCTCATGGTCTTCGGCGTGATCGGGGGTTCTTCGGGGCGGGGCTCCCGCGGGAGCGAGCGGATCTTCCGGCACCGCGCGATACGCATCAATCGTCCCGTGGTGAGCAGCTCCCGGAGAACCGGCCTCCGGGGAGACATCTCCCCCCCCGGCCCTTCCGACGCGGCCCCCGACGCTCTACCCTCCCGCCTGGCCGCGGGCCCGGCCGAGGACGGACATGACCCGAGAGAAGCTGAGCGGCAAGGAGCGCACCCTGCGGACCATCCGGCACGAGGAGCCGGATCGCGTGCCGCTGAACGTCTGGATGTTCCGCGACGACATGCGCGCGCGGGTCGTCGAGCGCTACGGGAGCCTCGAGCGCTTCCACGAGGAGCTCGGCATCGACGTCTTCATGGCCGTCACGCCCCCTCCGAACCGGCACAATCCCGCGTTCAGCGAGGACGGGATGGACATGGCCTTCGAGGACGTCACGGAGGCCGACTTCCTCGATCCCGACGATCCGATCGTCTACGAGGAGGTGCGGGAGCTGGTCGAGAGGTACGGCGCCGAAAGATGTGTGCTGGCCCACGTCTGGGGGGTGCTCGAGAGCGCCTATTCCTTCATCGGCGTCGAGGACACGTTGCTTCGGTTCGGCCTGTGGGAGCCCGCCACCCGGGAGTTCTTCCGCAAGCTGGGCGACTGGTCCGCGCGGGTGGCGAGCAACGTGGTCGAGCTCGGGATCGACGTCCTGCACATCAGCGGGGACATGGGCGCCAACGAGCGGATGCTCGTCAGTCCCCGGAGCTGGCGGGAGCGCATCGCCCCCCTCGACGCGGCGATCGTCGCTCCCGGCCGCGAGCGCGGACTGCCCCTCTCCCTGCACTCGTGCGGCTTCTTCCGCCCGATCATCGACGACCTGATCGAGATGGGGATCGACGTCATGCACCCCTTGCAGCAGTCGGCCGGCTTCGACCTCGCCGACGTGAAGGCCACCTGGGGTGAGCGGATCACGATCCACGGGGGGCTGGAGATCCGCCACTACCTCCCACACGCCACGGAGGCCGAGCTGGTCGAGCACGTGAAGACCAACGTCATCGCCTGCAAGACCGGCGGCGGCTTCATCTTCAACACCGAGCACACGGTGCAGCCCGACACCGGGCTCGATCGCGTGGAACTCGCCTACCGCACCGCCCGCGAGCACGGCGGGTACGCGTAGCGAGCGCCCGCGACGGGATCACCAGGGGTAGTTCGCTCCGATCAGGATGCGCTGCCGGCGGAGACCCAGGTCGCCGTCGACCACCCAGGGCTCCCCCCGGACGGAGAGGTGCTCGACCATGCGACGGCGCCAGAGGGCGAGGTCCTCGGCGCGGGCGGGATCGTCGGCGAGGTCCACGGTCTCGTCGGGATCGGCCTCCAGGTCGAAGAGCTGCTGGACGCCGTCGTGGGCGTAGTATACGTACTTAGTGCGGCCGACCCTCAACGCGGACCACACCTAGCCCGCCCAGTAGCACGTGGAGTGCACG
>CAYRXS010000289.1:0-7973 GCA_964428225.1 uncultured Planctomycetaceae bacterium
GGGGGGCGCCGAGCTCTCCTTCCGATTCCGACCCCATCGCCGCGGCTTCTATCACCACTGGCGCGGGCGGAGCACGCCGACCGGCAACAACTAGCACCCCGGAGCCGATGACCTCGACGACCGTACGTCGCCGCAGCTGGAGGAAGCGAGCGTTCGTCTCGCTCGCGGCGCTGGTCCTCGTGCTCGTGGTGGTGGAGATCGCTCTGCGCGTCCGCCAGACCTCCCGGTACGGCACGACCTTCACCTACTACAACTTCGAAGAGGACCCGGCCTCCGGCCTCCGGATCCCCCGGCCGGGAGACGTGGTCGGTCCGATCCGGGTGAGCTCGCGGGGTTTCCGGAGCCCCGAGCTGGAGACCCCGAAGCCGGAGGGGCGCATCCGCATCGCCTTTCTCGGCGGATCGAGCACCTTCTGCGCGGAGGCCTCGGGAAACGACGCAACGTGGCCTCACCTGGTTTTCGAAGGGCTGGTCGACGCCAATCCCGGCGTCGAGCTCGACTACGTCAACGCCGGAGTGGGGGGCTACGGAACCGCGCAATCGCTGCTCAACCTGGATCACCGCGTCGCCCCCCTCGAGCCCGACGTCCTGGTCGTCTACCACGCGACGAACGACCTGACCCGGGAGAGCCGCCTCCTGGCCGTCGAGCAGGGTCTCTACGAGATCGGCCAGGACGAGACGAGCTGGTTCGGCGGGTGGTGGCTGACCGCCTGTCTGATCGAGAAGAACCTGAAGTACATGACCCGCCGCCGGCGATCCACCGACCGCCCCTTCCGCTTCGAGCCCCGCGAGCTGTCCGCCCCGTTCGAGGAGCACCTCGGCGCCCTCGTCGATCGTTGCCGCGAGCTCGCGCCGGTGGTCGTCCTCGTGACCTTCAGCATCCGGGCTCGTCCCGACCAGAGCCCCGCCGAGCTGACCGACGCCTGCGCCTCGTCCCTCTACTACATGCCGTTCATGACTCCCGAGGGACTCCTCTCCGCCTTCGCCGAGTACAACCGCGTGATCCGCGAGGTCGCGGCGACCGGCGACGTCGTCCTCGTCGAGGGCGAGGACACGATCCCCGGCGACGCCACGCACTTCCGCGACTCGGTCCACATGCTCGACCCCGGTTGCCGCCTCCAGGCCGCGCGGATCCTCGACGCTCTGGAAGCGGCGCCGACGTTCCGTTCCCTGCTCGAATCCCGACGAGGGCAGTGAGGGACTCGCTTCAGCGGTCGAACAGGTGGTCGCTCTCCGCGGACCAGACGGTGAAGCGGTACAGCGGGAGCAGGCGAAGGACCTCCTCGACCAGGGCGGCGGGGGCCTCGGGGGCGAGCGCGCCCCCTCGCGCACCGGCGGGGGCGGGCCAGCGGCGGCGGACGGCGAGGCGGTGCTCGCCCGGGGTGTAGTAGGAGAGGAACTCCTCCAGCTTCTCGAGCGAGAGCTCCCCGCAACGCCACTCGCCCTTCCAGTCGTGGAGGCGCAGCTCCCACGCGCGGTCGAGGGAGTTCAGCTGCTCCCGCCAGGGCTCCGGGCCTTCGCGCTCGATCCGATTGAGCAGGTTCTGGCCGTCGTACCAGGCCTCGGGGTGGATCCGCAAGCCGACCTCGAGGGCCTCGGGCTCGATGGCGAGGAACAGGTAGGCGTTGCGGTAGGCGGAGTCGAGGTCCTTGCCGAGCTCGGAGCCCAGGATCCCCTTCAGGCGACGGCGTTCGGCGCGAGGGCGGGTCAGGTACGCCCAGAGGCGGCGGACACGCATCCCGTTGAAGACGTGGGGATGGTGCAGGCTCGTGCGAGGATCGAGGGGGGCGCCACGGGTCTTGGCCTCCCGGGCGGCGGCCTTGCCCAGGGAGAGGAGCTTTCGGCGGGTGACCAGGCGCCGGTCGTTGTACTGGGGATCGCGGGCCAGGGCCTCCGAGAGGGCGTGGAAATCCCCCTCCTCGAAGGCGACGGGGCTGCCGAGGGGCCGGGGCTCGGGACCGGGGGAGGAATGATTTACCATGGCACAAACCTTGCGACAGGTAGCCAGCACTTGTCGGTAGTATATGAACCATCGGCGGGTGCGGTCTCTCTCGCCCGTTGCCCTGTCATGCGATTCGCCCACTTCGAGTTCGATCCCGAGGTCCATCGTCTGGGGGAGGGTCCCCAGAGCGAGGTCTTCCGGGCCGTGGACACCCGGCTGAGCCGGACCGTCGCCCTCAAGATCCTGCGGCCCCACGTGGAGTTCGATCCCCAGGCGAAGGAGCGCTTCGAGCGAGAGGCGAAGCACACGAGCAACCTCGCGCACCCCAACATCGCGACGATCTACGAGTACGGCCAGGACCGCGGCACGTCGTACATCGCGATGGAGTACCTCGAGGGCCGGACGCTCGACAAGATCCTCAAGGACCGTCGGCTCGGCTACGAGGAGGGGATCCGCATCGCGCTGCAGGTCACCGAAGCGCTGGGGCTCGTCCACGAGCGGGGACTCATCCACCGCGACCTGAAGCCGGGCAACGTGATGGTGATGGCGGACGGGAACGTGAAGCTCCTGGACTTCGGCATCTGCCGCAGCTCGGTCGAGTCGAACATCACCCAGGAGGGCATGCTCGTCGGCACGGTGCTCTACATGTCGCCCGAGCAGGTGCTGGGGGACGACCTCGACGTGCGCACGGACGTGTTCGCCCTCGGGACCGTGTTCTACCACGCCTTCACCGGCGAGCTCCCGTTCCCCGGCAAGTCGTTCCCCGAGGTGTGCATGTCCATCCTCGAGGCCACGCCGCGGAAGCCGTCGGAGCTGCGCTCAGGATTCCTGAAGCCCCTGGAGGAGTTCCTGCTCAAGTGCCTCAACCGGGATCCCGAGGAGCGCTATCCCCACGCGAACACCGCCCACGGAGCGCTGATGGCGGTCGCCGAGAGCATGAGGCTCTCCTCGAGCGCGGATCACCCCGCCACCGTGCGCGGCGTTATCCTGATCCCCCCGCTCACCGTCGCGGGCGATGAAGCCGAACCGGACGACGGACACGAGCACTTCGCGGGCGGCCTGCGTCGGGACCTGCGCTCCGAGCTGGGACGCACGACGCGCCTCGAGGTCACCCTGCCCGACACGGCCGAGCTCCCGAGCAGCACCAAGGAGGCCTTCATCATGCGCGGGTCCCTTCACCTGGACGGGGACCACGCGGTGATCGACTACGTCCTCGAGCGGGCGCACTCGCAGGACAAGGCGGACACGACGCAGATCTGGCGCGAGCGCATCGAGCACACCGACAACGACGAGTGGGGTCTGCAGGCGAAGCTCGTCTCCTCCCTCGTGAGGTCCGTGAAGCGGCGGTTGACCGACTTCACGCTCAAGCCCTCGATCACCGAGGAGCGCGATCCGGCCACGGCCGACAAGCTCACCCGCCACGCGCACGACATCCTCCAACGCGGGACCTCGCGCCACCTGATGACCGCGATCAGCACGCTGCGGCGTGCGCTCGAGCTCGACTCCCACTGCGCCCTGGCCCACGCGGGGATGGCCGAGGCCCTGGTACGCAAATTCCTGCGGTGGGACGGTGACGTCGGGTTCCTCGCCGAGGCGCGGGAGGCCGCGCAGCGGGCCCTGGCCCACGATCCCTTCTCCGCCGAGGCCCACACCTCCCTCGGCCTCGCCCACGCCGTCTCCTCGGAGATGACCGAGGCCCAGCGCGAGTACCGGCTCGCGATCCAGATCGACCACCAGGAGTGGCTCGCCCACCGCCTGCTGGGAGACCTCCTGGGGCGGCTGGGCAACTACGAGGGCGCGTCTCCTCTGCTGCAGCGCGCCATCGCCCTCAACCCCAACCACATCGGCACCTACGACGACCTCTACCGGATCCTGAAGCGGCTCGACCGCTACGAGGAGGCGATCGAGCTCGCGGACCGCGGCATCGCCGCCGCCCGGCGCCACCTGCGCGAGGTGCCCGACAACCAGGCCGCGCGCCTGGCCATGGCCACCCTGCTCGCCCGGATGGAGCTCGTCGACGACGCCCGGAGGGCCCTGAACACGGCGTGCGAGCGCGCCCCGAAGGACGGCTTCACCTGCTTCCGGGCGGGGATCGTCCACGCGATCCTGCGGGAGACGGAGCCGGCGCTGAAGATGCTCCGCGAGGCCCAGCTGCGGGGCTATCACGTCCAGGGCGAGGTCGTGGGCAACAACGATCTGGAATCCCTCCGCGAGCGGCCGGAGTACCACGACCTGGTCCACTGAGGCGGCGACGCCGCCCTCGCGCCCTCTCCTCTCGACCGGCGGAATCTAGCTCGCGACCTCGGTCTTCGGCGGGCGCCAGCGCTCGAGGAGCTCTCTCAGCAGGTCGGGATTCACGGGCTTGGATATGTAGTCGTCCATCCCCGCGTCCAGGCAACGCTCCCGATCTCCCTTGATGGCGTTCGCGGTCATCGCGACGACCGTCGTGCGGGTTCCTCCCGCCTCGCGGCGACGGATCTCCGCGGTCGCCTGGTAGCCGTCCATCACCGGCATCTGGCAGTCCATGAGGACCAGGTCGAACCGCTCTCTCTCCAGGGCTTCGACCGCTTCCTTGCCGTTCGTGACCACGACGGGCTCGTGGCCGTACTTGCGCAGGTGCAGCTCGGCCACCCTCTGGTTCACCACGTTGTCCTCGGCGACGAGGATCCGCAGGCTGGCCCTCTCCCCCGACGGCGCGGGCGAGGGCAGCGCCGGCGGCACGTCCTCCTGCGCGTGGGAGCCTCCCGCCCCGGAGCGGGCCTTCTTCCGGAGGAGGCAGCTCACGAGGTGCCGGCGCCGGATCCGCTTGCTCAGGACGTGCGGCCATTCGACGCGGTCGTCGGACCCGGTCGCCTCCGCGAGGTCGTCGACCAGGAGGACGAACCACGGAGCGCTCCCCCCTCGCTCCTCCGCCAGCGCGGCACGCGGATCCTCGGTCCCGACCTCGACCAGCTCCGCGTCGACGAGGACCACGTCGAATCCGCGGTCTTCCTCCATCCCTCGACGGACCGTGTCCAGGGCGGCCTCGTACTCCGTCGCCTCTTCCACATCGACGTTCAGTCTGCGCAGTCGACTCCGGAGAGACTCGCCAAGCAAGTCGTCCGCCGTGGCGACGACGGCTCGCATCCCCGCGAGCTGCGATCGGGGGGCGAGGGGATCGGGACTCCTCTCTCCCTCCCGGCCGAACCGCACGGTGAACCAGAACGTGCTGCCCAGGCCGACCTCGCTCTCGACCCCGATCTCTCCCCCCATCATCTTCACGAGGTTCCGGGAGATGCTCAGCCCCAGCCCCGTCCCCCCATAGTGTCGGGTCGTGGAGCCATCCACCTGCTGGAAGGGACGGAAGAGCCGGGAGACGACCTCCTCGGGGATCCCGATGCCCGTGTCGCGCACCTCGAACCGCAGCATCGCCGAGTCGGGCTCGATCTCCACCGGCCGGCAGATGACCTCCACCTGCCCTTCCTCGGTGAACTTGAGCGCGTTGCCCACCAGGTTCATCAGCACCTGACGGAGGCGCCCCGGATCTCCGTCCAGGTCCTCCGGGATGTCCTCGGAGAGGTTCAGGAGGAGCTCGGTGCCGTGCTTCCGCGCCCGGTAGCCGAGCACGTCGAACATCTCCTCGGCGATCGCCTCCACGTCGAGGCCGATCCGCTCGATCTCCAGCTTCCCGGAGTCGATCTTCGAGAAGTCGAGGATGTCGTTGATGATCGTCAGCAGGGACTCCGCCGAGTGCTTCACCAGGTCCAGACATTCGGCCTGGTGGCTCGTGGTCTCGGTCTCCAGGAGGATGTTGGTCATCCCCAGGATGCCGTTCATGGGCGTCCGGATCTCGTGGCTCATGTTGGCGAGGAACTCGCCCTTCGCCCGGTTCGCCGTGTCCGCGGCCTCGCGCGCCCCCTGCAGGCGTCGGTTCACGGCGATCAGGTCCTTCTCGGCCCGAACGCGATCGGTGATGTCCTTCACCACGCAGACCATGCCCTGCGCGGCTCCACCCCGTCCGCTCATGCGCGCGATCGAGAGCAGCACGGGCACCTCCTCGCCCGTCCGCCTCCGCATGACGGTCTCGCGGGCTCCGGCCGAGGCGTCCTCGGCCCCCGACTCGCCGCGGAGGATCTCCTGCCACACGGAGGTCGGGATGACGTCGTCGATGTTGCGCGCGATGAGCTCGGTCCAGGAGTAGTCGAGGAGGTCGCAGGCCGCGGGATTCACCGTCTCGATCACGCCGTCCGGGCTCAGCACGAACAGCGCGTCCATCATCGAGTTCAGGATGCGGTCGAAGTGGTCCCGCGACACCGTCGTTCGCACCAGGATCCCGCTCATCCGGTTGAAGGAGTCGGCGAGGGTCTGGATCTCGTCGCGCGTGCGGATTTCGATCTTCCGATCGAACCCCCCCGCCGCGATGGCCTTGGTGGCCTCGGTCAGGTCCCCGATCGGGCGGGTGATGGTGCGCGCGAGCCACATCGCCCCCAGCAGACCGACCAGGACGAAGCACGCTCCGAAGAGGATGCTCTCGTTCCGCGCGTTGTCGATCTCGGCCTTGCGGTTCTCGAGAGTGAAGCCCACGAGGAGACTCCCGTGCCGCTCACCGCCGAAGTAGATCGGCTGGGCGGCATAGATGTAGTCCTCGCCGGAGCGGACCTCGGTGTCCCGCACCCGCCGCGCCCACGGCCAGTACCGGTCGGTCGAGCTCTGGAGGTCGCCCTCGTCCCCCCTCGTGCTCCCGGCCAGGATCCGGCCTTCCTCGTCGAAGGCGGTCACGGAGATCACGTCCTGCTCCATGGCCGCGATCTCGATCAGGCGGGCCAGCCACTCCTCGGTGCCCCGGGAGAGGGACTCCGCGGCGAGCGCGCCCATCATCGAGATCTCGTTCTCGACGTGGAGCACGGCCTCCTGGCGGATGAGACGGTCCTGGGCTCGCTCCGCCATGAGCACGATCCCGCCTCCCAGACCGATCATCAGCAAGGAAACGAACAGCTGGAGCTTGTTTCTTAGCGCAAACCTCATCCCGGGGGGTCCTTCCTTCGGCAAGGGAAGAGACTCGGAAGCGATTTCGGAAGGCCTCGCCCATTCCTGAAGGGCTGTCGGCGATTTCGCGGGAGGTGCTCCGACGAGCCCCGTCGGGGGTTGTCCGGGAGGGGTCGGGACCTAGAATGCCCCGCTCTTCGTCGCGCCCCTTCCGATGAACCGCCCCCTCGTCATCCTCGACACCGAGACCGCCACGCTGGTCGGAGCTCCCCACCTCATCGAGCTGGGGGCGGTCCGCGTCGTGGACGGAGAGGCGGTCGACCACTTCCGGAGCATCGTGCGCCCCCAGATCGCGATCGAGCCCGAGGCCACCTCGATCCACGGCCTGGCGGACGACGACGTCCGGAACGCGCCCGACGCCGGTGACGTGCTCTCGCGCTTCGCGGAGTGGACGGGGGACGACTGGATGGCCGCGCACAACGCGAGCTTCGACGCGCGCGTGCTCGGGTTCGAGTACGCCCGGACCGGGCTCGCCCCTCCCCCCGGTCCCCTGATCGACTCTCTGCCCCTCGCGCGGAGGTGCTTCCCGGAGGCTCTCGATCACAAGCTGCTCACGCTCGCGGAGCTGGTCGGCGTCGAGGTGGATGAGGCACACCGCGCCTTGCCCGACGCGGTGCTCTGCTGGCAGGTCATCGAGGCCTGCGTCGAGCGGCTCGGCGGTTGGGACGCCGTCGGGGAGGCGGACGTGCTCGGACGGAGCGGCCGGCCGATCACGATCGCCGGCGCCATCCCTCGCCCGCCCGGTCGCTCGCCCGCCCGGGTGCGGCGCCTCGAGCGAGCCCGCCGCGAAGGCGTCTCGGTCCACCTCCTGTACGGAGAGTCGAGCGAGAGTCCCGCGCGGCTCGAGGTCCTCCCCCAGCTCCTGTACCAGGAGAACCGGCGAGCCTACCTCGAGGGCGAGTGCGTGGCCTCAGGGATCCTGAAGACCTACCGGATCGATCGGATCCATCGCATCGAGACGATCGACTGAGCGCGCCATGGGTGATTCTCGAGAGATCCGCAACATC
>CAYRXS010000290.1:0-7900 GCA_964428225.1 uncultured Planctomycetaceae bacterium
GGGCACCTCGAGGATCTAGGCGTTCTGGCTACCCTCCACGCCCACCGTGACCGACACGGTCTCGCCCGTCCGGACCACGCCCGAGCTCAGGCTGGCGGTGACCGTCGCCGCTCCCCGGCCCTGCGCGAGCGCGGGGGAGAGCAGGGCGAAGAGCAGCGCAACGACGAGTCCCAGCCGCCGTCGACCCCACCTCGGTTCCGTCGTGATCGTCTTCATGCTTCGCGCGTGAGGCATCGAATCACCAGTCCCTTTCCACGTGCGCGCGGCGAGATTCGCGCAGGAGCTTCTGCAGCTCCTCGCCGCGTTCCTCGATCTCCGCGAGGGCCTCGAGGAGACGCATGGCCTCCTCGCGGGTCAACCGTCGTTCGGCCGGGGGCGCCGCGCTCTCCGGCGCCACCGGCGGCTCTTCCTGCGCGCCGGTCTCGATCGGGTCGGTCTCCTGCTCGCCCTCGCCGGTGGGATCCTGCTGCGACTCCTCGCCTTCTCCCTCCGGGGGTTGCTCGGAGCTCTCGGAATCGGACTCGCTCTCATCCGACGGATCCGACGGGTCCTCGGACGGCTCGCCCTCCTGCCCTTCCTCCCCTTCCGACGGCTGGGGATCCTGCTCGGACTGCTGCTGCTCGCGCTGGCGCTCGATCTCGTCGAGCTCGCGCAGGCGCCGCTGAATCAGCTCGAGGTTCGCCCGGGTGTCCTCGTCGCGCCAGTCCGCCCGCAGCCGCTCGATCGATCGCTCTTTCGCGGAGAGGTACGCGGCGCGCGCCAGCTCGAGGGGATCGGGGGGCGGCTCCTCGCCCGGGCCCGGGGGGGCCATGGCCGCCGGGTTCTGCGCGCCCCCCAGCTCGGGGATCCGGGCGCGGTGGTCCTCGGCGCGGAGGAGCTCGACCACGCCGAGGTCGTAGCCGGCGTCGAGCCGCAACGCCCCGGGTCCGGCGAGGGCGCGCGCGGACTCGAAGGGGGCGAGAGCCTCCCGACGCTCGTCGGGCTCCTCGATCCCCGCGCGGCGCGCGAGGGTCACGCCGATCGCGTAGTGCACCTCCGCTCGCCGGTACTCCGACAGCTCGCGCGCATCGGCCTCCTCGAGGAGGGCCCGCGCGGCCTCGAGCGCCGTCTCCCACTGCCCGTCGCCCTCCTCGCGCACGATGTCCCGTATCGCCTGCTCGTAGGAGAGCGGCTCCTCGGGCTCCGCGGGCACGAGCAGGAGCGCGAGGGCCGCGAGGCATGCGGGCGAGCGGATCATTCGTCGTCCCTCCGTCGCCGCCGCCGCGCCTCGCGCAGTCCCACCTCGCCGAGCATGCAGGCGAGCCCGAGGACGAGGGGCCACTGGTAGCGGTCGTGGGGAATGCGGCGCTTGCCTCCCTCGAGATCACGCCCCGCGAGCTTCGAGATGCGGAAGTTGTACAGGTCCTCGAGCGGCGTCGGGGACTGCTCCGCGCTCCGGAAGTCGCCGCCGGTCACCTCCGCGAGGTTCTCCAGCGTCGCGCTGTCGAGCCTCGTGACGACCTCCTCGCCGTCGGGCCCGCGGAGGAATCCCTCGAGCCCGCCGCGCTGCATCACCGGGATCTTGCCCCCGCCCGCCGTTCCGATGCCGACCACGTAGACCCGGATGCCGCGCTCCTTGGCCGTCACCGCCATCTCCGCGGCGCGGCCCTCGAGGTCCTCGCCGTCGGTGAGGACGACGATCGCCTCGTGCGCTCCGGTGCGGCCGTCGAACATGTCGAGCGCGCGCTGGATCGCGGCCGCGAGGTCGGTGCCGCCCACCCGGTTGTCCTCCGGATCGACGTAGTCGAGCAGGGCCCGGAGCGTGCGGTGGTCGTTGGTCAGGGGCGCGATCTCCCGCGCGTCTCCGGAGAACGCGATCAGGGCGCACCGGTCCCCTCGCGAGCGGTCGAGGAGCCCCACCACCTCGCGCTTCGCCCGCTCGAGCCGGTCCGGCTTCAGGTCCCGCGCCAGCATGCTGCGCGACGCGTCGATGCACACCACGATGTCCACGCCGTGGCTGCTCGTCTCGACGAAGGTGTAGCCGCGCACCGGCCCGAGGGCGCCGACGCCGAGCAGCAGGAGGCCGGCCGCGGCGAGGGCCACGCGCAGCAGGGCTCGACTGCGGGACGCGTCCGGCGCGAACCGCGCGAGCCGCGCGGGGGCCACCAGCCGGCGGAGGCGGGCGCGTCGGCCGCGGAATCCCCACAGGCCGGCCACGAACAGCACGGCCGCGAGGGGCAGCAGCCACCCGAGATCCGGCCGGAGGAGGTCGAAGCCGATCACGGCAGCCTCCTCGCCCACGTGGCGTTCGAGAGCCAGGCCAGCACGTAGAGGACGATGGCGGGCAGGAGGAAGAGCGGATAGAGGTCGAAGTTCTCCTCGAAGCGTTGCTCCAGGCGGTCCGTGCGCTCGAGCTTCTCGATCTCGGCGTAGATCTCCTCGAGACGGTCGCGGTCGGTCGCCCGGCGGAAGATGCCGTCCGTGAGCGCGGAGATCGTTTGCAGATCGCTCGTGTCCGGCCGCTCCGTGGTCGGCACGAAGCCCCGGAGAGGGTCGTAGCGGAAGAGGTACTTGCCGGCGTAGATCGTGTGGACGCGGATCTCCTTCTCCGCGGCGAGCTCGGCGGCGTCGAGGGGTGTGATCTCGTGGAGGTTGTTCTCTCCGTCGGTCAAGAGCACGACGACGCGGGACTTCGCCTCGCTCTCCTCGAGGATCGCGACGGCCTTGGCCAGGGCGACCCCGATGGCGGTCATGTCCTCCTCGCGGTGCTGGACGATCCCCACGCCGTCCAGGAAGCCCAGCAGGGCGTCCACGTCGAGGGTGAACGGGCACAGGAGCTGGGGGTAGCGGGCGAAGGTGATCAGCGCCACGTTGTCCGCGGCGTTCTCCTGGTCGGTCATCCTCCGCTCGGCGAAGTCCCCGACCACGTCCTTCACCACGTCGAGCCGGGACCGGTTGCGCTCGAGGTCGTCGAAGCGCATCGAGCTCGAGCGGTCGACGACGAGCGCGATGTCGATGCCCTGCGTGACGTCCGCGAACTCGACGTTTCCGCGGAGAGGTCGGGACAGGCTGACGATCACCAGGAGGACGGCGAGCCCCTGCAGCACGACCGGAACCCACGAGAGCCGCTGGCGCCACGAGCGGACGACGAGCCCCGGGGCGAGGGGAACGCGACCGGTGGGACGCCCTCCTCGCGCTCTCCCCCAGGCGAGGAGCAGCACGGCCAGGGGGATCAGGAGCAGGAACGGCGGATCGGCCAGCGAGTAGTTGCCGCCGAGGGGCAGGGCGCCGCGCGCGGCGCTCCGCGTCCCCTCCTCGATCAAGAGGGCGAGGGGGATCACGCCGCACCCTCCTCGCCGGGGGCGACGGGCAGGGCCTCGAGGGCGGCGCGGGCGCTCTGGAACGTCTCGTCGACGGTCCACGCGCTCGGCCGCTCGTCGGCGTACTTCACGCGGGCGCAGCCGTCCAGCGCCGCGGCGAGCTCGCGCCGGAAGGTCTCGTCCAGGGATCGATCGTCGCCCAGGTCCGCGACCCATTCCTCGTCCGTCCACGCGCGCCGATCGCGGTCGAGGCGGTCGTCGGTGGCCGCGCGCAGGAGATGGGACAGCTCGTAGTGCCGCTCCCGCAGCTGCTCGGCGTCGAGCTCGGCGTCGCCGCGCAATCGCTCGAGGAGCTCGAGGGGCGGCACCGGGGTCTCCCGCTTCCGGCGCCTGCGCCACCAGGCGCGCAGGAAGAGAAACGGCACGAGCCCGAGCAGGTGCAGGACCACGCCGACGAGGATCCACGCCCAGTACGGCAGCCCGCCCTCCTCGGTCTCGGCCGCGCCGAAGGACGCGGAGAAGCCTCGCAGCGGCCGCGGCGCGTCCTCGCTCGCGGCGAGCACTCCCGCGATCCGCACCGTGCAGCTCTCGATCAATGGCTCGTCGGGATTCGCCTCGCCCGGGAGGCCGTGGACGACGAGCTCCCGCTCGCCCGGCTCGAGCGAGGCCACCTCCCAGATCCACCGCGTGACGATCCGGTCGGAGTGCGCGGGCTCGGAGGGGACGAGCCTCGTGTCGAGGAGCACCCAGGAGTCGTCGACGAGCAGCTCGCCGTTCGGGGCCGCCGCGCCCGCCGACCCGCCTCCCGCGGGCCGCGTGACCTCGAGGATCAGCTCGAAGGGCTCGCCGACCTCCGCGGTCGGGGGCGAGGCGTACAGCCGCCGCTCCACCTCTCCGGGATTCGCGGGGGACGCGGATCCCTGGAGGATCGCGGCGCACAGGAGCCCGGGGAGCAGCATCATCCGCCCCCTCCCGCGCGCCGGGCGCGCATCCGGAAGCACCGGATGAGGGGATCGGCCACGTTCGCGACGGTGGAGACCTCGACGAGCTCGACGTGGGCCCTGCGGAGCGTGTCCAGGAGGGCGCGGCGGCGCTCGCGGGCCTGCTCCACCCAGTCCGCGCGCACGCGAGCGGAGCCGGTGTCCACCTCCACCCGGCCCCCCGTCTCGATGTCCTCCATCAGGAGCACGCCCGCGGCGGGCAGCTCCTCCTCGAAGGGATCGAGGACGCGCACGCAGATCACGTCGTGGAGCCGCGCGGCCTTGCCGAGCATGTCGCCCCAGTCGTCCGTCTCGACGCCGAGGAAGTCGGAGACGAGGAAGAGCAGCGAGCGACGCTTCAGGTGGCGGAGCTGGTGCTCGAGCACGCCGCGGATCGACGAGCCCGCGCCGCGGGCCTGGGCCGCCACCACCTCGCGCACCACGCGCAGGATGTGGCTGTGGCCCGTGTCGGGCGCGAGGTGCAGGCCGGGCTCGTCCGCGAAGAGCGTCAGGCCCACCTGGTCCTGCTGGCCGACGGCGACGAAGGAGAGCAGCGCGCAGACCTCGGCCGCCGCGTCGCGCTTCGTCTTCTCCACGCTCCCGAAGTCCATCGAGCGGCTCGTGTCCACCAGGAAGTGGAGGGTGAGCTGGCGATCCTCGGTGTACGTCTTCACGTGGGGACCGCCGGTGCGCGCGGTGACGTTCCAGTCGATCGAACGCACCTCGTCGCCGGGGAGATACGGACGCACCTCCTCGAACTCGATGCCCGATCCCCGGAAGTTCGAGCGATAGGAACCCTGCAGCGCGGAGGTCACCAGACCGTGGGTGCGGATCTGGATCTGCCGCACCCTCGCCATGAGCTCGGGGGCGAGGAGCTTCCCTCGCGGCCTGGATCCTCGGCGGGCGTCGCGTAACACGGCGGCGTCTCGGTGAATCAGGGAACGGGGATGGTCTCGAGGACGCGGGCGAGGATGTCGTCGGTCGTCCGCCCCTCCGCCTCGGCCTCGTAGCTGGGCGACAAGCGGTGGCGCATGATGTCGGGAGCGACCCGCTTGATGTCACCCGGGGTGACGTAGCCCCGGTGGTCGAGGAACGCGTTCGCCCGCGAGCACAGGGACAGGAAGATCGAGGCGCGCGGGCTGGCTCCGTACACGAGGTAGTTGGCGAGCTCGGGCATGCCGAAGGCCTCCGGCTCGCGCGTGGCCATCACCACGTGGACGATGTAGCGGCGGAGCCGCTCGTCGAGGTGGATGCGGTCGACCATCTCGCGGGCGCGCCCGATCGTCTCGAGGTCGATGATCGGCGAGACGGTGGGCGGCTCCTTCGTCGTGGCCATGCGGTCCATGATCTCGAGCTCCTCCTCCTCGTTCGGGTAGTCGACGACCAGCTTCAGGAAGAAGCGGTCGACCTGGGCCTCGGGCAGGCGGTACGTCCCCTCGTGCTCGATCGGGTTCTGCGTGGCGAGCACGAGGAAGGGTCTCGGCAGCTCGAAGGTCTCGCCCCCGATCGACACCTGCCGCTCCTGCATCGCCTCGAGCAGCGCGGACTGCACCTTGGCCGGGGCGCGGTTCACCTCGTCGGCGAGGACGAAGTTCGCGAAGATCGGCCCCTTGCGGACGCTGAACGTGCCCTCCTTGGCGTGGTAGATCTCGGTGCCGACGAGGTCCGAGGGCAGGAGGTCCGGGGTGAACTGCACGCGGGCGAAGCTGCCGTGCACGCCGCCCGCGAGGCCGGCGACCGCCATCGACTTGGCGAGGCCGGGCACTCCCTCGACGAGGACGTGGCCGCCCGTGAGCAGGGCCAGGAGCAGGCCGTGCAGGAGCTCGTCCTGCCCGACGATCACTTCGTGCAGGGCCGTCGTGAGCTCGTCCACCCAGGCGCTCTCCCGGGCGATGGTCTCTCCGAGCTCGATCGATGCAGTGGATTCGGTCGTGGTCATGGGGATCGGGATGGGATCGGCGTGCCGGCCTCGGAGGCCGGTGGAGGACCGGCAGGATACGACTCCGGAGGTGGTTCGTTGGAGAGCCTTGGGGGAATGAATTGCCCCGCAACGGAGGCCATACGAGCGGGGGCGCCGCGGAGCCTCTGCCCTCTGGGGAACGAGGGGCAACCCGGCTAGAATGCTCGATCCGGGTGAGAGTAGGACGTTCTCGGTGCTCTTGGAGGAGGCCGCTCGCACCCGGCGCATCCGCCGCGGCCGCGATTCGGAGGGACATGGAAGGAGCAATCATCAATCTCGTCATCTGGCTCGCCTTCGGGGTGGCCTGCGCCATGATCGCCCACAGCCGCGGTCGCTCGGCGGTCGGCTGGTTCTTCGTGGGGCTATTCGCGAGCTGCATCGGGCTGATCCTGGTCCTCGCCCTGCCCAACCTGAAGGTGGAGGAAGCGCGCCGGAGGCGGATGGAGACGGAGAACCGCCGGCTGAAGGAGAAGGTCGCCAAGGACCGCATCGTCTCCGATCGACGCCACGTCGAGACGAATCGGAGACTCAAGGTGCACGACGTGGCGATCGGGGTCGACACGGAGACCCGCCTCCCCGAGAGCGAGCAGGTCGCCCCCCCGGAGCTCCCCGAGCGCGCGGATCCCCCCGCGGCGACGCGGTTCGACGACACGGAGTGGTACTACGCGGACGGATCGCAGCAGAGCCCGTCCGTGTCCTTCGGGGCCCTGCGGCGCCTGTGGCAGAAGGGACACCTCGCCCCCGAGACGCTCGTCTGGACCGAGGGCATGGACGAGTGGCTCGCCGTCCGCGACGTCGCAGACCTGCGGGAGGCCCTCGATGCGTGACGAGGGCGAGGCGGCCCGGCCTCCCGGGGGCCCGGTTCGCCACGGGTGGTTCGCCGGGATCCTCGAGGGGCGACGGGGCGACGTCGAGACCCTGCGGAACGCGGTGCGGAGGCTCAACGCGCTCGGGCTCGCTCACGCGGACCTCCAGCTCGAGGGTGGCCGGTTCAACCTGCTGCTCGACGAGCGGATCGTCCCGGGATCGCGCTTCGGACCCGAGGTGTCGACGGCGTTCGTGGAGCGGTTGCAGGAGATCGTCGACGCCTCGCTCGAGCCGGACGCGGTGGAGTCGACGCTGCGCTGCATCGAGGTCTACGAGCACGAGGTGGTCGAGACGCTCTTCTCCCCGGTGCGGGGTCGCGTGGAGTGCGTCAGCCAGGTCCGTCCCGCGCGCCCCGCGGATCTCCAGGCCCCGTCCCTCGAGCGGGAGGACGCCGCGACGGTCCGCATGGGGCTGCGGTGGGCGAGCCTCCTGGGGATCCTGCTCGTGATCACCTTCGGCCTCGTCGCGTGGCAGGAGGGGTGGATCGGCCGGGTCTTCGGCCCGGACGCGGGAGACCTGGCGCGGGAGCCCGGCGCCTTCGGGGCCATGATCGAGATCGAAGTCGAGCAGCGGTGGGGCAACTACCGCGTCACGCTCACCCGCGGCCTCGACTACCCCATCATCTCCGGGGACGTCGAGACGCTCCTGGACGCCGCGGCCACCCCCGTCCAGCGCGCGGCGGTCAATGCGGTCGCGAACGGGACGGAGGTCTACGTGCGCCTCGTCGGGGCGAAGGGGAAGGTGCTCGAGGCGAGGCGGGTGCAGCTCGGGGCGCTGCTCGCCGCGGACGACGG
>CAYRXS010000291.1:0-7863 GCA_964428225.1 uncultured Planctomycetaceae bacterium
AGGAGACGGTACTCGCCCGCCGGCACTCGCACCTCGGACCCGGTGTCGACCAGCATGACCGAGTGCTCGAAGTCCTTCGAGTGCAACAGCATCTGCTGCGGAGGATGGGAGAGCTTCAACCGCGACAGGCCATCCGTGATCGGAGTCAGGACGAGCTTGTGATCCGGGACGTTCACCTCGACCCCGAAGACGTCGTCACCGAGGAGGAGGAGGTCGCCCAGGATGACCGCATCCTGGTAGGTGAAGTCCTCGCGAGCGGTCAGGAAGAACTGATCACCCTGCGGGTAGAGCCCGCCGCCGGAATACCGGATCGAATCATCCACGAAGACACGCTCCCCGAAACGCCCGTCGCCGTCGGTATCGCCGAGCATGATCCGGTACTTCACGCCATCCAGCTCGAAGGCGCCGGAGTAGAGACAGGCCGTCGAGATGTTGGCGTACCACGACACCTCGAAGTCCATCTCGGCGCGCATCTCCTCGGGAATGTCGCCCATGAGCACTTCCATGTCGTTGCTCTGGATCCCGACGCGCACGACATAGGGCAGGCGCACGCCATCGAGCTCATAGTCCAGGACCACCGTCTCCTCGATCTCGGCCATCCAGTAGCCGGGAATGACCTCCTCCGCCTCGGCCTGCATGACGGGATCGTTGGTCAGGTCGCCATCGCCGTTCTGGTCGAGGAAGAAGCGCTCGCAGATCTCGCCGCCCGCCTCGCGGGCATCCATCACGAACAGGTACTTCGAATCGCCGAGCTCCAGCAGGCCGTACATCGGCTTCTTCCCCACGAGCTCCGGCAGCTTCCAGTCGCCGGGTGGGCACTCCTCCAGGGGCATGGAGTCGGCCGAGCCGTAGGGAACCGTGCCCTGGACGTCGGCGCTCTCGTGAAACTCCAGCGGAACCTCCTGCACGTCCGCCGAAGCGAGCGCACCCAGGAGCAGGAATGCGGCGGGCACCGCCGCGAGGTGTTCGTACAGCACGGCCATCTCTCCTTTTCGGAAGTGGGCGCCGATCGAGAATCGGCGTGGGCCTCGGGGCATACTCCTCTCGGCGAGCTCTTCGTCCCGGGGTGCTGCCCATGAGCACCTCGAGGGCTCCGCTCAGCCGCAGGGCAGGGCGCCCGCGGAACGTCCTCCGCGGCGCCGGGCGGATCCGGGATCACCGATCGCGCAGCCCTCGGCCACGGGGGCGTCGCTCGAGGGGAACGGGTGTTCGTACGGAATCGTGGCCATCGATCCGGAAATCCTGCGGTCGCAGTCTATCCTCTTCCTCGCCGCCGGTGACGCAAGATCGATGCAAACCGGGGACGTGGCGGACTCGGCCGGACGGAAGAGCACGACGACTCGGCGATTCAGGAGGATGAGGGTATGAGAGACACCGCGATCGACATGCTCGGGCACCGGGCCGGCGTGCGGACGCTGGCCGCGATCCTGGTCGCCATCGCGCTCGCGGGTTGCGCGGGAGTCGGTGACCAGGAATCACCATCGGGACCTCCGAACGTGCTGTTCCTCGCCGTGGACGACCTGAGGCCGGAGCTGGGTTGCTACGGAGCGGAGCACGCGATCACTCCGCACATGGACCGGCTCGCGCGCGAGGGGTTCCTGTTCGAGCGGGCGTACTGTCAGTCGGCCGTCTGCAACCCGTCGCGGGCCAGCCTGATGACCGGCAAGCGGCCGGACACCATCCGGGTCTGGGACCTGAAGACGGACCTGCGCGAGGTGTCTCCGGACGTGTTGACCCTGCCCCAGCACTTCCGGCGGCACGGGTACTACACCGCGAGCATCGGGAAGATCTACCACAACATCTTCCCGGACGAGCCTTCCTGGGACGAGCGCGCCTATCTCGACGGCTTTCCCTTCGATCCCGACGCCGTGTACCTCGGTGAGGAGGGGCGCTCCATCCAGGAGACAAAGAGGCAACGCCTGATCGACGCGGGACGCGGCGAAACCGCGAAGGACCGCCTCGGACACTACTACCTCAAGGCCCAGGCCACCGAGGCGCCGGACGCTCCCGACGACGACTACTACGACGGGGCCCAGACGACGTGGGCCGTGCGCAAGCTCGCGGAGCTGAAGGAGCGGGGGCAGCCCTTCTTCCTCGGTGTCGGCTACTACCGACCCCACCTGCCCTTCAACGCGCCGAAGAGGTACTGGGATCTCTACGACCGCGATTCGCTCCCCCTGGCCGAGAACGACTTCGTAACGCGGGGCGCCCCCGGCATGGCCATCAACAACATGCGCGAGCTCCGGGGCTACACCGACTTCCGGCACCGGACGCATCCCGCGGAGGGAAGGCTGTCCGAGGAGGAGGCTCGTCGGCTGAAGCACGGCTACCTGGCCTCGGTGAGCTACGTCGACGCGCAGATCGGACGGCTGCTGGACGCCCTGGACGAGCTGGACCTGGCGAGCGACACCATCGTCGTCCTCTGGGGCGACCACGGTTGGAAGCTGGGCGAGCACAACAGCTGGGGCAAGATGACCAACTACGAGATCGACACGCGCGTCCCGCTGGTCGTCAAGGCGCCGGGACGCGTCGAGGGCGGACGGTCCACGGATCGGTTCGTGGAGTTCGTCGACGTCTTCCCCACGCTCTGCGAGTTGTGCGATCTCCCCCTCCCCGCGGACCTGGAGGGAATCAGCCTGACGCCGCTCCTCTCGCATCCCGAGGCTCCGTGGAAGACCGCGGTCTTCAGCCAGTACCTCCGAGAGGGCATCTGGGTCGGCCCGGACGGGATGGAGTACATGGGCCGCACCATCCGGACCGAGAGCCACCGCTACGTGGAATGGCATCACCGGGAGAGCGGCGAGCGGGCCGGCGTGGAGCTGTACGACCTCCGCCTCGATCCGCAGGAGAACGAAAACGTCGCGGGCCGTGTGGAGAACCGTGCGCTGGTGGAGGTCATGCGCGAGCGACTGCGGGCCGGGTGGAAGGCGGCGCTTCCCTCCCCGCCCACCGACCGTACCCTGGGGACCCGCGAGACCCGATGAGGAGATACTCGATGAAGACTGGAACCGGGCACAGCCGACGCGACTTCATCAAGCTGGCCGCCGTGCCGCTCATCGTGCCCTCGAGCGTCTTCGGGGCCCGCGCTCCGAGCAATCGCATCAACGTCGCCATGCTCGGCATGGGTCGCCAGGCGATGCGGCCCAACCTGGACCAGTTCCTGCGCTCGCCGGACGTCCAGGTCGTGGCCGTGTGCGACGTCGACTCGTGGCGCCTGGAGCAGGCGCGCGCGAAGGTCGACGGCTTCTACGGCGATAAGGCGGGCGGTACCTACCGGGGATGCGGGACGTACCGCGACTTCCGGGAGGTGCTCGCGCGGGACGACGTCGACGCGGTGATGATCTCCACTCCCGACCACTGGCACGCTCCCATGGGCGTGATGGCCGCGCGGGCCGGCAAGCACGTCTGCATCGAGAAGCCGCTCACGACCTGCATCGCCCACGGCCGAGCGCTGTGCGACGCCGTCGCGAAGGCGGGCGTCGTGAGCCGCACCGACAGCGAGTTCCGCACGAACCCGATCTTCTGGCGCATGGCCGAGCTGGTGCGCAACGGTCACATCGGCGAGGTCGAGCGGATCACGACCGGAGTCCCCAGCGAGCCGCTCGACGCCCTCCCCCCCCAGAAGACCGCGCCCGTCCCGGAGGGGCTCGACTACGACCTCTGGCTCGGGCCCGCCTTCCCCGCTCCCTACACGGAGCAGCGCGTGCACCCGGTGAAGGACTGGACGCGTCCGGGGTGGCTGCGCATCGAGGACTACTGCAACGGCATGATCTCGAACTGGGGATCGCACCTGAACGACGTCGCCCAGTGGGCCAACGGCACGGACCGCACGGGGCCGGTGTCGGTCAAGGGCACCGGCGAGTTCGCGAAGGGGCTGTGGAACACGATCATCCGCTTCGAGGTCGAGTACGAGTACGCCGACGGGGTGCAGCTCCGGTACCTGATCGACAAGCCTTACGTGCGCATCGAGGGAACGGAGGGCTGGCTCCAGGCCGACTACGGCAAGCAGCTCACCGCCAGCTCGCAGGAGATCCTCGACTCGCCCCTCGAGCCCGGCGAGGTCACCTTCGCGGGCACGCGGGAGGACAAGGCGGACTTCATCCACGCCATCAAGCACGGCGGAGAGACCCTCGAGCCCGTGGATGTGGGACACCGCACCGTGTCCCTCTGCCAGATCGGCCTCATCTCCATCCAGGTCGGCCGCCCCTTGAAGTGGGATCCAAACGCGGAGCGGTTCAGCGACGACAACGCCGCCAACGCCATGCTGACGCGCCCGGTCCGCGAGCCCTGGGTCATCTGAGACGCTCGATCCGAACAGACAGATAGGAAGAGACCATGAATGCCAATCTCTCGCTCGTCGGGTTCCTGATCCTCCTCGCGGGCCTGCTCGTCCCCGCGACGAACGGCGCGGCGCAAGGCGACGAGGGAGGAGGCCTGAGCAATCCCTTCTACGCCTTCAACAACAGCATGCGCGGCAAGAGCCCCGAGGATCCCGCCGACCAGGCGGCCTTGCTGGTGGAGCTCGGGTACGACGGTTTCGAGGGTCACAACATGGACCAGCTGCCGAAGCTGGCCGAGGAGCTCCACGAGCGCGGGCTGAAGGTCTGCACCATCTACTTCCAGGTGAACATCGACGCGGAGGAGAACCCCTACGACCCGAGGATCGAGGAGTACCTCGGGACGTTCCTGAAGGACCGGGGGGTCATTCTCACCGTCCACATCCACAGCAAGAGGTTCAAGCCCTCCGATCCCGCGGGTGACGAGCACGCCGTGCCCATCCTGCGGCGTCTCGCGGATCTCGCTCACGAGCACGGAGCGCAGATCGCCGTCTACAATCACGCGAACTTCTGGGCCGAGAGCATCGACGACGGCATCCGCCTGTCGAAGAAGGTGAACCGCCGCAACTTCGGAGCGGCCTTCAACCTCTGCCACTGGCTCTGGAAGGAGGGCGAGAAGGGCCTGGAGAAGAGGCTCGACGCGGTCATGCCGTATCTCCTCTCCGTGACGATCAGCGGCGCCGACGGCGGTCCCGAGGTCAAGGGCGCGGGCTGGGACCGGCTGATCCAGCCCCTCGACCAGGGCAGCTTCGACAACTACGCCCTCCTCCGGGCCGTGGCGAAGAGGGGCTACGACGGCCCGATCGGGCTGCAGTGCTACAACATCGCCCTCCCTTCCCGCGAGCTGCTCACGAGGTCCATGAACGCCTGGCGGGGATTCCAGCGTCGATTCCAGGAAGCGTAAGGAACGGGATGATGAGGGGCGATGCGACAGGGCGCGTCGTCTCCCCGACGGAGGACTGACATGAGAACGAAAGACGTCCGGTGCGCGCGCCGGAGAAGTAGCGGCATCACGGTTGTGATCATTCTCCTGGCCGGCTCTCTAGCGACGGCCCAGACGACGGCCCCCCGACCACTACCGGTTCCCGAGCGCGGCTTCGTCAGCGCGCAGCCCGCGGCGACATGGGAGGAGGGCTTGATCTGCGGGAACGGCACGATCGGGGCCAACGTGCTCAGCCGGCCGCTCGACGAGACGATCATCTTCACCCACGAGCGACTGTTCCTGCCGATGGGTGATCCGGTGGAGCCGCCGCTGCTCGCGCCGCGGCTGTTCGAGATCCGGCGGCTGATCGACCGGGGGCTCTACACCCAGGCGACGAAGCTTGCGTTCGAGCTCTCCGAGCAGAACGGCTTCATGTACCCGGATCCCTTCGTCCCCGCCTTCGACCTGAGCGTCGTGACGAAAGCCGAGGGCGAAGTCCGCGACTACGCCCGCTCCGTCGACTTCCACACCGGGGTGGCGACCGTGCACTGGGCCGACGACCGCGGGGCCTTCGAGCGGCGCCTCTTCGTGTCGCGCGCGGACGGGGTGGCGGTGCTGTCCCTGACCGCGCCTCCAGGCGCGCTCGACTGCCGCCTCGAGCTCCGCCCGCGGCAGCTCAGCGAGAAGCTCGACGCGAAGCTGATCGAGCGCTCGAATCGCGTCTTCGAGAGCAAGGTCGCGGACATCCAGGTCGCGGCGACCGGACCGGAGTTGACCTGGCGCAACTCCTTCCCCGAGGCGTATCCCGGCAGCATCCAGGCCCTCGAGGGCCTCGTAATGGTCGCGACGTATGAGGGGGCGGTGATCACGGAAGGAAGCACACTGCAAGCCGTGCGGACCGACCGCGCCCTGGTAGTCGTCGACCTCGGGGTGGTGTACGACCCCGAGCACTCGCGCCTGGACGCGATGAGGGAGCGCTTCGCCGCCCTGCCCGCCGACTTCGACGCGCTCCTCGCCCGCCACGTCGAGCGGCACGCCGCGCTCTTCGACCGCATGCGGCTCGACCTCGGCGGCGGCGACGACCATGCCCGGACCACCGAGGAGCTCATCGCGAGCTCGAAGCGCGAGGATCCGAACCGCGCCCTCATCGAGAAGGAATTCGACGCCGCTCGCTACAACATCATCTCCTGCACCGGCGAGCTGCCTCCCGTCCTGCAGGGCGTGTGGGGCGGCACCTACAGCCCCGGCTGGGCGAGCGACTTCACCCACAACGGCAACGTGCCGTCGGCGATCGCGAGCATGCTCATGGGCAACATGCCCGAGCTCATGCTCGCGTACACGTCGTACATGGAGGAGATCGCCCCCTACCTCGAGATGAACGCCGAGCGCATCTTCGGGGCGCGGGGGATCGTGCTGCCGTCGCGTTCCTCGACCCACGGCTTCAACAACGCCTTCGCCCCCACCTTCGCGGGCGCGTTCTGGGTCGGGGGGGCGGCGTGGGCGGCGCACTTCTTCTACGACTACTGGCTCTACACCGGCGACCGCGAGTTCCTCGCCGAGCACGCGCTGCCGTTCATGGAGAAGGCGGTGGTGTTCTTCGAGGACTACCTGTACGAGGGCCCGGACGGCAAGCTCGTGTTCTCCCCCTGCCAGTCCCCGGAGAACTGGCCGAGCAACTCGAAATCGCAGGGCTCGTTCAACGCCACGATGTCCATCGCCGCGTGCCGGGAGCTCCTGCGGAACACGATCGCGGCATCCCGCGAGCTCGGCGTGAACTGGGAGCGAATCCCCGCCTGGCAGGCGATGCTCGAGAAGCTGCCCGACTACCTCATCAGCCCGGAGGGCGTGGTCCAGGAGTGGACGACTCCGAAGCTCACCGACAACCTGAAGCACCGGCACACCTCCCAGCTCTACGCGCTCTACGACGGCCTGCCGGAGGAGATCGCCGCGGATCCCGAGCTGCGCGCCGCGTTCACCAAGATCATCGAGATCAAGCTCGACACGCACTGGAAGGAGAGCTCGGGCTTCATGTCCTTCGGCCTCGTGCAGCTAGGCCAGGCGGCGGCCAGCCTCGGCGAGGGCGAGCTCGCGTACCGTTGCGTTCAGCACCTCGTGGACCGCTACTGGCTCTCCAACCTGGCGTCGATGCACAACCACCGCTCGCTGTTCAACATGGACATCAGCGGTGGCATGCCCGCGGTGATCATCAAGATGCTGGTCGCGTCCGAGCCCGGTCGGATCACCCTCCTGCCCGCCCTGCCCACCGCCTGGCCAACGGGGACGATCGAGGGCGTCCTGTGCCGCGGTCAGGTCGAGGTCGAGCGGCTCCACTGGAGCGAGGAGCGCATCGTTGCCAGGTTCCGCTCCGCCGTGGACCAGGTCGTCGAGGTGGACATGCCGTTCGAGATGAAGGGCGTTTCGCTGCGCGAAGGCGGCGAGACGTACGTGAATCTCGAATACACCGGAGACGTGACGCTTTCCCTGTCCGCGGGGAAGCCCGTCACTCTGGTGACCAAGCGATGACGGGCTCGACGGGACGGGGACGCACGGTGCTCAGCGGGGCGGTGATGCTCCTCGCCCTGGCCTGCGGGCGATCGCGTCTAG
>CAYRXS010000292.1:0-7849 GCA_964428225.1 uncultured Planctomycetaceae bacterium
CCCCGGATCGATCGAAGAGGTCTCCTGGGCGCGGCGGGCGCGTCCCTCGTCCTGGGCCCGAGGCTGCGAGGTTGGGCCGAGAGTCGGGAGCCCGCTCCCGCGCGAATCGCGTTCGTCGGCGTGGGGGGGCGAGGAACGGGGCTGCTGAAGATCCTGCTCGCGATCCCCGGCACCGAGGTGCCCGCGATCTGCGATATCAAGCGGCCCCACCTGGAGCGAGCCCAGGAGCTCGTCCGCCGGGCCCGGGGCAACACGCCGGCGGGCTTTCTGAAGGACGAGTACGACTACCGGCGGATGCTCGAGCGAGACGACTTCGACGCGCTCCTCATCGCGACTCCCGCGAGGTGGCACGCGGTGATGGCGGTGGACGCGATGAACGCCGGCAAGCACGTCGGCAGCGAGGTCCCCGGCGCGCACACGATGGACGAGTGCCGGGACCTGGTCCGGACGAAGGAGGCGACCGGCAAGCGGTACATGCTGCTCGAGAACTACTGCTACGCGCGCCAGCGCATGATGGTGCTCGAGATGGCGCGGGCCGGGATGTTCGGCGACCCCTACTACGCCGAGTGCTCCTACATCCACGACTGCCGCCACCTGCGCTTCGAGCCCGACGGCTCGCTGACGTGGCGCGGCGAGTCCAAGGCGAAGCTCTTCGGCAACCTCTATCCGACGCACGCCCTCGGTCCGGTGGCCAAGTGGATGAACGTCAACCGCGGCGATCGCCTCGTCTCGCTGACCAGCTCGATGAGCGAGCCCGCGGCCCTCCGCGCCTACTCCGGGTCGCGCTTCGGCCCGGACAGCGCGGCGGGGAAGATCGACTGGAAGTGCGGCGACATGTGCGTCACGCTCATCAAGACCGCGAAGGGCAAGCTGATCACCGTCTACTACGACTCCGACTCTCCGCGGCCCGCGTCGATCTTCTGCCTGATCCAGGGCACGAAGGGCGTCTACGATTCGCGCCAGGGCGTCTACCTCGAGGGGCGCTCGCCCTCCCACCGGTGGGAGGCGGCGGACGGCTACCTCGAGAGCCACGACCACGAGTACTGGCGAGAGCGCGGGGACGAGGCGCGCCGGACCGGACACGGCGGCGGGGACTACTTCGTCGTCTCGGACTTCGTGGAGATGGTGCGCTGGGATCGCGAGCCCTTCGTGGACGTCTACGACAGCGCGACGTGGAGCGCGATCATGCCCCTGTCGGCGCAGTCGATCCGGGACGGAGGAGCCAGCGTGGAGATCCCCGACTTCACGGGGGGAAGGTGGAAGGAATGATCGCCCGCATCGCGATCGCCTGCGCCGTCTTGCTCGCCGCATGCTCGACGACGCCCGAGCGCGCGATCCTGGAGCTCGACGTCTCCCAGGACACCGAGCTGATCCTCCAGTCCTATTTCGGCAAGCCCGCGCAGCTCGCCGTCTGGCTCGAGGATCCCCTCGACGGCTCGCGCCGGACCCTCTTCGTCACTCGTTGCGCCGGAGCGGGAGCGTGGAACGGCAAGTCCGAGTCTCCGGACTCCCTGCCCCGGTGGTACGAGGTGTATCGCGAGGAGACGGGGAACCGGGGCTATCCCCGCCCCGAGGCGCCGGCTCCCGACGGGGTCACCCGGCCCACGTCCACGGAGCGCGACTTCCGCTGGACGACCGACCTCGAGCCGGGCCGCCGGTGGATCCTGTGGATCGAGGTGAACATCTCCGCGGACTTCAACGAGCGCTTCCCGCAAGTCGACGAGGCCAGCGGGTACGTCGACACGGACTACGCGGGGCAACCGTCCCTCCTCTACCGGGCCGAGATCACCGTGACTCCCGGGGCTCGCTTCGTGCCCGAGCTCTTCGGACGCACGGTGCCCGGCACGACGGGGGAGGTGACCCGCGATCTCGCGGGGATCACGACGGCGAGGGACGTCCTCGAGGCCGTGGAGATTCGCGTCCTGCCGCGTTGACGCACGGCTCCGCGATCGGCGCTCCCCGGCCGAGGCGCCGGCTGGACGGTCGGAGAGCCGGCCCGTATCCTCGATCGGCTATCACGATGGTCCACGAGAAACGAACGAAGGGGTGGGGGATCGCGTGCCTCGCGCTCGCCTTGCTCGTCCCGAGCGCCGGTGGCGGTCGGCCACCCGCCGGCGAGAAGCCCTGGCCGGGGGGCAGCGAGAGCGAGCGCGTGGACATCACGCAGCCCGACATGGGCAACAACATGAGCGGCGCGGTGTGGAACCCCACGCGGGAGAAGCTCTGGCTCGTCTCCAACTCCGGCATCGTCTGGCGCATGAGCTGCGGGAGCGGCCTCGATCCCCTCGACGCCGCCTCGTGGACCGTGGACTTCGAGGGCGGCTACGCGGCCAAGTGGATCGTCGGCGATGACACGGAGGCCATCACCCAGGCGGGCTGGGACGATGAGGCGATCTTCGTGGGGGTGGAGCGGGACGGCGGCGGCCGCCGCCTCGTCCGCGAGTACGACGTCTCGGGAAACCTCGGAGTGGTGAGCCTGACGAACACCTGGACCATCCTCGAGATGCAGTCGGGGGCGGCCAACTCGGGCCTGGAGGCCCTGACCTTCGTGCCCGATGACTGGCTCGCCCACGGGGGCTTCGTCGACCGGAATGGCGATCCGTATCCGGCGAGCGTCTTCGAGACTGGCGGTCTCTTCTTCGCGGGACTGCAGAGCAACGGCCACGTCTTCGTCGTCGACCTGGACCGGCGGGTGGGCTCGCCGGCGGGGACCTACGCTTTCGTGGGGGAGTACGAGACGGGACAGACGGAGATCGCGGGGCTCGAATTCGACCGTTCGAACGGCGCGCTGCTCTCCTGGCACAACTACGACTGGAGGACCTCGGATCCCGACGACCGGCTCCAGGTCCTGTTGCTCTCGCCCCTCGGCTCGGGGACGATCAAGCTCCTGCCCGCCGCGCGGATCTGGCTGGGTCCGCGGGTAGCGAACAACGAGGGAATCGCGCTCGTCTCGGTCGCCGAGGCCTTCGGCCACGGGAGGATGTTCTTCCTCACCACGGACGGTGGGGGAACCTCGAACTCGGTGGGGATCTACCCTTCCTTCCCCATCTGGCACGATCTCCCCCGGATCGAGACGCCGGTGACGGGGGTGTCCATTCTCTCCGAGCAGGGGCGCTAGGCAATCACGCGTGGATCCTCCCGACACGAGCCTCGAGCTGTCCGGCGACGAGCTGCGCCGCCTGGTGGAGCTCGCGATGGACCACGTCGCGCCCCACATCGACTCGCTTCCCGAGCAGCCGGTCTGGAATTCCGACGGAGCGAAAGAGCTCGCCCGCTCGCTGATCGAGGGTCTCCCGGAGAGCGGCGAGCCCCCCGAGGCGTTGCTGCGCGATCTGTTCGAACGCCTGCTCCCGGTGACGTACAACACCGCGAGCCCCGGCTACCTGGCCTACGTTCCCGGCGGCGGGCTGCCCCACTCCGCGGTCGCGGACCTGATCGCCGATGCGATCAACCGGTACGTCGGCGTCTGGATCGCCGCTCCCGGCCTGGCCCGGATCGAGGCCAACGTGATCCGCTGGTTCTGCGAGATCGTGGGCTACGGGCCGGAGGCGGGGGGATTCCTCACCACGGGGGGCTCGCTGGCCAATCAGTCGGGGATCGTGACCGCGCGGCGCTGCCGCCTGCCGGACGACTTCCGCACCGCCACGATCTACACGTCCGATCAGGCGCACCACTCGATCGCCAAGGCCGCGATGCTGGCCGGGTTCCCGGTCGAGCACGTCCGGGAGGTTCCCGTCGACTCGCACTTCCGGGTCCGCCTCGACCGGCTCGAGGAGTGCATCCGCGAGGATCGCGCCGCCGGACTCCGCCCCTTCGCGCTCGTCGGCCACGCGGGCACCGTGAACACGGGGGCGGTGGACGACCTGGACGGCCTCGCCGACCTCGCGGAGCGCGAGGATCTGTGGCTGCACGTGGACGGGGCGTACGGCGGGTTCTTCATGTTGACCGAGCGGGGTCGGGAAGCGATGAAGGGCATCGAGCGCGCGGATTCGATCACGCTCGATCCGCACAAGGGACTCTTCCTGCCCTACGGAACGGGCTGCCTGCTGGCGCGCCGGCAGGAGGACCTCGTTCGCGCGCACCGCGTCCGCGGCGCGTACATGCCGGAGATGCAGGAAGATCCCGAGCTCGTCGACTTCTGCGAGATCTCCCCGGAGCTCTCCCGCGACTTCCGCGGCCTGCGCGTCTGGCTGCCGTTCAAGATGCACGGCGTCGAGCCCTTCCGCCGCAACCTGGACGAGAAGCTCGACCTGGCCCGGTGGGCCGCCGACGAGCTGCGCGTGCTGAACGACGAGATCGAGGACGAGCTGGAGATCGTCGCGGAGCCCCAGCTCTCGATCCTCGCGTTCCGCCTCCGCCGCCCCGGCCTCGACGGGGCGGAGCTGACCGCGCTCAACGAGGAGATCCGCCGGCGGGTCAACGCCGGGCGGCGCGTCTTCCTGACCCCGACCACCCTGGACGGCCGGTACGTCATCCGCATCTGCGTCCTGCACTTCCGCACGCACCTCGACCGGGTGAGGGAATGCATGGAGGCCATCCGGCACGCCGTGGTGGAGTGATCAGGCGAGTCGGCGTCTCCGGCGCGGTCGGGGACTATACTGTCGCTCCGACCCTCCCCCTCCGTCCGAGAACGCTGCCGGCGGCGGGGGCGAATCCGGTGCAGCGCTAGCTCGAATCGAAGCCACCGATGGACAAGCTCCAAGAACTGCTCGATCTCTTCACGGACGAGCCCTGGCTGCGCGCCGGCGTCATCATCGTCCTGGCCTTCGTGGCCGCCTTCGTGATCGACTGGACCGTCGGGCGCGTCTTGCGCGTGCTGACGCGACGCACGACCACCGCGATGGACGACCGGCTCCTCGCGATGTTCCACCGTCCCATCCAGGTCACGGTGGTGATGCTGGGGATCCAGCTCGCGGTCCTGCAGCTCGAGCTGACCGAGCACGACGCGGAAGGCGTGGTGGTCGGGACCGACTGGGAGTTCCTGATCCGCGGCCTGCTCTTCACGATCCTCGTGATCGTCTGGGCGATCTTCGCGATGCGGTTCACCGCGCTCATGCTCGGCGTGCTGAGCAAGGACACGAAGCGCTTCCAGGTCATCGAGCCGACGACGCTTCCCCTCTTCGAGAACCTGGCCAAGGTCCTCGTGATGGTCCTCGGCGTCTACTTCCTGATCAAGGCCTGGGACGCGGATGTGTCCGCCTTCCTGGCCTCGGCGGGGATCGCGGGCCTCGCCATCGGCTTCGCGGCCAAGGACACGCTCTCGAACCTTTTCGCGGGCGTCTTCATCCTCGCCGACGCGCCGTATCGCATGGGAGACTTCATCGTGCTCGACAGTGGCGAGCGAGGGGAGGTGGTGCACATCGGCCTTCGCTCCACGCGGCTCCTGACCCGCGACGACATCGAGGTCACGATCCCCAACTCGGCGATGGGCGCGGCCAAGATCCTGAACGAGTCCAGCGGGCGGCACCTCAAGCGACGCGTGCGGGCCAAGGTGGGCGTGGCCTACGGCTCGGACGTGGACCTCGTCCGCGAGATGCTGATGGAGGTGGCGGACGAGGAGGAGATGGTCTGCAAGGATCCCGAGCCGCGCGTCCGGTTCCGTCTCTTCGGGACATCCTCGCTCGACTTCGAGCTGCTCTGCTGGATTCCCGAGCCAGTGCTACGCGGGCGGGCGGTGGACGCCTTGCTCACGGGGATCTACAAGAAGTTCGCGGAGAAGAAGATCGAGATCGCGTTCCCGCAGCTCGACCTGCACATGCACCGGTCCTGATCAGTCGAGGCCGGCCCAGCCGCGGGCGAGCTCTCTCAGCTCCCGGACAACCGGTTCGTGCTCCTTCGCGCGGAAGAGGTTGGTCGTCTCGCCGGGGTCGTTCTCCAGGCCGTAGAGGCAACCGTCCTCGTCCGCGACCCGGTCGTCGAGGAAGATGACCATCTTCCAGCGCTCGGTGCGGACCATCACCCGGCGGCCCGTGCCGCGCAGCTCGGGGTACATCGAGCGGGCGTGATCGATCTCCGCGAAGCAGGCGGTTCGGCCCTCTTCGTCGCCGCGGATCAGCGGCACCAGGCTCCGACCCGCGACGCCCTCGGGGACCTCGAGCCCGGACAGCTCCAGCAACGTGGGCATGAAGTCGACCATCTCGACGGGATCCGCGACCACCTCTCCGCCCGGTAGCCGATCCGGGGCGCTCAGCACGAAGGGCACGCGGACGTTCTGCTCGTAGAACGCACGCTTCTTCCAGAGACCGTGCTCGCCCAGGCCGAAGCCCTGGTCCGAGTTGATGGCGATGACCGTGCGGTCGAGTTCGCCCGCTTCCTCGAGCACCTCGACGAGTCGCCCCACCTGCGCGTCGACCTCCGAAACCATGCCGTAGTACGTGCCGCGCGCGATGCCGATCTGCCGCTCGTCAAGATCGAGCCCACCGGCGTAGACGTGGAGGCGCTCCCGCTCGAACCGGGGCTTCGACGCCAGCTCCTCGTCCGTCGGTAGCGGCAGGTGGATCGTCGCGGGGTCGATCAGGAATGCGGGCGGCACGGAGCAGGCGACGTGGGGAGCGTGGAAGGACACGCGGAGGAAGAAGGGCTCCTCGCGGGCCACGAGCTCTCGCAGGACCGCCACCGCCTCGTCGCCCAGCAATCCGGTCTGCGATTCCTCCGGCTCGATCGGCAGCACGCCCCCGATCTGCCAGCCGTGAGTCTTCGTCTTCACCGCGGGGAAGTCGCTCTCGCCGGCGTGTTCCTCCATCCGCGCCGCCAGCTCCGGCGAGCGCGCGCCGCCGCGGAAGTCGATCAGGGGAGGAACGTCGCCGCGATCCTCCCAGGCCTCCTTGGCGAAATGACGCTTGCCGACGCTCACCGGCTGGATCCCGGCCTGCGTCCAGAGTCCGAGCAGGTTGGGCGGGGGAGGATTCTCCGGAGCGGGATACCGGGGCGGGATCTCGGCCGGCTTCCCCATCGCCATGATTCCCAGCGCGTGCGGATACCGCGACGTCTTCATCGAGGCCCGCGAGGGAACGCACACGGGGTTCTGCACGACGGCGACGTCGAAGCGCACGCCGCGCCGGGCGATATCGTCCATGTGCGGCGTTCTTGCCCAGGGCCGGCCGTAGCAGCTCAGGGCGTCGGCGCGGCAGTCGTCCATCATGATCCACAGGACGTTCGGCGTCGGCAGCTCCTCCGCTCCGGCGAACAGGCCGCACCCCGCGAGCGGGAGCGCCGCCAACCAGACGAGACCGTGGGCGAGCGAGCCGGGCCGGAGTCGACACATCTCGAGATCCTCGTGAACTGAGCCGTCGGGAACCTTCGTTCGTCGGCGCGCGTGCCGCTCCGGTACGCCGCCGACGTCGCCTCGGCAACGATACGGAGCGCGGAGCCCCGTGTCGACGGAACTGAAACGGTCCGCGGTGCACTTACCGACGGTCGTTGTTGACCCTCCGGGGCGCTTCGTATCTCCTACGGCCCTCAGGAGGTTCCCATGACTGCCGCCGCCGCGCATTCTCCCACCGATCCCGCGAAGCTGCCGACGCTCTTCGGCCACCCCACGGGCCTCTACACGCTCTTCTTCGCGGAGATGTGGGAGCGCTTCTCCTTCTACGGGATGCGCGCGCTGCTCGTCTACTACATGGTGAAGGGCTTCCTCATGTACGACGACACGACGGCCTACGCGATCTTCGGCGCGTACGGCGGCCTCGTGTACATGATGCCTTTCTTCGGGGGGTTGATCGCGGACCGGCTGATCGGAGCGAGGAGGGCCGTCGTCCTCGGAGGTGCCCTGATGGCGGCGGGGCACCTGTTGATGACGTGGGAGGCCGGCCCCGCCTTCTACATGGCCTTGGCCCTGCTCATCTGCGGG